>CAIVDU010000026.1 GCA_903904815.1 uncultured Armatimonadota bacterium
GCCCATCGGCATGTACACCTTTGCCCACGCTCAAGCCCCGTGCGGGCTTGCAAGTCGAGAAGGGTTCATTGGCTACATGGACCAGCCTCAAGCGTTCTTTGAACCGGACCGGGGTAAGGCCCAGATTCTTTGGATGTCGGGAGGATTCGTGGAGTACGTCTTCCCCTGTCACCTACCCACGACGGTGAACATCGATCGCTTGGACCTTCTGATGGAGATCTGCAGCGAAGCGCCGAGCTACAACGAAGATTGGCCCTCGGACATCACGGTTTGGATCAACGGAGTTGACATTGGCACTTGGACTTCGCCCGGAGACCTCGGGGCGAAGCGCGGCGTTCAAAACCCGGAGTGGTGGCTGGCGGGAATGACCCAGCACGGCATGTTGAAACGCTGGACCATCTCCCGGGAAGGGTCGCAAATCGATGGGCAAGCCATGTCGTCGGTGGGGATAGACCGGACCCTTTTGACGCCCGGCCAACCGATCACGGTGCGGATTGGAGTGAAGCCCGACGCCCGACACCAGGGCGGTTTCAATCTGTTCGGTTCCGGATTCGGCAACTACACCCAGGATCTCTTGATGCGCCTTCATTGCTCACCGCGCCCCGTCGAAGGTCCGCGCATGTTTGGACCAAGCACCGCCGACCTAAATTCTTCCGATTCCCTCACCTAAGCCCAATTCTCATGAATAACGATCCCTCCATCTCGATCCCACGTAGTGAGCACCCTCGACCCGACATGTATCGGCCGACCTGGGAATGTCTCAACGGCGCGTGGGAGTTCTCTACCGACCATGAACGACGTGGGCTCGACCAGAACTGGTTTGATGGACGCACCTTCCATCGCTCCATCACGGTTCCCTTCACTTACCAACACGAGCTATCGGGAATTGGCGAAAAGGGAGTCCACGAGATCATTTGGTACGGCCGCGAGTTTGATGTCCCGGACAATTGGCTGGGGGATGATCAGGCTCTCCTGCTGCACTTTGGCGCGGTCGATTACCGATGCATTGTGTGGATTAATGGCGTAGAGGTGGGGCGAAATGAGGGAGGGCACGTCTCTTTCAGCTTCGACATTACGGCGCTCGCCAAGCCGGGGGGCAACCGAGTCGTGCTTCGGGTGGAAGATCCCCAGGACCCGACGATTCCGCGTGGCAAGCAGGCGATTTCCGGGGCGCCGGCCAGCATCTTCTACTACTGCACGTCGGGAATTTGGCAGAGCGTTTGGCTGGAGCCGGTCTCCAAAGCTCGAATCGAAGACCTGTACCTGGCGACCGACCTTGGACTGGGCGCTGAACCTGACCTACTGACGGTGCGAGCGACGATTAAGTCTCCGTTCGACGGGGCGAGAGTGAGCATCGAACTTTCCGATGGGGAGACGGTCGTCGCGACTCATGAAGCGAAGGTTCGGAATGGCGTTGCCACCGTTCTCGTCCCTCTCATCGAAGCGAAGAGATGGTCGCCGGAGAGCCCGTTCCTTTACGACGTGAAGGCATCCCTGCTCGACGGAGACAGGGAGCGGGACATCCTCTTCAGTTACACCGGCTTCCGGTCGGCTGAAGCGCGGGATGGTCAGTTCTATCTCAACGGCGAGCCCTACTATCTGAAAATGGTGCTCGATCAGGGCTACTGGCCGAACTCGGGAATCACTCCCCCGAGCGACGATGCCATCCGCGAGGATGTTGAGTGGTGCAAGAAGCTTGGATTCAACGGGGCCCGGAAGCACCAGAAAGTGGAAGACCCTCGGTGGCACTACTGGTGCGACAAGCTGGGACTCTTGGTTTGGGGCGAGATGGCCAATGCGTTTGCCTGGTCGACAGACGGCGCTTCACGTTTGACTAGTGAATGGCAACGGGCAGTCCTTCGCGATCGAAGCCACCCCAGCGTGGTGACGTGGGTGCCGATCAACGAGAGTTGGGGAGTTCCCTATCTGAGGTCCGGAAACCCGGAGCAGATCGCTCTGATGGAGAAGCTGGTCACTCTCACAAGACTCCTCGACGGCACCCGCCCGGTTGTGGACAACGATGGCTGGGAGCATGGAGACACGGGCGACATGTACACGCTCCACGACTATTGCAAGACGGGCAAGGCGTTGGCGGCCCGGTACGAAGCAACCGTGAATGGCGGCCCGATGCAGATGTACACGCAAGGCGATCACCCGATGCATTATCTGGCGAAGGGCGCCGCGTATCGTGGACAACCGGTGCTCCTGACCGAGGTGGGCGGCTACCTGAGTATTCCGGCCGACCTCCCGCAGGAAAAGTGGGACTCGTTGTACTCATCGTACGGGGTCATCCAAACCGACGAAGCCCTGGTTGCGATGTATGCCGAGCTGATGGAAGGCATTGCCTCGGTTCCCTTCGTGGTGGGGTTCTGTTACACCCAGCTTACGGACGTGGAGCAGGAAGCCAATGGGCTCCTGACTTACGACCGGAAGCCGAAGGCATCGCCAGAAGCCTTCGCAGCGATCCACGAAAAGATTTCAACGACGCGAGCTCAGCCAGGTCATGGCTATCGAAAGCCGGGAACGGTGGCTTAATTCTTAAAACCCTTTCGCGGTCGCCCTCGGGCGACGGCGATTCATCGACTCATTTCAAATAACCAGACGGCAGAGTCGGGCCAGAAGCCCAGACCCACATATCAAGATGAACTCAAGACAAAGACGGGCCATTCATACCCTCGCTTTTGCAGGCGCGGCGCTCAGCGCCTGGTCTGCAACCGGACACGCACAGCAGACTCCTCAATTTAGGCCGCCAGCGGTTCCGCTCGTGACCAGCGATCCTTACCTCAGCATTTGGTCGGAGGCAGATCGACTGACCGACGACGTCACACGACACTGGACTCGCCGCCCCCACCCATTGACCAGCCTGGTCCGAGTGGACGGCGTGGCATATCGGCTGATGGGCAACCAACCGCTGAGTGTCCCGGCCCTCAACCAGACGAGTCTGGTGGTGACACCGACCAAGAGCACGTACGAGTTTGCCAATGACAAGGTCAGAGTAACTCTCTCGTTCCTGACTCCGGCGCTGCCAGACGACCTCGAGGTGCTGACGCGCCCGGTGACCTATCTCACCTGGACGGTGGCGAGCATCGACCGTTCGAGCCATGAAGTCGAGATTTTCGACGGGACGAGCGCTCAGCTGACGGTGGAGACGGAAACCCAAAAGGTGACTTGGAGCCAGGAGAGCTTCGGACCTCTGACCGCTCTCAAGACTGGAACCGAGGCTCAGACTTATCTGCGCCCAGCGGGAGACGACACCCGAATCGACTGGGGCTACGCTTACGCGGTCGCCCGAACCGATCAGGCGAAATCGGCCATTGGGGGAAGCAAGGCACTGCTGAATTCCTTTATTGCGACGGGAGCGGTACCCAGCTCGATGGATACCCGCCAGCCCCGCGCGTCCAACGACGATGAGCCAGTCCTCGGTTACTCGTTCTCATTGGGCTCGGTGGGATCCACCGCGATATCGCGACATTTGATGGTCGGATATGACGAGATCTACTCCATCGATTACTTTGGAAAGAAGCTGGCTCCCTACTGGAGGCGAAACGGCGCTAAACCGAGCGACCTGTTCCAAGCGGCGGAGAGAGACTACGACAAGCTCGTGGCGCGAAGCGCCAAATTCGATGCGAAGTTAACGGCGGATGCCACCCAATTGGGTGGGGCCAAATACGCCCAGATCGTGGCCCTTTCCTACCGCGAATGCCTGGCGGCAAACGGAATAGCCGCCGACGCCAAGAAGCAGCCGCTCCTGTTCACGAAAGAGAACACCAGCAACGGCGACTTGGCAACGGTAGACGTGATCTTCCCGATGGATCCCATTTTCCTGCTCTTGAGCCCCACCTTGGCCAAGGCGTCCCTGGTTTCCAACTTCGACTACGCGGCGTCGTCTCACTGGAAATTCCCGAACGCCCCGCATGACCTAGGGACCTACCCGCTCGCGTTTGGTCGCGACGATGGCGGCGAAGGCATGCCGGTCGAAGAGAGCGGCAACATGATCATCCTGACGGATGCGATTGCCCAGATTGAAGGCAATTCCAAATTCGCCGAGCGGTACTGGCCCCAGCTCACGCAGTGGGCCAACTACTTGGAGAAGTACGGTCTAGACCCTGAGGATCAGCTTTGCACGGACGACTTCATGGGTCATCTTGCGCACAACGCAAACCTCTCCGTGAAAGCGATCTTGGCTCTTGCCGCTTACGGTGACCTGTGCCACCTGAAGGGTGACGAAGCAAACGCGAAGAAGTACGCCGACTTGGCCAAGGTCGATGCCGCCCACTGGGTGAAGACCGCCGACGGCGGCGACAAGTCGCTGCTCGCGTTCGACCAACCCAACACCTGGAGTCAAAAGTACAACCTGGTCTGGGACAAGATTCTGGGACTCAACGTTTTCCCGGATTCGGTGGCTCGTAAGGAGATCGCGTTCTACAAGAGCGCACTGCTTCCCTACGGATTCCCGCTCGACTCTCGAACCCACTTGACCAAGACGGATTGGTCGATTTGGAGTGCGACGATGGCCGAGAACCAGGCGGATTTCGAAACGCTCATCGCACCGACCTATCGGTACCTGAACGAAACGACGACCCGAGATCCGATCGCCGACTCCTACGTCACCGACGACGTGAAGAGCGGCGGAATGCACGCACGCCCGGTGGTGGGAGGCTTCTTCATTCGAATGCTCTCTGACCGTTCGGTTTGGAAAAATTGGGCAAGCCAGGATCACGTGAAGGTCACCAGTTGGGCGCCGCTTCCGACCCCTCCGGTGATTTCGGAAGTCGTTCCCACGGCCAGAACCAAGAAGTTGGTCTGGAAGTACAGCCTTGAGCAGCCGGCGAACAATTGGACGTCGGTCGGATTCGATGACAACGCATGGAAACAGGGTCCGGCTGGGTTTGCCTCTGAGGGAACCCCTAGCGCGGTGGTCGGAACGCAGTGGACATCCAGCGACATCTGGATTCGACGAAGTTTCACCGTTCCCAACGTGGACGTCTCCAAGTTGAAGCTGTTGGTGTATCACGACGAGGATGCCGAGGTGTATTTCAACGGTGTTGTCGCGGCCAACGAGCCAGGCTATTACAACGACTACGCCGTCCTCGACATTTCGGCGGAAGCGTTGAAACAGTTGAAACCGGGGGCGCAAGTGACGATTGCAGTGCATTGCCACCAGACGACGGGCGGACAGGGCATCGATGTCGGGTTAGGAGTCGAAAAGGCCGGACGCTGAGCGAGCCCGACTCGTGACTCGGAGCTGGGGCGAAGTTTCTCAGAAATGAGAACTTCGCATCGCTAATAGTTTCGCATTGGCCCTCTGCCCGCGCCAATGCGGTTCATTTAGATGCAATGCGCCGGGTCCAGATGGACTTTTTCAGGTTCGATTGACCCTCTCCCCGCCCTCTCCCGCGCACGCTTCGCTGCGGGCGAGGGGGACAATTCAAATGCCGCCGGCACAGCTACAATGCCTGCTCGCTGCCCTGCTGGCGCAACCTTTTCGATTTCCGTCCCTTTCCGAAGTCGTAAGCACTTGGAGATCCGAATCCAGAGGGTGCGCTGATGCAAAGGGCCACCAGTTCTTATGCGGGTTGCCGTCACACGCGATCGAGGGCTTGTTTGAGATCGGCGATTAAGTCTTCCTTGTCTTCCAGACCTACGGAAAGGCGGACGAGGCCCTCGCTAATGAGGTGCAGTTCCCGTTCTTCCTTGGTGTAGAACGAGTGGGTCATCGAAGCGGGATGTTGGGCCAAGCTTTCGCAATCACCTAGACTTACGGCCCGGATGAAGACTTCGAGGGCGTTTAGCATTCTCTTCCCGCCCTCAAACCCTCCGACCACTTCGATCGCCATCATCGCGCCTGGTCGCTTCATTTGTCTTTGGGCTACACAATAGCCGACCGACTTGGCGTATCCCGGGTAGTCAATGTGAACGACTTTGGGGTGAGTGGCCAGAAAGGCGACGACCGCTTCCGCGTTGTCGCAATGACGATCCATTCGCACGGCAAGCGTTTTGATGCCTCGAAGAACGAGGTGGGCGTCTTGAGAAGAGAGAACGGCTCCGGTCATGTCTTTGAGCCCAAAATTGCGAACCTCGTTCATGACGTCTCGGGGTCCGATGATCGCGCCCGCCAACAGGTCTCCATGGCCACCCAAATACTTGGTCGCCGAATGAACCACGTAGTCTGCCCCGAGTTCGATGGGGCGCTGAAGATACGGTGTCGCGTACGTATTGTCCACGGCGGTCCAGAGTCCTCGGGCTTTGGCGATCCGGCAGATCGCTTCGATATCGACGACCCGGAGATTGGGATTGGCCGGAGTCTCGAAGAAGATGCCTCTCGTGTTGGGTCCAATAGCGCCTACGAGGGCAACGGGGTCGGTGAGATCGACGTGCTTGACGCGGATGTTCATCTTGGCAAGGCCGCGATGCATAAACGCGTAAGTGCATCCATAAAGTGTTTGATCGACGATCAGCTCATCGCCCGATTCGAGTATGGTGTAGAGGAGAGTGGTAGTTGCTCCTTGCCCGCTGGAGGTCACGACAGCTGCCTCTCCTCCTTCAAGATCGGCCAACCTCGCTTCGAGCAGAGCGGTCGTAGGATTCCCGAGCCTTCCGTACACGTACCCGGCCTGTTCACCGCTGAACCGAGCGCCCCCATCTTCCACCGTTGGAAAGGCAAACGTAGAACTCATATAGACCGGAGGGGTCAAGGAGCCGACGCCTGCGTACGGGTCGTACCCGTGGTGTATCGACCGAGTGCTGAATCCTTTCTTGCCGTTCTCCATTCCGTACCTATCGGTTTTATTTTCCCTCTTCTACAGTTGAAGAACCTTGCCATTTATCCTAAGAAAGCCACCATTCTTAGAGACTCCTGCCCTATAATCACGATATGAAGGAAGAATCTTCCGTAGAGCGTCTTGACGAACTAGACCGCGCCATTTTGGAGCGGCTACAGCTCGACGGGAGAGCCTCCAACTCGAGGCTTGCCGAAGAAGTTGGGCTCAGCGAGACGCCCTGTTGGCGTCGCATCAAGCGGCTTGAAACCGATGGGATTATCTCCACCTATTCGGCCAACTTGGATCGAAGAAAGCTGGGGCTAGGCGTTTTCGCGTTTGTCGAGGTGAAGTTCTCGACCCATGACACGGAGCTGTCTCGCGAATTTGAATCCGCGGTGGAGTCCATTCCTCAGATTCTGACCTGCCATAACGTGACCGGCGAGGTGGACTACATCCTGCAGGTCGTGGCAAAGGACCTTGACGATTACGGCCGATTCACGGCGGTGCTTCGAAACTTGCCGGGAGTGATGGCTATTCACTCGATTCTGTCCCTTCGCGAAGTCAAGAAGTTCTCTGGCCTACCGCTCGACTGAACACCGGGCAGCCCGCTCATCAACACCCCGATCTGATTGAAGGTAATGTTCTTTTGAGCATGATAATTCCTTTAATCACAGCGACTGTGATGCTACAGGCAGGGCTGCCGCGACTCTCCGTTCATGGCGCCGACTTCGTCGATCCTTCGGGCAAACCGGTCCTTCTGAAGGGTTGCAACGTTGGCAACTGGCTCGTCAATGAGTTTTGGATGTTTGGTATTGAGGGTCAGAAAAACGTTCCGAAAGATCAGTGGAGTCTTGAACAGACCCTAAGTCGACGATTCGGTTCGGCGGAAGACTTGCGACTGATGAATGTCTTTCGAAGCTCGTGGATGACCGAGAGAGACTGGAAGAACATCCAGACTTATCACTTCAATCTCGTCCGGGTGCCTTTCAACTATCGGCTACTGGAAGACGATGACCGTCCGAAGCAACTGAGATCGGACGCGTTCTACTGGTTGGACAAGGCGGTCAGCGAAGCGGACCGGCACGGGCTGTACGTCATTCTCGACCTGCACGGAGTTCAAGGTGGCCAGACTCTTAACGACCACACCGGTCGATCTGGCCAGAACAAATTGTGGAGCGTTCCCGAGAATCAGGATCGGATGGCCTGGCTGTGGCGGCAAATCGCCCAGCACTTCCGCGGACGCAACAATGTCATCGGGTACGACCCGATGAACGAGCCGTACGGCGGCACGAAGCCCGAAGTCGTGTCGGTATTCAAGAAGGCTTATGTGGCGATTCGATCGGTTGACCCCGAAACCCTTATCTTTGCTCACGGGGCGACGGATAATTTCGATCACTTCGGAGACCCAAAGGTTAACGGCTGGCACAATGTCGGCTTCCAGATGCACTACTACCCAGGTCTGTTCGGCGACGCGGAGCGAATCAAGTCGAATATCAGTCATCTCAATCGGCTTAAGTCGGTGGCCAAGAAGGTTAAAGACCTCAATGTGCCGTTCTTGGTCGGAGAGATGAACGTGGTGATTTCGAAGTCGGGAGGCGCGTCGATGATGCGCCGATTCTTCGATGCTCACGCGTCCTATGGGTGGCTCACTACCATGTGGAGCTACAAGGTGATCACGGGAAGCGGGGGCGTAGACGGCGGGTCGTGGGGCATGTTCACGAATGAAGGCCCGGCTCGGTCGGTCGATTTCGAGAATGGTAGCGAGTCGGACATCGAGGACTACTTCAAGTCGTTTGCGACCCAGAAGTTGATGCCGTACGAAGAGCTTCGGCAAGATTTGACCCTAGAGCACCCGGCGCTAAAGCCGCTGCCCAAAGAAGAGACTCCTCGCACGGTGGCGCCGAAGGACGATGTCCTTCCGGGCTGGACCAGTTCCGACGTCGGCGGAGCGCTAAAGGGCGGACTCGAGGTGCACGGAACGTCCTTCGATCTTTATGGTGGCGGAGACGATATTTGGGGATCCTCGGACCAGTTCCGGTTTCTTCATCAGGCAGCCGATGGCGATTTCGACCTCGAAGTGACCCTTCAGGCGGTTGAAGACACCCAGGGCTACACCAAAGCGGGTCTGATGGTCCGAAGTTCGCTGAGCCCAGACGCCGCCACTGCGCTCCTATCGGTGTTTCCGAATGGAGGCACCCAGATCGGCGTTCGCAGTGAGGACAAAGGCGAAATCTCGGCTTCGGACGCCCCGAAGACCCCTTTGCCGGGCTCTAAACTTCGGATTTCCCGACGTGGGTCTACGTTGCTGTTCTACGTGAATGGCTCGAAAGTCGGAGAGAAGTCGGCGATTGGGCTCCAAGGGAAGGTTCTGGTTGGTCCGATCGCTTTGAGTCACACCAACGGGGAACTCACGAAGATCCAGTATCGAGATCTCAGTCTAAAATAGGGGGCGATGCGCCAAGACGTCCTTGCCCATTCGACGACCACAACTCAAACGAAGCCGGAGTGGCTTCAAAAACGTCTCGAATGGTTTCAAAGCCTTCGTTTTGGCGTGATCCTCCACTGGGGCCTCTATTCCTTCTGGGACTGCTGCGAGAGCTGGCCGCTCGTTCCGGAGGACGATTGGTCGCGTCGAGATGAGATCAAGTGTTGGACCGAGCGAGACAAAGATCTCGATCGGTTTCAACGCGACTATTGGAATCTGATCGACGATTTTAGCCCCACCGCGTTCGATCCGGACGAGTGGGCCAAGCTGTTTGTCGAAGCGGGAGCGAAGTACGTTTGCTTCACCACCAAGCATCACGATGGCTTCTGCATGTGGGACACGGCGACCACCGACTACAAGATTACCGGTGATCGGTGTCCTTTCCACTTGGATCCGCGCGCGGACGTCACCCGAGCATTGTTTGACGCCTGTCGGAGAGCGGGCTTAGCGATCTCGGTTTATTTCAGCAAGCCGGACTGGCATTGTCCCTACTATTGGGCTCCCGAACCGCGACCGACTCGTCGCGGGGCCAACACGGTGGACACCCCAGAGGTCTGGGAACAGTTTGTTCAATTCACCCATGCGCAGATTCGGGAGCTGATGACGAACTACGGCCCCGTCGACATCCTGTGGCTGGACGGAGGATGGGTCAAGGGCGTCGAGGACATTCGAATGGGGGAGATTGTGGCGATGGCCCGAGAACTTCAGCCTGGGCTCATCGTGGCGAACCGAACCGTCGGCGACTTTGAGGATTTCGTGACGCCCGAACGCGAGATTCCTGACGAGGCATTGCCCGAAGCGTGGGAGGCGTGCCTCCCCCTAGGCCCCGACTGGAAGTATGTCGAGGGCCAACCCCTTAAACCGGCTTCTGAGGTTGCCGCGGAGATCAAGGCGACGAATGCGAAGGGTGGCAACTTCCTACTGGGAATTGGACCTAAATGGGATGGCTCGATCACCCCGGAGGACCAGGCGATTTTGAAGGAGATCGGAAAGATCTTGCTTGGTTAGTGGTTAGTGGTTAGTGGTTGGTGGTTAGTGGTTGGTGGTTGGTGGTTAGCTGATTTTCTGGGTTAGCTGCTAGCGGTTGGCTGATTTTCTTGGGTTGCGGTTGGCGGTTGGCGGTTGGCGGCAAGTTCGAACTTGCAGGGTGGTTTGTAGCTCACCCTGTGCCACCTTGCGGTTTTTTCAACTCTGGGCGGCTCGAAACGGAGTGGATTGGGCCCGCGTTGGACTCTGAACCTTTATACTTCGCCATGGTTTCCCGCCGTGAGCTTCTCTGGGCGGGGGTTGTTTCCGCCGCATTCCGGAATGACACCCTCGACATCGTCGAAAAATTAGTCGGCAGCGTCGCCAATCATCCTGAGGTTGCCGCCCAGGACGAAGACTTCTGGACCCAAATCACCCAGGCATTTACCCTCGACCACAATACGGTCAACTTCAACAATGGCGGGTGCTCCCCGTCGCCGCGCGTCGTCCAGGAGGCGATGCGCCGCCAGCTGGAATTCTCGAATCAGGCGCCATCGAACTACATGTGGCGCGTTCTTGAGCCAGAAGTGGAAGCGGTTCGATCTGGCCTTGCTCGGCTCTTTGCTTGCGACGCGGAAGAGATTGCCATCACGCGCAACGCAAGCGAATCCCTCGCTAACCTGATCATGGGCTTCGATCTCCACGCTGGTGACGAAATCCTGACCACAAACCTTGATTACCCAAGGGTGATCATGGACATTCAACAGCGCGAGCGGCGAGAGGGCGTGAAGATGGTTCAGGTGACGATTCCTTCGAACACCAAGCACCTGACTGACCTTCTGAAGCCAATTGAGGATGCGATCACCCCCAAGACGAAGATGATCGTGGTGTTCCAGGTTTCGTTCCTGAACGGTCAGATCTTCCCCGTCCGCGAGATCGCTGAATTGGGACGCAAGCACGGAATTCCGGTGATTATCGACGGCGCCCACGCGTTCGTTCAGTACGAGTTCGACAATCGCGACCTCGAGTGCGACTTCTACGCGACATCGCTCCACAAGTGGCTGATGGCTCCGATCGGAACGGGCTTCATGTACGTTCGCAAGGAGCGCATCAAAGACGTCTGGTCCCTCATGGCTTCGAATGAGACTCAAACGACCAATATTCGCAAGTTCGAGGAGATCGGAACTCATCCGGCGGCGAACCACAACGCGATTGCCGAAGCCCTTACTTTTCACGAAATGATCGGTATGTCTCGCAAAGAGGCAAGGCTGAGGTACCTGCGAAAGCGGTGGACGGACAAACTTCGAGACCTGCCGAAAGTGAAGTTTGCCACCAACCTCGATCCGCGTCATTCCTGCGCGATCACGACCGTGGGAATTGACGGCATTGCGATCAATGATCTGTCCGCTTGGCTACTGGCCAAGCACTCGATCTTCGTGGTCGGAATCGATAACCCGGCAGTTAAGGGGATTCGGGTGACTCCCAACGTTTACTCGACCGTTCAAGAGATCGATCGATTCGCAGATGCCATGGTATTAGCCGCCACTAAGGGAATTGCTTAGTGTTCCCCAGACTATCAAGGGGCCAGCAAAAGGTCTGGGTTTGACCGCCTAAACATCGAGAAACGAAGACGGGCATGCCGATTCTTAGTGGTATGTCCGTCGCCCCTCACGAGATTGTGACCGCCCGGGTTCGTCAGCGGCGTCTCATTGGGGCCCTATTCCTCAACCTCACTTTGCTGGGGTTAGTCGGAGCGACATTCTATACCCAAGATCTCAGGTATTCGCTTCCGACTCCAAAGCCTAAGCACTATGCGCCTCCGAAGCCGTTGATCCAGGTACGACTGCCGCGTCCGGATGGGCGTCCGGTGCTGCTCTGTTTTGCGAGCGCGGACTGCGGTTGCACTCGATTTAATCAGGATCATCTTTGGGCGCTTGCCCACCAGTTCGGGAAGACGGTGCGGTTCATCGAGGTGATCGAGTCAGACCGAGCCGACGGCCTCGATTCTCCCGGTGAGGTTTTGCTGGACCCGAGAGGTACGTGGGCGCGCGCTTGCGGCGTCTACTCCACGCCACAGGCGGTGGTATTGGATCGAAGCGACCGACTCGTTTTTCGAGGGAACTTTAACTCCAGTCGATTCTGCGCTGAGCCCTCCACCCAATATGCCCGTATCGTCCTCGAATCCGTCGTCGCAGATCGCTCTGTCCCAAGCCTGCCGGCTAACGCGACCATCGCTTATGGGTGTGCCATCCCGGCGGCTGAGGTGAACCGATGAGCCCGGCCGTGCTCGCTCCGATGTTGCGGTTGAGTCCTGAGCAGGTTGAGGAGGCGATGCGGCCGATCTACCTTCGGGGAGACCGCATCATGCGGTGGTTCACCCTTATCCATCTTCTCCTGGCCTTCGCGATTGCCCCATTCTATGGGACCTGGATGATGGCCGCCCTGGTCGGCATCCCCGCCTTCGCCATGTTCTGGGGAACCAGTCTGCTGATGCCGGGAAGCTTTTTAGCCCGATGCACGGCTGGGCTGACGCTCCAGATCTTTACCGCGCTCTATATTTATCAATTTCACGGCCTTGCGGAGATGCACTTCTTCTTCTTCGTGGGTTTCACGGTGATGATCTGCTACCAGGACTGGCGAAGCATGTGGCCAGGGACCCTGTTCATCATCGGCCAACATCTCCTGTTCGCCATCCTCACAAACTCCGGCGAGAATCTGTACTTCTTCGAACAGGCAAGAATTGGGTTTTGGAAGCTCTTCTTCCACTTCACCATCACTTCAGCCCAAGTGGGTGTCGCCGGCTTCTGGGCTAGAAACCTGAAGTTCATGACGCTTGCGTATCGGGAGCAGTGCCAACGCGCCGAGGAGGCACGGGCATTGGCTCACCAGAAGATGGAGGCGGCGGAAGAGGCAAAGATGAGGGCGGAAGACCAGACCCACTTGGCCCAAGTTCAGTCGCTGGCCCTCGCGGAGGCGCGCGATCAGGCCCTGGAGGCGGCTCGAACGAAGTCGGAGTTTCTGGCCAACATGAGTCACGAGATCCGGACGCCGCTCAACGGGGTGATCGGGATGACCGGCCTGCTGTTGGATTCCTCATTGAATGAGGATCAACGGGAGTATGTTTCGACCCTGAGAAGTAGCGGTGAACTGCTGTTGACGGTGATCAACGACATCCTGGACTTCTCGAAAATTGAGGCCCGGAAACTCGAAATTGAAAGCATTCCATTCAGCTTGCGCACGGTTGTGGAAGAGGCGTGCGAGTTGTTTACGGTTGGCGCCCATGAGAAGGGCCTCGAACTGGTTGCCGACATTCCGCTGGACTTCGCCGAAGACCTTCTGGGGGACCCTTCACGACTCCGACAGGTGCTGAACAACCTTATCTCGAACGCGATTAAGTTCTCGGACAAGGGCACGATCCTGGTTTCCGTAGAGGAGTTCAGCGCAGGGCAAGAGGATGCGGCCAACATCCGAGTTTCGGTGAAGGACAGCGGAATTGGCATTCCGTTGGATCGTCAATCGGCGATTTTCGAGGGCTTCACTCAGGCAGATGGGAGTACGACTCGCAAGTATGGGGGCACCGGCTTGGGCCTCACGATCTGTCGCCATCTTGCCGAATTGATGGGAGGTTCGGTTGGACTTTCGAGCCAACCGGGAGAGGGCAGCACCTTCTGGATCGATATCCGTCTTCCCAAGGCTGCCGAGAGCGAGAAGCGATCCGGCTTTGAGCGGCTCAGAGGTGTTCGGACCTTGATCGTGGACGACATCGAAGTCAATCGGCGGATATTGAGATCTCAGCTTGAGAAATGGGGATGCCTGGTAACCGAGGCTGGCGACGCAACCCATGCGATGAGCTTGTTGGACCAGATGGCAGTCGAGTCGCTGCCTCAGATTGCCATCTTGGACATGCACATGCCAGACGTCGATGGCGTCGGGCTCGCGCATCAGATACGAAAACACGCGGACTTCGGCGGTATTCCCCTCATGCTCTTAAGTTCGGGAGCGCACCTAAACGAGGAGACGCACCGAGATCTCTTTGCCAAGGTCATTGGGAAGCCGGTTCGCCAATCCCTGCTCGGGAACGCGTTGTTGAGAATCATGGATCTTCAACCGACCCAAATCTCGGTTAGCGGTCCTCTGCCGGTCAAAGGGGACCTCAGTGAACTTAAGGTTCTGGTGGTCGAAGATAACCTCGTCAATCAGAAAGTGGCGACACGGTTCCTGCATCGATGGTCGATTACGGCCGAGATCGCTTCGAACGGTCTGGAAGCTCTCACGAAATTGGAATCCGAGTCCTTCGACATCGTGTTTATGGATTGCCACATGCCGGTCATGGATGGTTACGAGGCTACGCGAAGAATCCGTGAGCACGGCGACGCTCGAGTTCGTAAGACTCAGGTGGTCGCGATGACCGCCAACGCGATGAAAGAGGATCGCGATGCTTGCATTGCGGCGGGCATGGATGACTACGTTAGCAAGCCGATCGACCCGCAGGCGCTTCGGGAGTGTTTGGAGCGCTGGAGCTTGGACTTGGCGGCGTAGCCGTCAAACTTACAACGGGAGGGCTTTGGAGCGGATGTCGGCGGATTCGCGAGCCTCTCGGAGCAGATCCAGGGTGAAATAGACGGTGGTTCCCTTGCCCATTTCACTTTCGAGCCAGATGCTGCCGCGGTGTCGAGAGACAATCTTTCGGCACATCGCGAGACCGACACCGTTTCCGGGAAACTCGTTCTCGGTATGCAGCCGCTGGAATGGCTCAAACAGGAGCCCGGACTGACTGGGGTCGAAGCCGGCGCCATTGTCTTGAATCGCAATAACCTGATCGCCGCTGGAGACCTCTCGGCTGATGGTGATGAGCGGGTGGGGCACCAAGGACGAGAACTTCATCGCGTTGCCGATCAAGTTCACTAAGAGCACGCGCAGCATCTGCGCATCTCCATAGACCTTGAGGTTCGATGCGACTTTGATTTCGTACTGCACATTCGGGAAGTCTGCCTGAACGTCCTGGATGATGTCGGCGGCTAGCGAGGACAAGTTGACTTCTTCGACCATCAGGTCGGTCTTTCCAACCCGGAAAAGTGCGAGCAGCGACTCGATGAGATCGGACATTTTTGAACAGTTCAACTGGATCCGATCGAGCATTCGGATATCGTCACCGTTGAGCCGTGAGCCAGACTCCCGCTTGAGGATGGAGGCGTAACCGTGCATTGCTCGTAGTGGGGCTCGGAGGTCGTGGGAAACCGAGTAAGAGAAGGCTTCGAGGTCTTTGTTGGCTGATGAAAGCTCGAAGGTGCGCTCGCGCACGCGCTCCTCGAGTTCAGCGGCCCGCGACATTTCGCTTTGTCTCAAGGCTCTGATCGACTCGAAATACCGTCCGATGTAGACGAAGAAACCGGTCAGCGCAAGGCAGCCAATGATGCTTGAGCTCCAGAACCCGGTCGAGGCCCATGTGACGCTTTGTTTGGATTGCTTCTGGAGCACACCCATGGTGAGTTGTTCATCCGACTGCATGCTGACAAGCGCCTTGAGAATCTGGACACGTGTTTCCAACATGTCCTTCGTGCGTGGATCGCTTTGGGTAAGAGGGGGCAGGTTATGCTTGCGCCGTTGAATCGAGTCTTCCAAGTCCTCGAACCGCTTAACCGCGAGCGACTCAAGGAAACGGGCGCCTTCTTGTTGCTGACTTTTGTCTCGGGTCAGCGTCTGGATGTCACGAAGCGACTTGTAGACCTTTGACTTTCCGCTGCGATACTCCTGTTCGAACTCGGGAATTCCGGTCAAAACGTATCCGCGGGCGGCGCTCTCCTCTTCGGCGAAATGCGCGGAGGCTTCTACCATGCAATTCAGGACCTGTTCGGAATGGTCCACGAGAGCCGCGTCCCGGAGTACTGCCTGGCTGCTGATCATGGAGATCACGGCGCTGGCGACGAGCACGGATACCACGACGAAGAAGCCAAAGCGGAGGCCTCCGCCTACCACTCCCATCGTCCCATCCTTGCGAGCAGTTGAGCCCATGCTTATTGCGTATCCCAGGAACGATTGTACACGTGTTCTATGCGTTCGTCCAGGTTCAACTGGCCCATTCAAGTATTAGGCATTCGCCACAGCAGAGCAAGAAGGCCCGGAACAAAAAAAACCGCCTCTCACCAAAAGGAGAAGCGGCCATGCCTTCTTACTGTTGACCGATCCAACGCCGGCCTTTAACGACCCTATAGTACCACAGACTATATTCCCTACAACTCCCTTTTAGGGGAACTTCGTGGGTTCAAGTCTTAACATCAATCTTCTGCATCGACGTGGATATCGAGAAATCACCGCAAGATTCGCGAGGCTCTTCGGCGAGCGAATGCCGAGAATTGTATTACCATGGCATCAGAAACTTCGAGAGATCCCGAATCGGTTTTGTCGGTTTGGGCTCAGGCGTTGTCCATTCCCGGGGCGGGATTGTCCGGCGGTTCGGCTTGTCCGCTCGTGTTCGAGTTGTGGGAGAATTTCACGGCTCGGCGCCGGCCGGCGGACCCTCAAGAGTCTCGGAGCCGCCATGAGGAGTGGGATGACGAAGACTACTATCCCAGCCGCCTGAACGCGATGGGCTGCGGGCTTTAGGCTTCGCGTCTCTTTCTGTCGGGACCCGAGCGCGATCTTGAAATCCGCTGGTATAATATTGATCTTCCGCGTGGGGGTTTAGCTCAGTTGGGAGAGCATCTGCTTTGCAAGCAGAGGGTCAGGGGTTCGAGTCCCCTAACCTCCACCACAGACCTGAGTCGCTTCGCGACTCATTTAAATCCTAGCCGTTTTGGGCTTGACGATTTCTACAGAACTTAGAGCGGGCCGTTATACCACATGGGTGGGCCGTCGAGAAGGCTCCTTAGCGCGGTGAACGCGGGGTCGGTGGTTACTTGTAGGCGCTCTTGGTCACGAAGTTTTGTGAGGGGTAAGGCTCCGAAGAAGGCTTGCGAGAAGGCTTGGATGTCCATGCTGATCTGAGATTCTTTGGGGGTCGGGCTTACGGAGACTTCGCCATTGGCGAATGAAACGGCCCACGTGCCTTGGTTCCAGGGGGCGCAGGGGTCTTCGATGGCGAGGGTTAGTTCTCCGGTGAGAGCCTTGTCGGGTTTGAGGAGTTTTAGAGCTGCGGGGACGTCGACGACTCGTCCCAGGTATTCGGCCCAGAGGGTGGTGATTATCTCGCGGTGGTTGAACTTGGACCACAGTCCGTCGTTTTCTGGGGCGTACCACCAGAACACGCTTGTTTGGCAGCGTAGCCGGTTTAGGAGACCCAAGAGACCGCGAAGTGCCCGGGGAGTTACGGTGATGAACTCGGGCAGGAAGGTCTCGTCGATACTGCCTCCCCTCACCACGAGATAGCCTTCGATTTCGGACTCCATCTCGAAGACGTAAACGTAGCTAGCGCACTCTTCCGTGCTGTCGAGGATGAGGTCCCATTCGGCTTCGTCTCGGACCGACATCCCTCGATAGCCGGAGGCGAAACGTTTGTAGGCGGCTTGGATACCGGGTCGGTCGGAGGCAGTTGCGGCGCGGACGAAGTTGGCTTCTGGTCCTACCGGGATGACACGGGTGGGCACTCGATTGGTTCGGGTGGTCTGGACCCACTCCCAGCCCAAACGGCGATAGTAGTCCATATCGAACGGGGCCAGAATCGTGATCACCTGACCGGCCTCGCGCATGTGGGCCAGCATGTATTTGAGGCCTTCGCCGCCGTACCCGCGACCTCGGGCGGCGGGTGCGCAGCAGAGGGACGTGATGACGGTCGCGGGCATGACCACGTCGGTGCCGAATCTGACGGGGAGATCGTACATGCGGAACGTGGCCTGCATGCCGACGCTATCCCAAAGGCCGAACTGCACCTGTCGGGGTCCGAATTTGACGTTGTACTTGGGGAGGACCTCGAGGCTCTGGAGGTGGCCACGCTCGAATGATTGGAGCCAGAGGAGATCGGCTTGCGCCATCTCGTCACCGACGACCCTTCGAATCTCGAATGTTTGTGCCAATTTAACGCCAGGTCCTTGCAGGTTTGTCGATGGATATTAGCGCAAAGCGGCGGCCTTTAGCCTTTGGCCGAGCGGCATTGCGCCGCGGGGTGGTGGTGATGGAGCCGGCGGGGGTTATGCGACCGCCCTTTAGCGATCAGGGCCATTTGGGATTATCTAATGAGTCGCGTTGCGACGCAGGTTCGAATTCACCCTCTCCCCAGCCCTCTCCCTCGTGAAGGGCGAGGGAGCCGATGGTCGGCGGCCAAGAGTTGTGGGCGGATGCGGACTGTGGCTGCGGAGTAGGCGGCCGTTGGCCGCAACGGAGTGGTGGAGTGATGGGCCAGAGGGTATTACATAACCGACCGCCCTTCGGGGGTCGGGGGCAGCCGCGTAATGGATGGGCCTGGGGGAACCGCGGCGGGAAGCCGCGGCTACGTTTGGTTGGTCGACGACGCGCAGGGTTCAAATGATTTCCAGGGTTACACCCTTCGCTCATTTAGGCACCCCTTAGGGCTGGGGAGTTTTCTTAGCTTCGGTTTAGCTTCCTGCGTCGGGCGAGGGCTACGAGGGGGAGTCCGAGCGCGAGCAGAGTCGTTGGCTCCGGGGTGGGAGCAGCGCCGATCTGGGTTTGGCCCTCGTTCGAGCCTCCGGGGCCGTAGTTGATGCCGGCATCGTATCGGGCGTAGCCGGTGATGTACGTGCCGTGTGCCACCGTATCGCCCAGCAAGTAGTTCGCGAACTGGGCAGTGAGCAAGTCTGAGCTTGTCATTGTGCCTGAGGCGATCTGACCATCCAGGTTCCAGATAACGCCTTGGATGGCGGTGGTGATCTGGGTCGAACTCAAGGCTCCACCACCCCAGGAGGCAGCTTCCGAGAACCCATTCTTAATCACCCACGGATCGAGGCTGTCGTGGGCGCCGCCCACGTTGAGGAGATCGACGGTTACCTCGAACGTTGATGGGATTCCAGTGTGCTGTGACACGGAATCACAGTACAGGGTGACGTTCGACGCAATCACATGCTGCGATGGGCCACTCAGAATGTTTGAGTTGAACGGACCGCCGCCGCCTTGACCGTCGATGTCGTAGGGAAAACCGCCCCAGGAGGAGAGGTTGACGTAGATTTGGCCGTACCCCGACGCACACGCGCCAAGGACGGCAAATGAGAGCGATAGCACTTTAGAAATTCGCATAAAAACTCTTGATAACGGATTGCTCTCCCCGAACACCGGATAGCTAACCGCACGCTAGGTAGTTCAAGCAGTCGCGATTAAAGGTGTCGCAAGAATCCAGCAAGTAAATGTACTGGTCAGGTTGGGGGGGGGTTGGCGGTTAGCGGTTGCTGCTCGGAGCGGAACGGGGGGCAAAGCCGTTCGACATAGAATCGTTCCCGATGTCGGATCGGGACTAGTCCGACTCAATCGGTGGATTGAAGGGGACGGAAAGCTCTTGTCCAACTCGTGAAACGGTCTGTCCGAGCTTCTCAATCTTTGACTGGAGGCTCGATTCTGCGGTTATTTCTGGACGGGAGTAGCGTTCTTTTGCGAGTCGGATTCGGAGTTCAGCCATGGCGGAACGAACATGGGGCTCTAAGCGGGATCGGTGCTTTGAGGGAATGAAAGGATCGTTGAGCATGACCTCCAGATTCTGGAGGGTGCGATTGGTTCCGATGCATCCAAGCGCACGAAGAGCGGCGACACAGAATTCGATATTCTTTGAGATCCTCAGAGCTTTCACAAGTTGGTCGAGTTGAAACTCGTCAAGAAGCTTGATGTCCGCTGGGCCTACTTGCTGAAGGAGGGCTTCCGCCGACGTCTCTAGTGTGTCCTTTAGTTTGGGGTCCCCCGCGTCGAGGGCCTCGATCATCGCGCCGAGAAATCGTTTGTCGGAAAGGGACGCCGCCGCCGTAACCGCCTTTTTGAGTCCCGGCGTGAGACCGTAAACACAGGAGCCGCCAAAGATCGTGCCGAAGATGATCAAATCGGCGAAGTCCACGGGTTTGCCTCTAAAGAGGTCGACCACGATCTCGATGATCCAGACCCCAAACACCAGGGCCATGAGGGACTTGATCCAACGGGTTGAGTTTCGGCGCTGAGCGCCCTCCGAGCGTATTGTCTCGAGGAGAGCGTCCACGTTTTCTGCCGAACCGTTTTGCTGAGGTAGAGCACCGAAAGTGTCCATACGTCAATATGATACGTCAGATTCTCGGGATATTCACATAAACGTGAATATCCCCGTATTTAGGACCCGCGGTCGGGCTGAGGGACCGAGAAGAATCCTACGAGTCGTCTTTGAAGACCATCGTTCGGTTCTCGCCCTTCCTTGGCGACGAATTGCTTGACGAACTGCCGCATCTCCAACACTTCTTCCTCAGAGAGGTAAAGGCTCGTGGCCACCATGAAGAAGTCGCCTTCGCGGAATGGCGTGGTGGCGTTCGCGGCAAACTTTTCGAACCCCTGGCTCACAAGTGAAGCTAAAACACCGGCGATGCGGGCCACGTCGTCGGGCGAGAGTTCGCTTCTTTGCTGCTCAGTGAAGTAGTTGGCGCCCGACTGGAGAGCGAACTGTCGTTCGACGGTTCCGTGGACTCGGCGCTCGCGCACGATCTTGACCACATCGCACTCGAGGAGAACATTCAGGTGCCGGTAGAGCGTGCCAAGCGGGACATCCGGTAGGTGGACGCGCAGTTCTAGAGGCGTTTGTGGCTTTTCCGCCAACAACAGGATGAGCTTCGCTCTTACAGGGTGCAGGAGTGCCTTGCTGAGGGCCGGTGATGAGGACACCTTAAAATATTCGCATAAATGGGAATACTAATACGAGCCTCGCGAAATTACCGTTCCTCGAACGGTCAAACACCGACATCTTGAAAAGCCTGACATGATAGCTACATACTGTAGCTATCATGTCGTCAGGTGACAATGAATGGGCTACTCCAGGGGTAGCGGGAATGCCCCGCCTCATTCTTCGATTCGAAGGTCTGGCCCTCTTATCCGCAGCCGCGTTCGGTTACCACTCTCAGCACGGCAACTGGGTGCTATTTGCCGTGCTCTTTCTAGCTCCCGATCTTTCGATGGTTGGTTATTTGGTGAGCCCGCTATTCGGGGCCATTTGCTACAACGTGGCTCACACCACCCTTCTTTTTGGAATGCTAGCGGGGATTGGATATCTCACAAACCACGATGTCATCACTCAGATTGGGCTTATTGGCCTGGCTCACGTGGGATTTGATCGGGCTGCCGGATACGGCCTCAAGTATCCCGAAGGATTCGGATTTACCCACTTGGGGCGAATCGGCAAGGAAGCAAATTAGTGCGTCTCCTAACTCGGCAAACCATCAGAGCCTCAGTGAAAAAGCGGCTTTCGCTTCGCTCGCAGATTCGATTTGACCCTCTCCCCGCCCTCTCCCGCGTACGCTTCGCTGCGGGCGAGGGAGCCAATGCGAACAGTAGCGAACTTCCTTACTGCTCGGCCCACCGTTCCAGTTACTTAGAGGGCACTCCTGACGAATTGGCCGACCTTTTCGAAGGTCTCGGAAACTAGTGCCAACACCACCCAAGACTTCGAGAGAGGAGATCCTTTCTGCAGCGGCGGAGATGCTTGAGGCGGGCGGAATTAGGTCGATCACCATGCTTGGCGTTGCAAAGCGTGTAGGGATTAGGGGCGCCTCACTCTATAAGCATTTCCCGGATCTCACGGCTATCCTGGTTGCGCTTGAGGAGGACAACTTTCGCGAATTGGGACAGAGGCTTACCGACGCCGAGCGGTCGGTGACTGGGATGGTGAATGGCTATTTATCCTTCGTTCGCGATCGGCCTGAACAAGCAAAACTGCTCTTTAGGCAAGGCAAGGCTGAACTCGGATATGAAGCGATGAGGGCTCCACTGACTTACCTCATTGAGCTACTTGGAGATCCCGAAGAAGCTCTTGTGCGGTTGCGCATTCTGACGTGCATGCTTCATGGGTATGGATTGATGATCGACTCTGGCGCCTTCAGGCAGGGAGGGGATGTCGGTGAAGTCCTGCGAAGGGCGGCGGAGTTGATTGTTCCGGAGGAGGATCGGCGAAAAAGTTTTCCTAGGCGCAAAGACGGTTCACCAGGGGACCTTCGAAGGGTAGCGTCAACGAGCCTGACCGGCTAACTCGTGGATGGCAGAGACCAACTCTTCAACGCTGTCTGGCTTGTAGACGAACTGATCGATCCCGGCTGATTCGGCCATGTCTCGGATCTGATCTGATATGTAGCCCGAAGTGAGCACGATCGGAATTTCCGGGCGAAGGGCTCTGACCGCGTTCGCGAGGCCGATGCCTGACATGCCGGGCATGTTGTAATCGGTGATGAGGATGTCGAAAATGAAGGGGTCTGCCTGGAATCCAACAAGGGCTTGCTCGGCGTCGGGGAACGCGGTGACTCGATAGCCTTTCCGTTCTAACGCCCTTTTGACGAGGAATGAAAGAGCCTCCTCATCGTCTACGTAGGCAACCCGGTCGGTAACAATTGCGGGCTTCGCCGAATTTGCTGGCGCAGGATTGTGCGCGGGAGCGGGCGAAGGCGTCGGAGCGGCGGGGAGGAGAATGCGAAACGTCGTACCCACTCCTAGGATCGAATCGAAAGAAATTGCGCCAAGATGGCCGACGATAATGTTGCGGGCGACGGCAAGGCCCAGGCCAGTCCCTTGTCCTCTCACCTTCGTAGTGAAGAAAGGCTCATATGCTCGCTCGGCGGTTTCCGTGTCCATTCCGGCGCCGTTGTCCTTTATCAGGATTTGGGCATAGTCTCCTTCGGAAAGCGAAAGCAGGGTGGCTTCCGTGGCCGAGAAACGTTTCGAAGAGAGAGTGATTTCAATTCGACCGGAGCGACCTTCCATTGCTTGCCAGGCATTGGTACACAGGTTCACGATGACTTGGTGAATTTGGATGGGCTCGGCGACCACCTGGGGGATATCACCCTCGAAAGACGTGGCAAGTTCCACGTTCGCCGGGAGGATCGACCGAAGCATCGTGGCAATCTCCGAAATCATTCCGGGGAGGGCCACGACTTCTTCCGGTTGCTGTTGTTGGCTGGAAAAGGCAAGGATCTGCTGGACGAGGCTGGTGGCGCGTGACCCTGCCTTTCTGATCTCTTCTACGCTGGTGAGAGCCGGATGGCCGGGGGGCAGGTCTTCGATCGCTAGCTCGGCATTGCCTCGAATTGCGCTGAGCAGATTGTTGAAGTCGTGAGCGATTCCTGCGGCCAGAGTTCCGACCGCTTCGAGCTTCTGGGAGTGCATAAGCTTGCGATCCAGCTCACGCTGAGTTTCCTCCGCCTGTCGTAGGAATTCTTCGGCTTTTTTGCGATCCGTGATGTCCCGGCAGAAGCCCTGCATGGTGCCATCTTCTAACATCTTTGCGCGAACACCGATCCAGCAAAGAGAGTCGTCTTTTCGGCGGAGCCGCCATTCACCCTCGACGGTGTCTCCAGAGTTGACTAACTTTAAGCCATCAGCGACTTTGTTGGCGTCGCTCGCATCCACAAAGCTTGCAATCTGTTTTCCGATGATCTCTTCTGGTTGACGCCCGATCATGGCCGCCCCGGCTGGATTGATATCTAGACAGATTCCGCTGGTTTCAACAATGATGATTCCGTCGACGGCGCCCACGACCAGCGATCGATATCGCTCCTCGCTGTCCCTAATGACCTGCTTGCTTGCCTGAAGTTGACGTTGGGCCTCGATGAGCCGAGCTCGTTCTGAGAGGAGGACATTTTGTCGGATAAGGGCGATGCACACGACACAGGCCATACCCCCTTCCACCACGCCCTGAATCGCCGATGTGACTCCAGGCACCGTTCGGCTGAAGATGAAGGCGAATCCGGTCAGTAGGACGATCAGGAGCGGTTCCAACCGTTGTACGGACTCGTAGGCAAGAATCAGCTTTGGATTGGCAGACGGCCTTGCCCTCAAATTCATCGCCCCGATTCCAAGCGTGATCGCGACGACCGAGAACAGACCGTTGAACCAGGTGCCGGGCTGCAGAGTCCCGGCGATCAAGTAGATGTTCCAGATGAACCAGAGGGTTGCGCTGCCCACCATCGAGGCTAGGAAAAGGATCCATCCTCGATCGGGATCCGAACGCAGGGCAAGAGTCGCCACCGTTCCGAGGCTGATCGTCGCGAAGAATCCGACGGGAAAAATGGCGGCGGTCGCTATTTGAGGAATATTGCTGCCAGCGGCCGAAGGCAAAAACACGGTCATGGCCACCATGCCGAACGCCAAGGTCAGCCCCAGAGCGTCGAGGTATGCCATCGAGACTTCTCGACGCGGAAGGTCAGCCCTGAGCGAGTGGGCAATGGCGCGCAGAAAACAAGGCACCATCAGGAAGTAAAGGATTTCCGCAGGGCCGACACCCTTCCAGCCGAAAACCGCCTGAAGGTCGAACACGACCTGACCCGCCGCCACGCAGGTGCACCCAATCGCACTCCAACGTCTCGCCGGCAGGTCCTTCGGCGACGCGTTTTTACAACCCAGCCATACTAGCGCCGCACTGGCGAAGTAGGCGATGGTCCAGTGGACGTTATCGAAAACGCCCTTAAGATTTGGGGTCGCCGTATCGTGAGCGGCCAACACGAAAGCGACGATCAGGGCGGTGGAGACGGCCAGAAGCCAACTTGCAACCACGAACGTCCTTCGCTCGTGCGCACCCAGAATCCATCGCAAAACCTTCAAATCGTGTTCTCGTTATGAGTGCGCCGTGCGCGCACGCCTCGGTTTGAGGTGAATTCGGCGACACTCACGCGTTTGCCGTAGGTGGAATTATAGGCAATCGATTGAGTATTTGCACTCTCCCATTCTTGCGAAACCATAGACAATATTGCGCCTGCAAAGTGAGTTCGCCGGTTACGGGAGCTAGGTCCAAGCTGAGGCATGCTGGAAGGGGACAGGCGGCCATGCGCCGGCCCAAAATTAAGTCCATTTGGCGGTACCGAATGCCAATGCCGGGTGAGGCGTGAAGAAGCTGGGCCGCCTCAACAACCTTCATGCCGGGTGCCAGACCTTCGGCTACTTAGGATTTTTCGTGAACCCTTGAGTAACGGGGATCTACTCGGCACCCGCTTTCTCCTGGTATCTCGCTGAGCCCTATTCCAGAGCAGACTCTTGGGCTTTCCAGAAAAATGATGCGATTGCACCGCCAACCAGTGGGCCTACAATTGGGATCCAGATGTTCGACCAGGAGCCACCACCCTGGGTGGCGTGAAGGACAGTCGCCCCGATGCCGACAGCTGGATTGAATGCCCCACCAGATACCGGCCCACCAGCAATTGCCGCCACAACGATGGTGAAACCGATCGCGAGGCCATAGAATCCTTTGCCCTCGGTTTTCTTGGACGCGGCCGTGTTCATGACGACAAGAACCAATGCCATGGTGAAGATGATCTCCACCAGGAGCGCTTTTACGGCATCGTATCCTGCCCCTGGTTCGATCGCGACGGTCTTGCCAGTGATGTAAGCACCGAGACCGAATGCGAGAACTCCAGCCACGATTTGCGCGACGACGTAAGAGACAAAGTCTTTCGAGTCGATCTTCTTCTGCAAGAACAACCCAAAGGAGACCGCCGGGTTGTAATGGGCTCCAGATCGGTGACCACCCATGTAAACCATCACCATTAGCGCCCCGCCAATCGCCAGAGGCGCCAGGGGCGAGCCACCTACCGCCGCCAACGAAATCGCAAACAGAAATATGAACGTACCAACAAACTCCGTGAACACCTTCATCGCTACCTCCTCGTCGAAGCACATCACTGCGGCAAGACCACCCACCTCGGATTGCCAGTATCTACATCTTTGGGCCCAAGCCGTTATTTCAATGGACTTTTGCAAGTTCGACTGAATCCTCTCCCCTGTCCCCTTTTGCAAGGGCGAGAGAACTAGCTCGGTAGGTTCAGCATTGTGTTCAAGATGTAGGTCATGACAAGCCTCCTCGATTAGGGGCCGGGTTTGACCGCGCTTAAGAATCACTATTACGGACGGGCAGAGCTGTAACTTCGCACTTCGGCGGGATTCGAAACTGCAGGAAGTTGTACCTAGCAGCCGAAGGATCGCATCGTAAGCTACAAATATACACATGAGCGACTTGCATGGCGTAGCCAAGAGAGGGGACCCATTCCGACTTAGGGAACTTCTTGAGCAGGGCGCTGACCCGAACGAAAAGCGCACTTTTGATGCTGGTACACCGCTCATGCTGGCCGCAGACTACCGGCGACGGATCAACATGAAAGTGTTGCTGAGCTTTGGCGCCGACCTCAATTTGGCTGACAAATACGGTCAGACAGCGCTTGGACATGCTTCGAGCTTGGAGTTGAAGCGACTGTTGCTCGAAAATGGCGCCCTTCCCGATGCGGGATTCTACGGGGATATGACGGAGGCAGCTTTCGCCGCGACCTTTGCTTGTTGGGAGGTAGTAGACCTGTTGCTCGAATTCGGAGCGGATCCCGAGGCTAAGAACCGGGACGGTCGCTCGGTGAAGGAACTGCGGAATGACCCGCTCACACGTGATGTTAGTTCTTTCCAGAGAGCTCGACTTGAACATCAAGAAGATCCAAGCGGTTTCGTGCTGCTGGCGAGTAAGAATCTGACTCTAACCCCTGAGCAGTACTTGGCAAAGCATCCGGACCTCTTTTGCTGGTCGCTCCATACTAGGCCCTGTAGCGATGCCTCTCTCAATGCTTGGGCTCTAGGAGTTGCAGACCTTCTTGCACAACCCGACCTGCGGGCCGCATGCTTCGCTAAACATCTCTCGGGAGAAGAGTTGAACAAGGGACTTCGAACGCTCGAAGCCCAAAAGCGGCGGAAGGCGCGGCAAGATGAACTTGACCGACTAGAGGCAGAGTTCGAGGCGATGTACTTTTCGAGTTAGACCAACTCAGTTCTTGCTCGATCGATGAGTCTCGTGACACGGTCGTGAGTGATGTCCGGAAGATGAGTCAACAAATAGGCAGCCATGTTGTCTCACGGTCTTTTCTTCGTTCGGCTTGCCGCATTGTTCCGATGATCGTTGGCCGCTTAAGAGTGCACGCGTGGTGAGGCAGTGTCTTGAAATATTTCGGCTTTGTGGGTTGTTTGGAGCATCGATCGAATGGAATCGGCGTCGAGTTGAGACTCGGTCTGATTGATTGCAGAAGTCAGGTCATGATGCGCGGTAGCTAGCCTTTGGATGGCTTTGCTTCTGGACACTCGGTTGGAAGCGATCAGAAAGGCCGAAAGCAAGGCGATGGCGTACAGCAGGATGGTCCAAGATTGCCTTCTTCCACTTGGCCGGCTCCTCTTGCCGCTTTACCAATGTACACGGGTGGATTGTGAGTGAATTCATCGAGGGCCCTAGGACTCGTCGGCCCGTTTCCAAAATCTCCAGGCTCGGTAAACTCTGGGTCTTATGTCGCCGCGGCTTGCGTTCGCCATCGAGGCTGCTTACCGTGCAGGTCGGCTCACCCTACAATATTTCCAAACTGGGGCGGAGGTCGAGACGAAGTCCGACCAGACGCCGGTCACCGCAGCTGACCGGGGCGCCGAGCGGCTGATCCGCGAGTTGATTGCCCAACACTATCCCGAGGACGCGATTCTTGGCGAGGAGGAGGGCGGTTCGGGCGCGCCTGACCGGTGGGTGATCGATCCGATCGACGGAACGAAGTCTTTCGTTTCGGGTGTTCCCCTGTATGCGACGCTGGTTAGCTACGAAGTTGCGGGGGAGCCGGTCGTGGGGGTTTGCTACTTCCCTGCTCTGGACGAAATGCTTTACGCGGAAGTTGGCCAAGGGGCCTTCTGCAATGGACGTCCGGCACGAGTGTCGACCAAATCGGAAGTCGGGGGCAGCGTGTTCTCCTGCGGCGGTCTGAATTCGATGAAGAAGCACGGGCGTTTGAAGGGTTTCGAAAAGCTCTCCGATGAGGCATTGGCTACTCGTTCTTGGAGCGACGCCTACGGTCACGCTTTGGTAGCCACTGGTCGTATCGAGGCGATGGTCGACCCGATCGTGAACGCTTGGGATATTTCGGCGGTGAGTTTGATCGTTCGAGAGGCCGGGGGGACGTTTACGGACTTCGCGGGTCGGGAGGCGTTGTCGAACGAGGCCATCAGTTCCAATGGACTCCTGCACGGCAAGGTCCTTGAGGTGTTCAGGGGTTGAGGTTGCTCGGTATCGACTTCGGTTTCAAGCGGATTGGGGTCGCCATCGGCGAATCCGAAGTCGGCGTCGTGACTCCGAGATCCGCGTTGCAAGCTTCGGGCGCCCTTAAAACCGACGCGAAGTCGATATCGCAGTTTGCCCGTAAGGAAGAAGTCGAGGGAATCGTCTTGGGGCTGCCGGTCGAGGAGTCAGGCGAGGAAGGGCGAATGGCGCGAATCTGTCGGACGCTCGGCGATCATCTGGTGGAGTGCGGTGAAAATGTCCACTTCGTGAATGAAATCTATAGCAGTCGCGAGGCGGAAAACACCCTGATCGAGGCCGGAGTTAAAGTTGCCAAGCGAAAGGAACTTCGCGACGGCGAAGCGGCGAGTGTGATTTTGGAGCGATTCTTCGATGGCCAATCGACGCAATAGGCTTTTCGCGGTTGGCCTGGCCGCTGCCTTGGTGGTGGGCGGGTTCGGCCTTTGGATTCTGAACGGGGTGACCCCGACCGCGGTGGGGCCGAAACGTTACGTCCGGTATGAGCACGCCTCCAAGCTAGGGGAGGTGTTAGCCGACCTCGAAAGCAAAGGAGTCGTGAAGGACGCGCGGGCGATGCAGGTTTACGCTTTGCTGACCCGTCATTCGCAATCGGTGACGATCGGCACCTATTCTCTGGCGCCTGGCATGAGCGCCTCGCGCATCCTAACTATCCTGTCGAGTCCGATTCGGCAAAATGTCCGGATTCCGGAAACGAACTGGGCGAACCGGACCGCCCACTACTTAGCCAACAAGTCGGTCGTGGACGCGGACGATTACATGCGGCTCGTTCGAGACCCGGCATCGTTTCAGGACCAAGTCTCCTTCCCGTTGCGAGCCCCATCGCTTGAGGGATATTTGTATCCGGACACCTACGATCTGCCGCCGCTATTGGGAGCACGCGCGGTGATTGTTCGTCAACTCAAGAACTTCGACAAGAAAGTCTGGAGCCAGGTGCAGCCAGGCGATCTGAATCGAGTGCTGACGATCGCCTCGATGGTCCAGATGGAATCGGGACGGTCTCGCGATTTGGACAAGATCGCCGGGGTGATCGAGAATCGATTGGCAAAGAAGATGCCGCTACAGATCGATTCCACGTTGCTATACGGAATTCAGAAGTGGCGAAGGCTCACGTTCGCCGACTACCGAAAGATCGATTCGCCTTACAACACTTACACCCACACCGGCTTGCCGCCCGGACCGATCTGTTCGCCGACTATCGCCAGCATCGAGGCGGCCCTGCATCCGGCGCATCACGATTATCTGTACTACGTGGCACTGCCGGATGGGGAGACCCTGTTCAGCAAGGACTACAAGGAGCACCTGAAAAAGATTAAGGAACGGAAGAGAGAACTGGCACAGTTGAACTCCAAAGTGAAGGCAAGATGAGACAGTGGAAATCGGGCAACTTTGACCGTCAGTTGGTATCGAGCGCCATGCACCCGTTCCTGCCGGCTCACGCGGCGGAATCGCTGCTGTCGGTCAACCTAGAGCATCTGTGGGCTCGTGGAAAGCGATTGATTCTTCTTGACGTGGATAACACGATCGTCAAGTGGAAGTCGGAGGAGTTCGAAGCGCCTATCCTTGAGTGGGTTAATCGCGCCAAGCAGCTTGGGTTTGACGTCTGCATTATCTCCAACACGAACCATTTGGAGCGGCTGGAACGGATTGTCAAGTTCCTCGGGGTCGAAACGGTGCGGGGAAGGTTCAAGCCGAGTCGAGCGATGTTTCGGTTAGCCTGCATCAAGTACGGACACAGTGCCGCAGAAGCGATCATGATCGGGGATCAGATCATGACCGACGTGCTGGGGGCGAACCGGGCGGGAATCGACGCAATTTGGGTCCGGCGCATGGAGGGCGAGGAGTTCGGTGGAACGAAGATCAATCGGATGATCGAACGCGCGCTGACGGGTGGGATCTATCGGGCACTGGTCATTCCGGAAGACCACGGGCCCGCCGATCCGACTCACCCTTTGCCCAGCGACCAGCCACTTGTGAAGCAGCTGGTTCGTTTTGCGGTGGTGGGCGGCAGTGCTTTCGTCATTGACACGACCCTCAAGCACATCGTTTTGCGGTTGATCCACGTGAACGGGGTTCCGCTCGGCACGATCGTGGGAGAGGCGGTGATCCGCGACTTTCCAAGGATCTTTGGACACGCACTGCCGGAAGCGGCCGCTTTTCCGTTCCTTGGAGGGCCGGTTTCGTTCCTGATGATCTTTTACACCTACATGCTTAACCGCTTGTGGACGTTTGAGGCGGTCGGAAAATCGGACAAGCGGACTCAGTTGCGGCGGTTCTTCACGGTGGCCCTCATCGGCATCGCCATTCAAAACGTGATCGCGAGCCTGATTCTGGGCGTGATGCCGGGCAAGCTTCTCGTCGCTCAGGTTCTTTCCACCGTGTTCCAAGCCGCGTGGAACTTCATCGGGCAACGGCTGTACGCGTTTCAGGATCGGCGGGCGTGAACGTCGTGTATCCGTGGCGCGAGGCGCCTGAAGCTGACTTCGCCGTGATAGGCGATCCGGTAAAGCATTCTCTTTCGCCAGCGATGCATTCGGCCGCCTACCGTGCCTTGGGATTGGATCTTCGGTATGTGGCGATCCATGTCGCCCCGGGGGAAGTGGCGGAGGCTCTTAGCCACTTGTCTAGTCTCGGTTACAGGGGCATTAACGTCACGGTTCCGCACAAGGAAGAGGCGCTGAGTTGGGCCACCCGGCCGGAGCCGTTCGCAATTCGGGCACGGGCGGCGAACACTTTGCGCCTAGAAGACGGCAGCGCGATCAACACGGATGCGCCTGGCTTCTTGGACACTCTTGAAGGAAGAGTTCAACCCGGAGCTGCGGTGTTGATGATTGGCGCCGGAGGTTCGGCACGGGCCCTCGCGATTGCGCTCGTCGAGGCGGGTTACCGCGTGCGCATTCAGAATCGAACGCCAGAGAAGGCGATCGAGATCGCGGAGATTTCGGGGGCGATTGCGGTCGACTCGCTGGATCCCGTCGGAGTCGAGTTGATTCTCAATACGACTAGCGCTTCCCTTCACGGCTTTGAACTGCCAATTCCTTGGAAACGGGCGGAACCTAATGCCCTCGCTTACGATCTGGCCTACGCGCCTGAAATGACGACGTTTATGACTGCGGCAGCTCGGCACGGTTTGCCGGTCACGGATGGTCGCGATCTGTTGGTTGCGCAGGGCGCACGGTCGATGGAGTGGTGGCTGGGCGTCGAGGCGCCCCGCGCGGCGATGCGAGAGGCGCTCGGATGAGAATCCTGGAGCCAACCATCGAGAATGTGACTCTGGCCGCTGAGGCGATTCGTAGCGGCGACTTAGTGGGAATGCCGACGGAAACCGTCTATGGGGTCGCGGCTGATGCGACGAATCGGGCGGCGGTGTTGCGTACCTTCGAAGCGAAGGGACGACCGGCGGACAATCCGTTGATTGTGCACGTGGCGCACCTTCAGCAGCTTGATGGCCTAGTCATGGAGTTCCCTGACCGGGCTCAGCGTCTCGCCGAGCGGTTTTGGCCGGGGCCCTTGACGTTGATTCTCCCGAAACGAACCGAGGTTTCGGATGAGGTGACCGGTGGGCTTGGGACCATCGCAGTTCGGATTCCCAATCATCCGGTGGCTTTGAGGCTGATCGACTTTTCTGGTGTGCCTATCTCCGCGCCGAGCGCGAACCTTTTTATGGGACTCTCACCCACACGGGCCGAACATGTGGACCCTGCCTTAGGGGATCGATTAGCGATGGTCCTAGATGGGGGACCTTGCGAGATTGGGTTGGAATCGACGGTGGTGGACCTTTCGGGGGAGCAACCACGTTTGCTTCGACCGGGCGGCATTTCGAGGGCGGAGGTTGAGGAAGTGCTGGGCGTGTCGCTGGGCGCTCCTGTCCAAGGGGAGAGGAAATCGCCGGGACTCTATCTACGGCACTACGCTCCCAAATCGCCAGTGAGAATCGTGGACCAGTTGGGTTCGCAGGAACCGGGGATTGCGTTCGAATCGGCGGGAGACCACCAAATTGCGCTTTCGAGAAGTCCCCGGGAATACGGCGTTTCGCTCTACGCGGCCCTGCATCGGCTGGATGCGGAAGGATATTCGGAAATTGTGATCGAGGCGCCGCCTCGAGACGCAGGATGGGAGGCGGTCTGGGACCGCCTCCGACGGGTCGTTGGCTAAGCGGCGATTCGAAGCTTCGGCGACTTCTCGCTTGCCTTGAATTGCTGCACGATATGATCTAGCTCTGCGCTCATGGTGCTGAGGCTCTGAGCGGCTGAGCTGACTTCGGAAATTCCGGCCATCAGTTCCTCGGCGCCAGCCGCCGACTCCTGACTGATCGCGGCGACGTTCGAGATCGAGGTGGCCACCCGATCGACGCTTTCGGCCATCTCCTTAGTGGATTCGAGGTTTTGGTGAGACATCGAGGCAACTTCCGACATCCGGTTTGCGGCTCGCTGGGTTTTCCTGGCCACCGACTCGGCTCGCTCGGCGACCTGCCGGGATGCCTCTAGGATTTCGGTGAGCGCCTGACCGGCGGCGTTGCTCCTCTCCGCGCCCTCGCCCACCTCAGCGGTCACGGCTTCGATGGCGGCGACGGTGTCCTGGACGGTGGCGGTGACTCCGGTGATAAGGGTCGAAATCTCTTGGGTAGCCCTCGAGGCCTGCTCAGCGAGCTTTCTCACCTCTTCGGCGACGACCGCGAAACCTCGTCCATGCTCCCCGGCTCGGGCCGCTTCGATGGCGGCGTTGAGAGCGAGTAGATTCGTCTGTTCGGCGATCGTTGTGATGCTTTGCACGATGTGGCCGATTTGACGACCTTTTTCATCGAGATCCTTGACCTTGAGCGCAGAGAATCCCACTCGCTCTTTGACTCGGACCATGGAGGCTCCGGCGAGTTGGACGGCTTCGTTCCCTTCGTGGGCGGAGGCGGTCATTTCTTGGGCGGCGGCGGCCACGCTTTCGATGCCCTCTTTCGCGTTTTCCAATTCGGCGGACGCGCCACTGACCGAGGCTTCTTGGGCTTCGGTGCTGTACATGATCGTGCTGACCTGGGCGCTGAACTCTTCCATGGTGGCGGCAGAATCGGCGGCGGTTCGGGCGAGCTTCTCGCTTCCGGTTGCGATCTCGGTTGCCGCGCTGCCCGTGTGCTCGGCAAAAGCGGCCAAGGTTTGGCTGGTTTTGGCGACGTCTTTCGCGTTTCCAGACACGGAACGAATCGTGGACGAGAGTGAATCCTTGGCCGAATTGTAGGATGCGATGGAGGTTTGGATTGACTCCATGAGCCCGTTCAAGGTGTCGGCCATCCGGCCTATTTCGTCCTTAGAAGGATTGGGGATCGGCTTGGAACTCACTTGAGCGGTGAACGTCAGATCCCCGGCGGCCATTGCCTGTAGGCCTTCGGTGAGATCCTTGACACAGAAGTTCTTGAGACTGAGCATCCGCTCCGAAACCGCGCCGAGGGGCCTGGAGATCATCCGAGTGGTGATTCGGCCAAAGATCGCTCCGATCGCGACGGCAAAGAAAGTCATGACAACGATCGAGGTCAGGAGGGCGCCAGAAGCGCTGTCGGCCTGGGTTGCAGTTTTCTTCCCGTACTTGAGATTCCAGTCGTTGAGCTTCTTGAGCGCGGGGGAGAACTCTTCGCGGTAGATTTTGACCGTGTTCGTTTCCATAAGGGCGAAGCCCTGGACCGCGTCTGCCTTGAGCAACTTCGGTTCTAGTTCAGACCAGACCGCTCGATAGCGCTTCCAAGACGCATCTACATCGGCGGTGAGTTCCTTGTCCTGAGGATCGGTAACGGTTTCGGAGTACTTTTTGAGCGCGGCATCCGCCAAATCGGCGGCATCGTCCGCCATTTTTGTGAGGGCAACCGCGCCCGCATCCGAGCTACCTGCTGCGCGGTATTGCATCGTTCGCGCTTGAGAGGTGTTGTAGAGAAAGTCGGAGAGAAGAACCTCTCGCGCCAGACCTCGATCAGCGAGGTCATGGATGTTCGATCTCAACCCGAGGACTCCGCTCGCGGCACTCCACGCGACGCCAATGGTGAGCAGGAGGGTTAACCCGAACCCTACTCCCAGTTTTGACGCCAACGAAATATTCTCAAACCATCTTCTCATTCCGATTCCCTCCAATCGCCGCTCTCCAAGTAGTTAAGTCGGTAGGGTGGAGCTAAACGGAACAATATAGAATTGTCATAAGAACGGCAAAAACATCCGTCTTGGATTGGGGGACATGCAAAGTGATTCGGTTTCGACCATGGGCCGGTCTCGGAGAGTTTCGTGACGTTTTTTGTCTACCTCATTGAACCCAGAAACACATTCAAGGCGGACATCGACTCGAGAGTCTTGGCGGTCCGAAAATTCGTTACAGCTTCGCCTTAAGTTCCAATCTTTGATGCGGTTTTAATCGCAAATGCAGACACAGAATTTGTATTGCATTTACGCCATATGCATATCTTGGTATATATAAATGTCCACTCTGCACCATTAAGGCATCATATTGCACTGTAAAGGTTTATTTCTCTATTATTATGATATGATTTAATTATTAATTACCGAAATGAAAAGAACTATTTTAGCATGCAATATACTTATTGTTATATTTCACGCATGTTGTCAGGAACTACTCTCGGCACACGAGTATGGGTAAACCTAGCGCAGAGGGCCCTATGGTTAACCGGTTACCGCAGAATCAAAGACTGAAGAGCAGGGTTTTGCTCCCTAAATCCGCTGGAATGGGAGAAAGCGAATGAATGCGGACCGCGGACTCGAACCGACGGCAACGGTCGAACCTAGCGATTCTGGAGAGATCCTGCGCTTTGCACTTGATTGCGTGAGTGAAGCGGTCTACTTGGTTGGCGCCGACGCTCAGTTCGCCTTCGTTAACGCGAACGCCTGTACTGAGTTAGGTTATGACCGCGATGAGCTGCTCCGCATGACGGTGGCCGACATCAATCCGGACATCCCGGGCGAGCGTCAAACCGAGATATTGGCGCAGATCCACCAAGCTGGCCACTCGGTGATTTTGTCCTCACATAGACGGAAAGACGGAACCGTATTCCCGGTTGAGGTCAGCGTACAGCCTTGCACCTTCAACGGCGTCGAGTACAAGCTAGCCTTGGCTCAAGATATCACGTCGAGAATACAGGTGGAGGAAGAGCTCGCCGAAGCAATTCAACGCGAGGCGAGGATCCTGAGGTCAGTCACGGACCTCATCTTGACTTACGATCGTGACTGGCGGTTTACCTACCTCAACGACAGTGCTCAGGCCAGCCTGGGCAGGTCTCGGGAGGAATTGCTGGGCCATTGCATGTGGGAGCTATACCCACGAATGCTTGATCACGAAGGCTTCCGCCGGCTCAAGGATTTGGGAGACCGAGGGGTCACGGGGGAATACGAAGCCTATAATGTCCATACCGATCACTGGATCGAGGGCACCGTGTATCCATCTGCCGATGGGCTCACCGTGTACTGCCGCAATGTGACCCAGCGCAAAGTGGCGCAGCAGGGCTGCGACTACAAAAACCGCCTGCTGCGGATCATTGGCGCCTCGGGGCAGGCACTTTTCCGAAACTCCGACGAAATCGAGTTACTCTCGGAGATCAGCCGAATCCTGGTTGAGGTAGGGCGGTACCCGATGGCTTGGATCGGCTTTGCGGAGACGGACGAATGTAAATCGATCCGGGCAGCCGCGATGGCGGGAGAACACGAGGGGTACGTGGACACCCTTGACCTCACTTGGGAAGCGCGGGGAGTTGGATTTGGTCCGGCTGGAACGACGATTCGGAGCGGCTTGCCAGTTGTTCAGCGAGGACTGGAGAGCGCGGAAGGGGTGCCGTTCGAGGCGGTACGGCGAGGCTACCGGTGCATCGCTGCACTGCCGCTCCACAATCTGACCGACACTATCGGCGCGATGTTGGTCTACTCTCGAGATCCAGCAGCCTTCGATGAAGAGGAGATCGACCTACTTGCGGAACTGGCGAGCGATGTCAGCCGTGCGGTCTTCGCCATCCGCCTCCGCGAACTGAAGAATAAAGCAGAAGAAGAGGCGCGCCTCGCCAACCATCAGCGAATCGATACGCTCGAAAGCATCACCGATATGTTCGTTGCCTTTGATCGCGAGGGGAGGTTCACGTACGTGAACGAAAGAGCAGCAGAGAGCAGAGGTTGGCCAAGGGACGAGATGGTCGGCAAGCTGTTCGGCGAGGTGTACCCCGAACTCGTAGGCTCGAATGCCAACGTGGAGACACTCCGGGCGATGATGGAAGGACGGCCCACCCACTTCGAATTCCAAAACCCATTATCCGAGAGATGGTACGAGACCGATGCCTATCCGGCCAAGGATGGGGTGACAGTCTACACGCGGGAAATCTCGGACCGCAAAAGGGCGGCGGCAGAGCGGGAAGCTCTCGAAGTCCAATTGCGAGAAGCCCAGAAGATCGAAGCGATCGGCACGCTTGCCGGAGGCATCGCGCACGACTTTAACAACATCCTTGGGACTATTCTGGGCAATGTTCAGTTGGCCATTGAAGACTGCCAGGGGAACTCATTGGCCCTTGAGAGTCTGGAAGAGATCCGCTCGGCGTCCGTGCGCGCTCGGGACCTAACACGTCAGATCCTCTACTTCGGTCGTCGTCAGCCCCATGAAAAGAAGACGGTCGCGCTGGGGCCGGTTGTGGAGAATGCGGCGAACCTCTTGCGGTCCACTCTTCCTGCTCGCGTACATGTCGTAGCGAGCGTTTCCTGCCCGAAGATCTCCGTTCTGGGAGATCCCACCCAACTGCTGCAGATCCTAGTGAATCTCGGCACAAACGCAGCCCACGCAATCGGCGACCGATCCGGACATATCCACATGGATGTCGACTCGCTCAAGGTTTGTGAATCCACCCCGGTCGGGATCTGCGACCTAGGACCGGGCGATTATGCTCGCATCTCAGTTCGCGATAACGGCCAAGGCATGGACGACGACACCATCAGCCATGTCTTCGAGCCGTTCTTCACCACGAAAGGAGTGGGGGAAGGCACCGGCCTTGGGCTATCCGTGGTCCACGGTATCGTCAAGTCGCACGGGGGCCAGGTTGCCGTCCACAGCACTCTTGGTCAGGGGGCTACGTTCGAGGTCTATCTGCCTCTGATCGCGCCAGACGAACTGCTGGGGGACTCGCATCCTACGCGTCCCGAAACAGAAAGTGGGAACGGCGTGCATTTGCTGTGCGTTGACGACGACGAGCAGTTGATTGGGCTCCTGAGCCGGATGCTCAGCCGCCACGGATATCGAGTCACTTGCTTCCTGGACACGGCTAGCGCCCTTGAGGCGTTGCGAGCGGACGCAAGTCAATTTGATGTGGTACTAACCGACCTAAACATGCCGGGTCACTCGGGCCTTGAGTTGTCGGCCGAGATTCACCGACTGCTTCCGGACATGCCGGTCGGAATCGCCTCTGGGATCATCACGGACGAGATCCGGTCGAGAGCCCAAGCTGCGGGAGTCGCCGAACTGATCCAAAAGCCCATTGCGATGCAAGAGTATTTAGAGGTGATCAAAAGGCTGCTGGCGAGTCGGCAGACGAATGCAGCACGTCGTTAACCGCGGTGGACTTGCTATTTATCGAAGTTGAAGGTCTTCGTGTCGATTTACGATATTCAGGTCACGATCTAGTTCGAGATAGACCCGGGGCTCTGGAAGGCGGAGCGATCGTCTGGGGTTGAGGGAACAGGCTCGGATGGCGACTTCGGTTCCGAAGTCGGCGCTGAGATTTCGGAAGGCGTCGAGGAGGGTGATGGCGCTTCCGGCGAGAGTGCCGTTTTCCAACCGAACCTGCTTTTCCCCGACGACGCACGCGAGGCCCCACATGGTGAGTTTCTGTCCGGCGGGCAGACCGACCGCCATGGTCCCATCGCTGACGGCGATGATCTTTTCGGGAGGCTTGCATTTGAGCAGCAACGCAGCCGCGTCTCGGCAGACGTGGAGCCGATCGTAGATGAGCTCCGTCGCGAGAGCATCGTTTGATAGGGCATAGCCGACGGTTCCGGCTTCCCGATGATGAAGCGGTCGCATCGCGTTGAATGTATGGGTCGAATGGCCAACTCCGAACTCAAAGCCTCGGCGCGCTTCTTCGAACGTGGCATTCGTGTGCCCCATGCTCACGACGACTCCCCGCGACATGAGTCTTTTTGCCAACTCCAAGCCGTTGGGAATCTCGGGGGCGAGGGTGATGAGTTTCAGGCGAGGGTCGTTTAGGATGGCGTCCCACTCGGAGGGTCCATCGGGAGCGGGGATGATGGCCGAAGGCGGCTGGGCGCCGGGAAAGGTCGGACTGATGAACGGCCCTTCCAGGTGGAAACCGGGAATCATGGGCGAGTCAGGGATGTTCGCCAGCGCTCGCTCGATGTCGGCGGGACTCTCAGTGACAGTGGTGGGAAGGAAGAACTCATATCCTTCGCTGGCAAACCGCTTGGCCAGTGTCTCCATTTGGTCGCGATCGGCGGACATGAAGTCGATGCCGAAACCGCCGTGGACATGGATATCGACGAACCCGGGCACGAGGGTGCCGGAGGGAGGACGGGAAACGCGCTCGGTTTGACCGGTGACGAAGTCGATGTCGTATGCGCCGAATCCGTCCGGCCCC
>CAIVDU010000027.1 GCA_903904815.1 uncultured Armatimonadota bacterium
CGCCTCCACATGCCTCGACCGCGAGACGTCGCATTGCGTCGATCCCGTGATATAAGCGATCGGCGCCTACGGATGACATGGCCCGGCGGCCACGCCGAGCTGCGCCAAGCTCGTCCTCGAAGTGATGCGCCAGCTCTTCTAAGCGGTCCACTCCCAACATGCGGCCGGCGCCTTATGGTTCCGGGGCGAACGTTTGTCGGAAAAAGCTCTGCAACAGCCCAGCCTCCAACGATCGTTCCGCCAGCGAGTTGGATTCGTCTTTCAAGATGCCGACGCGCAACTCTTCAATGGAACGGTCTGGGACGAAATAGCCTTTGGTCCTTGCCAACTGGGGTTGGACGAAGCCGAGGTGCATCTGAGGACGCGGGACGTTCTTTCCTTCTTGGGGATCGAGCATCTCTCCGAAAAGCCGCCCTTCCGTCTAAGCGGAGGCGAAAAGCGGAAGGTCGCCATCGGTTCCGTGCTCGCAATGAACCCGGATGTTCTCCTTTTGGACGAACCGATACTCGGCCTTGACCCCAGATCTCAGAGGTGGTTGATCGAAACCCTTAACCGATTGCAGGAGGCTGGAAAGACGACGGTGGTCGCCACCCATAGTCTCGGAACCCTGACCCAGATCGCAGACACCGCATGGATTCTTGGCGAGGATCATTCGCTCATCGGCCGGATGTCCTCATCAGAAGCTCTGAGAAGCGTGGAGCTTCTCGACTCTGCGAACTTGGAGGTGCTTCCTTGAACTTGGCGAGATTCTCGATCTTGAGTGTTGCGGCAGTCGTTCTCGCGCCGAGTGCGCATGCCCACTCCACGGTCCGCAAGGCGCTGGAGCGGCAGTACCAGGCTTGGGCTCACGCCGCAGTTAAAAACGATGTCGATTGCATCCTCGGCATCTTGGCGCCCGAGTACACGCTGACCACCTTCGCCGGAAAGGTCATCCCTTACGCGAATTACAAAAAGAGCCTATTGGCCCGCAAGGCCTCCGGCAAGCCATCGACCGCGTACACGACTAGGATTTGTGATCTTTCGGTAGCCAGCCGCTCAGCAACCGTGCGGTCTGAAGAGATTTCTATTTCGGTGGCCCGAGACCCAATATTGCAGAAAGACGTGAAGATCGTGCATACCCATCAGTACATCGACAAATGGCGAAACACGGGCCGAGTGTGGAGACTGGTAAGCACGGTCACCACACTTGAAAAAACTGCAACCAAATAGCAGTTCAAGAAAGCCTAACGATCATCGCAAAGCCTCCGACGATCACGAACACAACGTTTTCGTTAGTGAGGGCTCTGAGAAGGTCGGTGAACTCGGGAACTGTCGTCGGCACTGTTCCTCGTCTTGAATTCGAAACGGGCGTCGCCCGACCGGCGCGCTCAGCTTCGCCCGATCCTCTGGGGCTTTCTCGTGACGGCGGGTGTCGCGGTCACCACGAACATTGTCCTACCCGTCGGGTTCGGCTATTTCGGATCGCAGGAAGTTCTACCGCGTTAAGACAGCGGAAACGCATAGCATCACCGGCACGGGACTCGGCCTGTACGTCACGAAATCGATCATCGAGAAGATGGGCGGGGCGATCACCGTCACAAGCGAGCCTGGTGAGGGAAGCGTCTTCGCGTTCACATTGCCCGCGCAAGGCGCAGAATGAATTCCGCGACCGGCTATCCGAATGCGAGCGGGCTGCGCCGGGAAAACGAGAGAAGCAGTCCGGGTGGCCTGCTTAGGGAGTCAGTCGACGCCGATCGTCGTCCTTGAGCGGTCAGCCGCCTACGGCTAGCGATAAGCCTGCCTGCCTCATGGCCGTTTAGCCAAGTGGTCCTAGTAAGGTTGTCTGGGGCTTGACGGTGAAAGTCAGAAGGACCAATCGTCGGATAGACGAAAACACCCTAGCGCACCGCGTCTGAGCCGAAGCGGAAATTAGCGCCGGTTCGGATCGGCGGTCGAAACGTAGCCTCTGGCATCCACCCAAACCGCCTGCGGAACCGCCTTCACGTGTATCGTATTGGCAAGGCGAATCTGAGTCTTCAACGCTCCCGAGGCGCCCGCGCTCGCTTTCAGGGGCAAATGCAAACCCTGGCGGATGCGGTACACGGAATCCTCTATCAGCGCGTCATCGGTGAGCAGTCGGGCCAAGGCCACGCGCCGTTCCTGTTCCGTTCTGCAATCGAGAAGAAGCATCGCCGCTTGCCGGTCGTATTCCGTGTTAACCTTCGCGCACGCGATGCTTACGTTCGTCTCGGGAGCATTGCTTAATATGGTTTGCATCTCATGACGGCAGGCGCCGCACTCCATTTCCACGAACAATACTTCCGTCTCGGAATAGCCCGGGTTCGAACTGACACTACGGCTTGCCCTAATCAGGGAGTTACCGTCGGTTCCTCCAAAGTCAAGCGTGTTCGCTGTGAGATGCCTGGTAAAAAGTGCCTCGGAGGCAATAGACAGGACCAGGGCAGCGAACATGACCAGTCTGTTATAACGCCCCGGGCTTGCCTGGCGGACGCCCGAAAGCACATCGACAGCCGCCGCCACGCACCAGGACGTGGCGGAAAAAGAACACCAGCCGCAAATCGCGTGGTACTGGATGACTTGGTAACCCGTCAGGAGCAAGCTCGCCACGCAGCCTAACAATATGAGTCGTGCTGACAGAGTAACTTTCGCGGTCATCCTTGCAATGATCGCTGCTGCCGACAGAGCAAGTCCGTACCAGGGCAAATAAACCCCCAAAGGCCTGGTCAGAGGATCGCGGCTTATCCGAGCGCAGATTGCATCCACGCACGGCACGGGTAAGTGCTGGACCTCATAACGCAACAGGGTGAGGCACAGGGCAACCTCAAAGCCCATCGCGAATACCCCGACGCCTGAGGAGACTTGGTCTACCCCATTACTCTTGGTCACAGTTGCATGGGACAGTTGGGCCATCTTATCTTAGAAGCAACGCTTAACCTCTGATCGGCATTCAGGCCTACCTGCCTTGGCCAATCGCCCGACTTCTCTTGTAGGTGACCCACGCGATGACAGCCACGGACAGGGCGCCCACGGCTATGGGCAGCGGTCCTAAGCGACTGGGCGGGTGAGACACTTTCGACGCGGCCGAAGCCTGCATCTTATAGTACACTTCGTCTGCACGCGCCCTCTGTTGGCTCCACTTGTATAACTGGTCCAAGGAAAGGTCGCTACTTTTTCCGTTGAGCTTCAACAATGTCGCGTATTTCCAGGCCACGTCCGGAGTCACGCGATAATCTCGTACGAGTGGCGTGGAGGCGCTGAACCACGGAGCGGTTATGTCCTCTAACGACGGCTCTTTCGACAAGTCGATGGAGGTGATGACGTAATGGCTGGACCTCTGGCTCGCCATGCCGTCAACCGGATGCAAATCGATGACGGTGGGAAGGTCGATTCCTGGCAAGACCTTTCGGTACTTCGAGTATTCATACCGAAATTCCGGCTTCCCGTTTCGGAGGTGCGTCAGAGTAGCGGGTTGCAGCGGGTGTGCCGGCTCGGGCAGAAACTGGAGCGTCTCTCCCGGAAAGGGCGCCTCGAAGGTCCGGGCGCCGTTCGGCCCCCTCGACAGGGTAGGGTACTGGGAAAATCCCAACCCGAGCACTTTGCACGGGTAAGGCATGATACTGCTCTCGCTGTTCTTGATCTCTGGGATCGGGCCGCCCGGACCTATCACGGCGACCCTAGACGAGGATCCAGGCGGAGTGTACACGAGCGCGTTGGACGGCCCTGACTCAAAGATCTCGTAGGACGACCCAAAGATCCCAAGCGTGTTCTTCCGCGTGGTCGACAGCACGGTATCTCGAAACGATCCGTCAGATCGAAAGAGAAACCGATGCTTCTCCGACCACCGCTGGGAGTGCGCCACCTGGTCGAGCGTATACGCAATTTGGCCGTACCGAAACTGCGAGTCAACCGCCTGAAACTCTGAAGACTTGCTACTCACGGCTCGCAGTAACCCTTGCAACAAGCAGCAAGCCCAAGAACGATACCGAGTGAAGAGCCCATGCTTCTAATTGGGGCAACTCACGCCGCCCGACGACGCGTAATTGTACGAGTAACTGTCACTGGAATATACAGTACCCGTGCAGGTGGCGTTGTCCGAATTGTACTCGTACCACGAAACCGTGTAACTCTTCGTCGTATTCTGGCAGAGCCTACAGGCATTCACTTTTGGTGCGGCGCATGGCCCTCGCCAGACCGCAGGGCTAAAGAAAACCTTGTAGTGGCCACCGCTCAACGTCTCGGACCCGTCGGGCATCGTGTACGAGGACGTGCAAGAAATCGTGCTGGGACTGTTGGTCAATGAATAAGACAGACTGGTGCAGTTTGAGTACGCCAGGGCCGCTAAGGACATGGACAGAAGGCTAAACATTGTTTTTTGTGCAAGGTTCATAATCGCAAATACCTCTCCTCAGGCCTTGATACTCTGCAGGACCAAAACCCATCGGCCATCACTCTTTCCAAGAAATGCAACGCTTGGATCGTAAATCCGTCAACTGAATTGATCGGAGCACCCTAACGTCGCACGACTAGCCCGCCCAAATCAGCGGGCCACCAAAAGTACGACTCAAAAGCGTTCCGCTGCAGGGCGAAGCATTCGCCAAGCAGAGATCGAGGTCCTTATCCGAGACAGGCGACATATGGACTGAACCCTCTCGAATTCGCTACAAGGCCGCGTAAAAAGGCCGCCTGGCGATGGCTACGATGGTGAGCCGGAGCCCCCGGAAGTAGAACCACTGATTCCGCTTACCGTGCATGACTGCATGGGCGTCACGCTCTTGGCCATCGGCTCAACAAGAAAAATCCCGGAAACCGTCAGGAGCAGCGTAGCTATCAAGAATCTTATCTTTCTCATGATTTCACCACTTAGATACTCCCGTTCGATTCGGTGGATCTAAGTGTAGTTAGTATAAAGCAGGAATGGAAATTCGAGGTATGTTTTTCGGATTTATTCTACAAATTTGAAGATTTGGTCTATTTCCGAAGTGCAGGGACGCCTTCTTGTGGCCATTGACGGCCCGCACAGCGGCCGGTCGGTTACCGAGTGATGGTACTGTCTAAGCGGTTGCGTCCGTTTGGTATGGCGAATCTAGTAATTGGACGTACTGCTCGTTAGCCTCTGCGAGCTTGCTAAGGCCCCCTAGCCACGGCCGGAAGTTTTCAGATCTTCGCACGGACGTTTTGTATATGGGTTGGCGAACCTGCCAGACGCTCGGAGTAGAAACGACGCGGTCGTTCTTTTCCGGATGCAGGCACGCGGTTGACCAATCTAGCCCGCAGAACTCGAGGACGGGCCGAACGGAACCCTCCAAGTCGCCGACCAGCCTCTCGTATTGAACTTCAAGAAAGCTATTTACGGGAAGGACGTCTCGCCAATGCTCCATCAGGTCGAGGTAGCGCAGATAGTTAGTCGAGATGTTCGGCAAATGATGCGCCCAAGGCATTCTGACCCTGTTCTGTGTTGTATAGATCGAGAGGCAAGTATCGACAGGGTTCCTTTGAATGTGAATGATCGACGCGTTCGGAAATGCAAGGCGTAGAAGGCCGATCTGCTGAAAGTTGGTGGGCATCTTGTCAACGACGTATGGCTTTCCTTGCGACACCTTGCTCAGCTCAGCACAGTACTCGTTGCCCAACAGCCTTAACATATCTCCGTCGAGTTCACCTTCCGAGTCAAATGGCTTCAGGCGGTTGACCGGCCAAAACCTTTGCTCACCGCTTGCCGCGACATCCGGGTGCGACGAGATTATCTGCTCCAGGAGCGTTGTTCCTGATCGGATCATTCCCACGATGAAAATCGGGGTTCGCACTTCAAGGCCCACGCGACCTGACTCCGCGATCAGATCCCGCGAATAGCGCCCCTTTATCGAATTGTAAGTTTGGAGGTTGGCGTCCATATCGCACGGGCGACGACCGAACTTGGTCTTATACGCGAGCAGGTTCGCGATTTCGTACTCACGTATGGAATCCCCGAATCGCCCAAGCTCTTCGTAAGTTTTGCCGAGGGCATATGCCAGCAGGCTCCTCTCTGAATCCGGCATAGTTTCGTCTTCCCTAAGATGGGTCAGGAGGTCTAGTTGTGCCAACGTCTTGGCTCGGGGCCGGCCGGCTCTGATAGCCGTAAAGTAGGCGGAACCTTGTCTCGGCTCAAGCTCGAGAGAACGCTCACATTCGAGGACGGCATCTGCGGCCTTGCCCCTGGCCAGGAGGATATCTCCGAGCGTGGCGTAGTTCGACGAACTCGTGGGGTCGAGTTCAATCGTCTTCCTGGCTTCGGCTTCAGCTTCCTCGCCACGGCCAAGGCTGACCAGAACCAGCGATCTGAGCCGATGCCCCACAACGGAGTGGGGTTCCAACTCCAGAATCTTGTCTGCTTCAACGAGGGCTGACTCAAACGCCGAGCCGCATACCAGCGCCTCAACTAAGTTAGAGAGGTACTCGACAGAGTTTGGCTCAATTCGGACGGCATCTTGAAACGCTGAGATAGATTGGTCATTGAAGCCAGCGCCGCTAAGGGCAAACCCTAACCAGTTGTAAACGCTCGCGTTGTGGGACTCGATGGCCAATGCCGACCTGAGGCAATCGGCGGCTTCATCGAACTCTTTCGCGTCACAAAGGCAGATGCCTAGCCAAGCGTGAACTTCGGCATCGTGCGGCCTGTAATCCGTCGCAATTCGCGCCCACCGCAACGAGTCACCATGCCGCTCAAGTCTTCGAAGGGTCTTTGAGAGTCGCATTACGGTCTTGAAGTCGCCACCGGCGTCGTTCGCGGCGAGGTCCAATTGCGTCACGGCCAGTTCTGCCAGCCACCGGGATGCAACGATTCTCAGCAGCAGGAGCCTCGCGCCAACGTCGTAGGGCTTGCCCGCGACTGACTCGCGGCAGACACTTTCGGCCGTTGCTATCCACCCAGAGACAAAAGCTCGTCTGGCCTCGTCTTTTCGACTTCGCTGTAAGGAGATTTCTCGCAAATTCTCAACACCCATTTCCCGATCCTATTCTATGGAATGCAACTCGAGCCGGTGGACTTCGGGAGCCAATTGCGCCCGAACCACTGCTGAGACGTCCGCATGTTCGGCTGATATGGCGAAATCTAAGTCGTGCGTGAGGTAGGTGGCTCCATGGAGGATCATCGCAAAGCCTCCGACGATCACGAACTCAACGTTCTCGTTAGTGAGGGCTCTGAGAAGGTCGGTGAACTCGGGAACTGTCGGCGGCACTCATGCACTCCAAAGCGAATCGGGCGGCCCGCTGATGCCGAGCGAGCTTTTCATCGTCAGACAATGTCAGGTTGTACCGCAACTTGGCCAGGTCGACGCCTTGCTCGTCCTGGTCTCCCCACTCGCCGTTTTGCGGAATGGTATCCACGCATCAAGTATACGCGTCAGTTAAGGTCAACCGGCAACGCAGTGGGTCACGACGTCCGCAGCCTTGTCAAAAACGATTCCCTGCTATCGTGACCAGTTTTGAAGCGGCAACGACTCTGGTTCGCAATCTAGAGGAGAGCGACTTGAAGGAAGCAATCCGAATAGACACGACGGTAAAGAAGGATGGCAGCATTGTCGTTCCGGGTATTCACGCGGGTCAAGAAGTCGAAGTTATCGTATTACTAAAGCAGTCTCCCGCAAAGTCTTATCCGCTGCGACGCACTCGTGGTGTCTACAAGTCCCCATTCGAACCGGCAATCCCACCTTCAGACTGGGAACACGCTTCTTGATCGTCCTAGACACTCATATTTGATTCTGGTGGGTGTAGGGCTCTCAAGAACTCTCGGTCGACCTTGCCCGAATCTGATTGGGGACGAAGTCATGCACTTCGACCGGGACCCTATGGGCCTAGCGATTTGTCGAACCTCCGCAACATGTTTCGCTTTCTTCGAGAACTGAAATCAGCTAACGTGTTCTAGTTAACAAAATGACAGAAGAACTGGGCCGATTAGAGAAAGTAGAACTTCGGACCGTATGGACCAATGAGGCGACGAGTTTCACGCCTTGGATGGCGAAGGAAGAGAACCTTAAACTCCTCGGCGAAGCAATTGGATCGGAGTTGGTCCTCGAAGCCCAGGAGAGAAACGTTGGGCCCTTCCGAGCCGACATCCTGTGCAAAGACGGCAGTCGGGACCATTGGGTTCTCATCGAGAACCAGATCGAGAGAACCGACCATGGACACTTGGGGCAGCTGATCACTTATGCTGCCGGCCTTCACGCGGTCTCCATCGTCTGGGTTGCGGCACGGTTTACGGACGAGCACCGGGCGGCCCTAGACTGGCTTAACGAAGTGACGAACGAGAGCGTCGCTTTCTATGGCCTTGAGGTCGAGCTGTGGCGGATCGGCGACTCCCTGGCTGCGCCCAAGTTCAACGTTGTCAGCAAACCGAACACGTTCGTTAAGCGCGTGACAACCGAGCGCGAAGCAAGCACCCGCTCGTCCAAATATTTGGCCTACTGGCAAGCTTTCAAGGAATGCTTAGAAGCTAATTCGAAGGTGATTCGGCCCGTCAAGCCATCGACAGGCCATTGGACCGACTACGCGATCGGACGCGGTGGCTTTGGCTTGGTCGCTACTGCTGGCATGAGGGATCGAGTCACGTCGGTTTATTTGGTCATATATAACGACCAAGACGGTGAGATTCTGAACCGCCTGAGATCCCATAGCCAAGAACTCGACCGACTAGCACCGGGGGCGGTTTGGAACGATAAGCCAGGTAAGAAGGAAAGCGCCGTCGAGTTCACGTGGCGTGACTCGGACCCGAACGACGAAACCGAATGGCCCGACCAACAGGCGCGAATGGTCGCCCATATGAACGCGCTCTTCACTGTCTTCGCGCCCGTGGTCAAGGCCCTGCCGTGAAGGGGCAAGGTCTCGCCTAGACGAATCCCACTTTGCCGCGCTCGGGTTCGTCCGAATTGCTCTGCGGCTCACTCACCGAGGAGTGGGCCTCCGTGAGCTTCCCGCAGGTCGTCCAAATCGCGAAAATCCTTAGGCCGACCTGAGGCTCGTTTAGTCAGCACATAGTCTTCGAGCGAGAGAAACCTCACTGCCCTGGTGGCTATTTCAGACGCTATAGATCTCGAATTCGCAGCCATCTATAAAAGTCAAAATGTCCACGCGCTGGGGCCGGACTCCGAATTGGAGAATCCTCCGATCTTCGGTCAGCGCCTGAGCAGCAGAATCGTCGATAGGTATCCCGAAGTCATCTAACACCGCTCTAACTTTTTCGGCGTTCTCCTCGCTTCGTTGGACCCAAATGTCAGTATCTTCGGTGAATCGGGCGTGTCCATGAAATGCAAGCGCATACGCGCCCACGATGATGAAATCAACGTTGTGGGACGTGAATGACTCGATAAGATCTCGAAAGTCTGGACTTAGATCTTCCATGTGTCGCACCAATGATCGCCGTGACCATCCGGACTCTTTCCTCGCCGGAGAGTGCCCGATTCCTTACCCGGTTCGCTTCGTCCGCATCCTGGAAAGATGAGAAGAGCTGAAGCGTGTGCTCGCGAACCCACATACAGTCTATTTAAGCTCGTTCGATGACTGGGCAGTCTCAGTTTTTTAAGAAGGCGAGGGCTGGAGCTTTCGACGAGAATCGTCCCGTATCGCGCAGGCTCGACGGGATGTCGCTTCTATCCAAACCCGTGACCTTCCCGGCCAGCCGGGATGCTCTGCCGCTGAGCTACGCCAGCAGGGAAACGGACTTTAGCAAATCCAAATGGGGAGATTAAGTGGAGCCTTCGACGAGAATCGAACCCGTGACCTCTTCTTTACCAAAGAAGTGCTCTGCCGCTGAGCTACGAAGGCATTAGTGTCTAAGGCGGGGATGGTGGGTAGAGTAGGATTCGAACCTACGTAGGCTCTCGCCGACAGATTTACAGTCTGTTCCCATTGGCCACTCGGGCATCTACCCGCCCAGACAAGAAGAGATGATACCCAAACCTTCCGGCCGATGTTTGCGTTCGGGGCCGAATTCGATTTCGCGTTTCGAAATTTCTGCCTCTCGGTTTCGGAACCGTTGGTCGGACCACGTTCGATGCCCCGGAGCAATGCGGACAGATTGTTTCGGCGTCTAAAATAGAGAAATGGCATCCACGCTCTTCGACAAAGTCTGGGACTCACACGTTGTGTCGGAGCTTCCAGGCGGTGGGGCGTTGCTTTATATCGACCGGCATCTGGTCCATGAAGTCACCTCGCCCCAAGCCTTTGACGGCCTTCGGGAGTTCGGGCGACCGGTACGACGACCCGACCTGACGTTCGCTACCGTTGACCACAACGTCCCTACCGATGGCAGACCGATCGATGAGTCGACCTTGGCCGGGAAGCAGCTCGCCGCGCTTGCCAAGAATACGAAAGAGTTCGGCGTGCCACTGTTTGGCTACGGAGAGGCGCGGCAAGGCATCGTGCATGTCATCGGCCCACAACTTGGAATCACTCTCCCGGGCCTGACCATCGTTTGCGGCGACAGCCACACGTCGACGCATGGCGCATTTGGCGCGCTGGCATTCGGTATTGGCACTACGGAGGTCGAGCATGTGTTGGCGACCCAAACCCTTAGGTCGAGCGGCCGTCCGAAAAGCCTCGGAATCCAGATCGATGGCGATGCTCCGGAAGGTGTCTCACCCAAGGACATCATCCTCGCGATCATCCGAAAGCTAGGCGCGGGTGGTGGTACCGGTTATGTCGTTGAATATTTCGGAACCGCCATCTCCAAGATGGGGATGAGCGGCCGACTTACGGTTTGCAACATGAGTATCGAGATGGGCGCTCGGGCCGGCATGATTGCGCCGGACGAGATCACCCTCGAATACATTGCTGCCGAAGATCGCCCATTCGCACCTAAAGGCGTCGATTTCGACCGGCTGGTCGAGAAGTGTAGAACGCTGAAGACCGACGACGTGAGCGCGTTCGATCGACACGAAATCCTCGACATTTCCAAGCTCAAGCCGCAAGTTACATGGGGAACGACCCCAGCGATGACGGTCGACATCGATCAACCGATTCCCGAGCCCCGAGACGCCGGAGAGCAACGAGCTCTCGGCTATATGGGGCTGAAAGTAGGCCAATCGATGCAAGAATTGGCAGTCAATACTGTATTTATCGGTTCTTGCACCAACTCTCGCATCGAAGATCTTCGGGCGGCGGCAGGAGTGGTCAAGGGCCGAAAGGTCGCAAGCGGGGTTCGGGCGATGGTCGTCCCCGGCAGTGAAGCGGTCAAGAAGCTTGCCGAAGAAGAAGGTCTGCGGGAAATCTTCATCGACGCTGGGTTCGAGTGGCACCGAGCTGGCTGCAGCATGTGCCTGGGTATGAATGGCGACATTCTTCGCCCGCAAGAGCGGAGCGCCAGCACCAGCAATCGCCCCTACGAGGGCCGGCAGGGACCGGGTTCCCGCACCCACCTCGTCTCCCCGGTCACGGCGGCGGCAACCGCAATCGCCGGACACTTCGCGGACGCCAAGGATCTGAAGTAATGGTCATGCGCCGGGGAAGGGCGACGGTTCTCATTCTCGGCGCATGTCTGGTCGCGCAGGCTCAGTCGCCGAGCCAAGACTGGTGGAATCGGGTTCACGCCACCTATGAAAAGGCGGTCGCTCAGGGTCGCCCGGTTGCCGAGCGGTTCGTCCGCCAGTTTCCCAAACGCTTTGAGTCCCTGAAACAGAGCGCGAAGTCGACCCTAAATCGCGGTCAGAACGTGCTGGCCAATTCTGGCCTTGAGGAGAAGGAGGCGTTCGCGATTGAGCTGTGGCGGATCCGCCAGTCGATCGACTTGGCGACACTGTTGAGCCCTTCGGTGCTCAAAGAACTCACGGGCCTCGACGTGCCGACTCTCCAGGAACTCAAAACAAGGGTTCTTAAGACGGAGAAACTCCTCCAATCTCAAATCGCTCAATTGACAAGGCACTAGATCTCATGGCAACAAAGTCCTGGCTCCAAGACGCCAAGTCGATCCACGACTTCCGGGATGACTACCACATCCAGAAGCCTGGCGCTCCATACGATTCAAAAAAAGACGATCGCGCAGACCGCAGAATCCGCGACCGTTATCTCAAGCCGATACCGGTCTCTGCCGAGTCCTTGCTTTTTGAAGACGCACACCTCGGGTCCCAAGTTGGGGTATTCTCTCTGACTCTATCTAGCAGCAGATAACTGGATCAGTCATGAAGCGCACGTACCAACCAAACAACCGCCACCGCAGCACGACGCACGGATTCCGCGTCCGAATGAGCACGACCGATGGGCAGAACGTCATCAAGCGACGCCGCCTTAAGGGTCGTCACAAGATCTCGTCCTGAACGGACCCGACAAGAAGCGATTTGAGGCGATCTTCGCGGAAGGTCGCCGTGCAAGAGGGAAGCTGGCGACCGTCGTTGCCCTTCCTGGGTCTGGACTCCTTGGATTCGCAACCTCGAAGAAGATCGGTGCGAAGCCGCGTCGCCTCCGAGCGCTGAGACGATTTCGTGAAGCGATAAGGCTTCAGCCCCAAATTCGAAGCAATCAGTTCGATTTTGTGGTCATCGTGAACGTGGAAGGTGCATCCGCATCTTTTGAGCGTATTCAGGAAGAGGTCCGAGCCTTGTTCGGACAGGCGATCGGGCGATGGGTAGAAGATTCGGAATCCTGTTGATTCGTGGTTATCAGAAGGGGTTCGCATGGCTCCCTCCAACCTGTCGGTTCACCCCTAGCTGTTCCAATTACACCCTGCAAGCCGTGGAACGTTATGGCCTCATCAAGGGTAGTTGGATGGGAATCAAAAGAATCGCTCGATGCAATCCGTGGCATCCCGGCGGACACGACCCTGTTCCATAACATGAGCGAACAAACAAATCGAACCGCTGACGTCCGATATTCCCCCTCGGTCCGATTTTCTTTCGTAAATCCCCTCCTCTAATGGCTCAAGCTCCCCCTAAACAGAACTTTCTCCAGACAATGTTGTTCATGGTCGTCGTGATCATGGGCTTCCAGCTCTGGATGACCAGTCAGCAAACGAACGCCCCGCAAATCACACTCGAGCAGCACTATCAGAACCTTCTGAAGATGAACGCCGGGCGATTCGACGTCTCAATCGTTCGCGAAAAGTCGGCCTACGATAGCGCAGTCGACGATCTGGTCAAGAAGAAGAAGCTGACCGAAGATGAAGCTGAACAGAAGAAAGTGGAGTCGGCGATTCTCGTCGCCGATACCCAGCTTAAAGCGGGCATCCATGGAAACGACCCAGGTCGCATGCGAGACGCGTACAACACGCTTCAGCCGCTTGAGAAGCAGTATCTCGATAAACCCATTTGGAACAAACCGTTTGCGGTAGCCGATGTCACGTCCGACCCGGCGTTTAAGCCTGGTTGGAAGTCGTGGACGGGACAGACACTTTACACGGACGTAGTCAATCGGCTTACCGAATCCAACAAACACGATCTCGTCTACGGAGTGATTCCGGGCTATCAGATCATGGACACGCTGGTGCACATCACCGGCGGAGTCTCGTGGTACAGCTATGCGCTCGCCGGCTTCCTTCTCGCCCTCTGTGTCCGTTCGATAGTTTTCCCGCTCTCGCAGAAGCAGCTGATGTTCTCGCGGCAGATGTCCCAGCTCACGCCGCTGGTGAAAGAGGTCAAGGACCAGTTTCCAAACGATCCGGCCGAGCAACAGAAGCGGACGATGAAGATCTATCAGGAGTACGGGATCAATCCCTTCTCCGGCTGTTGGCCCGCGTTCATCCAGTTGCCGCTGTTCCTTACCGTTTACCAGTGCATGATTCGGTATCAGTTTGAATTCCAAAAGGGAACCTTCCTTTGGATCAACAAGAGCACCAGTCTCGCCACCCACGGATTCATCGCCCCGAATCTCGGTCAAGCCGACTACATCCTGATCCTGATCTATGGCGTGACGATGATGGTTTCGACCCTGTTGACGCCGGCCAGCGATCCTTCCCAGGTCAAGCAGCAGAGAATCATGAGTGTGGGCATTTCGCTCATGTTCACTGTGTTCATGTTCACCGGTCGATTCCCAGTGGTCTCTGGATTCGTTCTGTACTGGGTTTTTACCAATATTCTTTCGACCGCTCAGTCGCTGCGGGCGTACCGATTGCCTCTGCCTCCGCTGGTAAAGGTCAACGCAGCCGGTGGTGGCGTCTATCCGAAGCAGGGACGGTTCGCCAAGTTCATCGAGCAGGCTCAAAAGATGCAAGAAGAAGCTCAGCAGCCAGGCAGTAACTCAGCTTCATCCAAGTGGCTTTCGATCGATCCCGCCGCTCCAAAGCCAAAAACGGACGAAGATGATGGCGGAACCGGTACTCCGGCCAAACATAAGCCGAAGAAGCGAAAGTAGAATAGACAGTTCGAGCAGGCACTACCGGGATATGCGGCTCGAACAAGCAGGAATGTCCGGTAAAGGGTAAAGTTTTAAATTACATGAACTCGCTAGAGATCACGGCAAAGTCCGTCGACGAGGCCAGAAAGGCGGCCGCAGAGAAGCTTGGCGTCGCGCCAGACCAGCTTACGGTTACGGTCCTCGATGAGACCAAGGGGCTGTTCGGCAAGAGCAGCGTCCGCATCAAGGCGGAAGTCATTGAGGCTAAGGCTCCGGTGGCAGCCGCTCCAGCGCCTGCAGCTAAACCAGCTCGCGGTGGTAGGGCTCCGAAGGAAGCACCGGCGGTAGCACCCGTCGTTGAAGCGCCCGCTCCTACCCCAGTAGCCGTGGTTGAAGAAGCTCCTGCGAAGAAGGACAACCGACGCGGCAAGAAGGCTCCTGAAAAGTCTGTCGAGAAGGCCCCCGTTGAGGCGGCTCCGGCGGCCGATGTCGATTCGGAAGAAACCACTGGCGAAGAGGTCGTTGCGACCCCTCAGCAGGCTGAGCAGTTGGCTGCGCTCCTTCGCGAGCTGATGGACAACGCTGGTCTTCAAGTGAACGTAAAGATTCGAGACGTATCCGGTCGCTACGTGACCCTGGGCTTGGACGGAAAGGATGCCGCCTACATGGTCGGCAAGCACGGCGAAGTCCTGAACGCTCTCCAGTATCTGGTCAACATCATCGCTGGTCGCAAGTATGCGAACGGCGTTCGAGCCACTCTCGATGCGAACGACTATCGTCGCCGCCGAGAAGAGACGCTCACCGCCCTTGCTGTTCGCATCGCCGAGCAGGTCAAGGAGCGAGGCGAAGAGGCCGTTCTAGACGCTCTGCCCGCATTCGAGCGACGAGTGGTCCACAAGGCCCTCGGTGAGATCTCTGGCATCAGCACCTACAGTGAGGGTGAAGAGCCCAACCGCCGCGTCGTCATCGCCCCAGCTGATTAGTCTTCTGGTTGTTGACGGTGAGCAGTCTGCAGTCCATAAGGGCTGCAGACTGTTTTTTTATGGGTTTGGGGTTGTCCGTAGTGCAGTTCGCATCGTAACCAAGCTAAATCCGTAGGCGGAGAATGATTCGTGTCTCCCCAGTCCGCCTACCAACTTGGACGCTTTCACCCCGTTCCCTCCGAACTGCAGACTGCAGACTGCAAACTGCTCACTGCAAACTTCCAAAAGGATTCGTGTTCCCACGCCCCTGACCAGCACGAAAACACTTGCAAACCATCCCTTCCGGACTGCAAACTGCCCACTGCAAACTGCCGACTTCATTCGATTCATTCGTGTCTCAGCAGCCGTTGACCGACCTGTAACCAGACCGTCGTAGAGAAAGAATCCGCCTACCCGCCGGTGGGTGTATGGAAACTGGTATCAATTGCGACGGCTGGCTGCTAACTTCCTCTGCTTCCGGCCAAAATGGGTGGTCCATGACCGTCCTCAAGCCACGAGCCCTACGTCCTGGTGACACCGTGATGATGGTGTCGCCGGCGTCTCCACTCTCTGAAAACCGGCTGGTCGCCATCACTAGGTTGCTGGAGAACGAGGGTTATCGGGTGAAGGTAGCTCCCCACGCATTGGACTCATGCGATTACCTCGCCGGTCTCGACCAAGACCGAGCCGCGGACTTGATGTCCGCCTTCGATGATCCGGATGTGCAGGCGGTTTTGTGCACACGCGGAGGATACGGGTGCGCACGTCTGTTGCCGTTTCTCGATCTCGATCGAATCGCGGGGAGCAACAAGATGTTTCTGGGATTCAGCGACATCACGACGCTTCATGTCGCTCTGAACCGTCGCGGGCTGGTCACCTATCACGCCCCGATGGCGCTCACCCTCAGTTACGACCGTGAGCCATGGGTCTACGAGTCGTTTCTGAGATGTCTCCGGGGTGAGGATCCTTACGCGGTTCCCGCTCCCAAGGCGACCACCATCACCAGGGGCAAAGCTCAGGGCAAGACGGTCGGAGGATGTTTGTGTCTTTTGGCGGATACTCTTGGAACACCCGATGCGCTGGAAACGGAAGGGAAGATCCTGGTGATCGAAGATGTCGATGAGGCGCCGCACCGCTTGGACGCGATGTTAACGCACCTGAGAAACGCCGGACTCCTTCAAAGGGCGGCGGGAATTGTGTTTGGGGAAATGACGCGAAGCGAAGAACATGTCGAAGAAAGCATCGGCGCCCGACCCTGGAGAGAGATCTTGATCGATCGCGTCTCCGACCTTAGAATCCCGGCCATGCTCGATTTTCCTTTTGGACATATGCGAACAATGCTCACGATTCCACTCGGTGTCAACACCGAACTCGACGCCGATCAGGGCACGCTGAGGCTCCTGGAGACCCCATGCGCTTAATTTCCCGGTTGAGCTCACTTAGATCGCGTGTTGGCCTGTCAGCGGCCTCCCTCTTGCTCCTAGCCGCAGGGGGAGCCGCACTTGCGGGGCGCCGTGGCCCCAAGCGGGAGATTTGGGAGAAGTCGATCGCTCCAGGACTGGTTTACCGGATGGAGTACGACTCGGCCCGACCCCTTGTGTTGAACGGATTGCGGTGGACCCTTAAAGCGCCCAGCGTTCATGCAGTTCCCGAACTCGCTGGTGGAACCGTCTACGAGGAAGGTCCCAGTAAGGGCCGCGGAACGGTGACCGAGATGGTTGCCGAAACCCACTCTTTAGCAGGCATCAATGCCGACTTCTTCCCGTTTACCGGTCACCCGTTGGGGTTGACCGTTCGGAACAGTCAGCTTTTGAGCTTGCCCCGAGCGAACCGCTCTGTCTTTGCCTGGGGTCCCGAGCAGACCGCATTCGGGTTGGCCAAGTTCACCGGGACTGCGGCAGTGGAGGGTGGCGCGACCATTCCGATCACCGGACTAAACGAAGAAGCCCAGGAAAATAGCGTCGTTTTGGACTACGATATCGCCGGTCAGGCTTTGGCGCCAAAGTCCCCGAGCATCACCGCCGTTCTTCGGATCGACAACCCAACCTTCGCCCCCAGCACGGCTATTTCCGGCGTCGTTGAGCTCTTGATTCCGGACGCTCCCAAGACACCGATGAAGAAGGGGGATGTCTACTTGGTGGCAGCCGGGGAAAAGGCGTCGCTTCTGGCGACCCTACGGCCTGGCCAGAGGGTCACCATCCAATACCAGACCTCCGGATTCGATTGGGAGCACATCGAGAACTGTGTCGGTGGTGGTCCAATTCTCCTGCGAGATGGCAAGGTGGCGGTCGGCGAAGAGGGCTTCGATCGCAAGAGCTTCATCGATGCGAAGCATCCCCGAAGTGCAGTGGGCCGGACCGCCGATGGCGACCTGTGGTGGGTGACGATTGACGGTCGCCAAGAAACCGGCAGTGGAGTGAGCCTGACCGAATTGGCCGAGGAGATGCGCCGGCTAGGCTGTACCGACGCGATGAATCTGGATGGAGGTGGAAGCACCGCCCTCAACGTCTTGGGCGTCACCGTGAACCGGCCTAGCGACGGGGTCGAAAGAGCCGTAGCTGACGGCGTCGTGTTTGAGGGGCCAGCGCCAAAGCTGAGCGACATTCAACTGAAACTGGTCGCGCCCACCACCGTCGATATGTCCACCGAGAGTTTCCTCGAGGTGAGGGAAGTGTCAGGAGCGCGGATTCCCAATCGCGAGATAGTGTGGGGCGCTCAGGGCGCCGCTTGGATCGATCAAGGTGGGCTGTTGAGACCGCTTAAGGCTGGGGTGGCCCACATTCAAGCCGCAGTTCGAGGGCGGATTCTGCTCGCAGACGTCAAAGTCGGAAGTTAGCGAGGGCTGGGAAAAAGGCTGCGTTGCGAACAAATTGCGAATGCTGCAAACTATGTGGAGTGCGCGGGCTCGACCGCGCTTTGATCAGCACGGCTTGAAGTGCGTGGAGAGTTTGAGACAATCGTAGGCTCAAATAAACCCTTGGACCCCATCGTGGGCCACCCTACACGTGCGTCAAGCCGCACTGTAAATAGCGGCGTCAAGACCACCGCAGTCTACACAGCACGTAAACTGTCACCCGGAGCGCTCAGTGCAACACCCTCCAAGCCGCAGCACTTGTATGCGGCATTAGCCCTTTGTCTGTATGTGAAATCACAACACTCTCCAACACCGCCGCACGCAAAGACTAGATGTTCAGAACGTCAATCGGCGCGAACTTCTGGGCAAGAACGACTTCGGAGTCGCCTCCCATCCAGTGGTCGAGCGTTGCCGAATAGACTTCGCGGAAGTCCGTGGTGTGGGCGATGTCGCCATCCTGCAGGTGAGCCAGGTCCGGGATCGGACCATGCAGTCCACCTTTGACCTTGGAGCCGATGAGGAACATCGGCGCGGCAGCACCGTGGTCGGTTCCCATCGATGCGTTTTCGTGCGCTCGACGTCCGAACTCTGAAAAGGTCAGTACCACGACCTTGTCCGCTTTGCCGATCGCTTCCATCTCCCTTTGGAAAGCCAGGACGGCATCTCCGAAGCCCTGCATGAGCTTCTGGTGCGTCTCCGGCTGGCGAGCGTGGGTGTCAAACCCGCCGGCGGAGAAGTAGACCACGCGAGTGTTTGGTGAGGTAGCGACAAGCTGGGCGATCTGCTTGAAGCCGTTGCCGAAGGCGTCGTTGCCGTATTTTTGCGTCGGCGCGAAGCCCTTGAGTTGACGATTCAAGATTCCCATCGCATCGAGGGCCGACTTCGAAGCCTGTTGCACTGCGTGCGTGGCTGAGCCCATCATCGCATCGGTTCCCTGGATCTCGCGGAGCATCTTCTCGGAATCGGCATCGCCGATCATTGACTGCACGTCGGCCAGGCTGGCAAAGCAGGGCACACTCGCATATTCGCCGGAAAGGGCGAGCGGTTTCTCGGTCGAAAGCCCGAGGGCCATGACCGGGTTGAGCGGGCCGTGGGTCTTCTGCTGCTGGTCCATGTGTCGCCCGATCCAGCCGTACTTGAGGACGCTCTCGGGGCTGGCCGATTGCCAGATGTCCATGCTCTTGAAGTGCGATCGATTGGGGTTGGGATAGCCAACGTTCTGGATGATCGCGACTTTGCCCTCTTTGTAGAGCGTGTTCAGGCCGGTCAATCCAGGGTGAAGACCCATCTGCTCATTGAGCTTCAGGACTTGGGCTTCAGGGATGCCAATGGTTGGACGGAGATCGTAATAAGCCTTGTTGCCATATGGCACGACGGTGTTCAATCCATCGTTGCCACCGGAAAACTGACAGACGATGAGCACGGTGTCCCCAGTTCGTTTGCCGCCCGCCGCTTGCCGCATCACGTCTGCTTGCGCGATGGTGGAAAGCCATCTTGGCGCAACCAAACCAACGGCGATGACGCTACCGCCCCGTAGTACATCCCTTCTTGATAGTAGATCGCTCATATCGTCCTTTCTCTCAACCTATTCTCGGTCATATTCCCCCCAAACGGGGGGATCTTTGAAGAACTGACGGGTAATTCGCAGAAGAGTTCACCCCCAGGTATTCTGCCGAGGTGCAGTTGACCAAGGCAAAAGTGCCGTTTGGGGTTGCGGCGGTCGTGCTGGCCGTTCTCACGTTGGCGGTCTTCTATGTCCTTCAGGACTACGGCCCGGCCAGCGCGATTCGGCGCTTCCACGCCGCATTGGCCACCGGAGATGTTGCAGCGCTTCAGCAAGTGATCGACTCCCCGGTCAAATCATTGGTTGACGATCCCCAGCAGAAGTTCTTGATCGGCTATGTCAAGCAATTTGTCGATCACGGGATTCAGCCACAGGTTGCACGGATGGATAGGCAGCCGGGAAGCGTTCGCGTAGCCGTCGTCTACACTCTTCAGAACCATGACAGGTACGCGATTGTTTGGATCGTGGATAAAAAAGGGCCGCTCTGGAAGATCAACATCAAACTCACGGCGGCAATTTTGAAAGATACTCTGTTGCAGTGAAGGGCGTTTCCCGACTCGAAATCATGAAACGTTTGCGGGCTTTCGACAATCAAGGGGCCAAGATCAAACGAGTTTGGCAAGGTTGAGACATAATATGGCCTCGATGAAGCAATCTGGACGGACCAGCCTAGTCACGCTCGCGACTGCGGTTTTGGTTATCGTTGTCGTCGTCGTTCTTTCTTTTGGCAAGGA
>CAIVDU010000028.1 GCA_903904815.1 uncultured Armatimonadota bacterium
GACGATCATCACCGATCCGCAAGGGAACGTACTAAAATGGAGACGAGGGGGACTGGCCAAGGCGGAATTCCTAGAATTTCTCTCGAAGCCGAATCCAGACCACTAGGGCTTGTCTCGGGGGAAACCCCGGAAGGGAATAGAACCCTCGTTACGGGTGCTCTGGTTTGAAGTGGCGTAAAGTGGTGAGAATAGGCCTGTTTTCGCGTTGTCTTCCGATCAGTTACTTGCACTACTTGCACTCGCCATGGCCTACCTATACCGGAAAAATCGGTCGCCATTTTGGTACGTCGTCTACGTCGACGCGAACCAGAAGGAAGTGCATCGCTCAACCGGGCTCCGCGCTGACGACCCGAACGACACGACGAAAGCAAAGGCGATGCGCGCCGAGCTCGAAGCCAAGGAACACCACCGGGGTCCGGTCGTGGACAGTCAGGGTTGGGATTCATGGGTGCCCAAATTCTTTGAACGTCACTGCGAGGCTCCGCGTACCCTCGAACGGTACTTGGACGCCTGGAAGTGGCTCGCACTCTGGCTCCAGGTTCGGAAATTCCATTCGCCACGGCAGATCACATACCGCAATGCGCTGGAGTACATCGACTGGCGAATTGGCCACAAAAAGAAGTCCGGCAAATCCGTAGGACGCAACACCGCGATCTTCGAACTCAAAACCCTCGCTATGCTCGTTGGCGAAGCGGTGCGGCTCGGCCACGCCGACGCCAACCCACTGGTCAGCCTCAAGCTCAAGAAGGACAAGGCCGCCAAAAAGCCCGAGCTTACCGACGACGAGATTGTCACCCTGCGCACCGCTTTGGTGACTGAGCCCGAGTGGATGCAGATTTCGTTCGAGATCGCTCTGAATACCGGATGCAGAATCCGGGAGACGCGCATCCCGATGAACTGCATCGACTTCGTCGAGGCCAAAATCACTTTTCCGTCGCCGAAGGGTGGAGAGGAACGTGCGTTCTCGATTCCCATGCCAACGGCCCTCCGGCCTCTCTTCGAGCGTCTTACGAAGGAACGGCGGAAGTTCACGCTCGAATTCCCGTTCCAGCCATCCCGTCGATGGCAGCAATTCTTCATTAAGGTCAAGATGACGCATTTGTGTTTCCATTGCCTTCGTGTAACCTACGTCAACCGTCTGCGTCGGGCTGGTGTTCCGCGAGAGGCGGCAATGCGGCTCGTAAACCACGCTTCGGATTTGGTGCACCAAGTGTACCAACGGGAGAAAGTGGAAGATGTTCTGAAGTGGCGCGATGCGGTGATCTTTGCAAGCTAGACCGCACAGGGGGCGAGGGCGGGAATCGACCGAAGATGACTCAAACTCCACAAGCAATTTCTCAGGTTTCCCAAGGCATTCAAGACTGCACGGACACTACAAAAGCCCCGTAAACAGGGCATATTCACTGCACGGCCACTGAAGGCGGCACTCGTTCCTCCGACTCGGACTCAGGGGCGATTACTGAAAGTTTTTGGCCCAAAATCTTGCCGCCAAACATTGGTACGGGGTCAGAGTTTCTTTGCTTCCCTCGCAAACCAAGCACGGGAAGCCGCATTCCGGAGGGGGTTGAGCTTCAGCCGCACACGGCACCTTCCGAGGCGAAGCCCGCATCCGCAAGGACAAGGACGTTTGTTGGCTACGCGTTTCTTGAGCGACAGGGCCCAAAGTGCCTGTTTCGCCTGGGGTGCCGTAGTCAGACCAAACATTGCTTGGTAGTCGGCCAACGCACCCGATGCCCCGTGCGGCAATTCGCCGAACGGGAAGCTTCGCCCTGACGTAACAGATTTTGAAACAGCAAATAGAAATGGCACCAGTGTTCGATCCACGAAACTGAGGATGCTTGGGGACCCCGCGACGATAGCTAAAAGGCGGACTGGTGACCCGAGGCACAGGGAACCGTCTGAATTGACGTGGAACTCGGGCAATCTCGGAATCCGGCCTCCTGTTTCGAACACGACTGGAATGTCGCGGGGGAAGACCCGAGGAACTTCGATGGCGATCTGGAATTGATCCTCGATGGTCGACTCTTCGCCGGGGCGACTTGCCGAGAAACGAAACAATCCGCCCAACCGGATACCGCCGCCCCCGGTTGGCTCCAGCTTCATCTCTGGATAGCCACCGAGGAATTCTGAGCAACCCAAATGGGCTGGAATTGCGAATCGCTTCACGCGCACCAGGGTTTAGGCGGGGGCTCGGAGATAACGGTGTGGCGCGCTGGTTTCGCGGCGATCACAGGCTGCTGCTGGCCGAACCGGTTGTTCAGCCACTCCTCCGAAATGCCAATCTGGAAGGCATCTTGTACGGCGTTTCGAAAGGCCTCGGCGGTACGTGCAGCTGCAATTTGACTGAGATCTCTGATTGCTTGCTGGATCCAACGCCGGAATGTCCCTTCCAGGTCCAAATGGCTGTTCTCGGCCGCATACCACTTCTCAGCGAAATCTTCTTCCGGATGCACCGGGTTTGGGACTTTGGGTTGGGAGTGCCGAATGGCCGCTTCCATGTTGGGTAGGATTTGTCTCAAGGCCTCGGCTGCATCGTTAGCACCGACGTAGGCATGTGCGGCCAGAGTTGTGATTATGATCGAGATGGGTTGGCGATCCCGATCGTCCTTAAATGCAACGTCTCTGTGCCGTTTGAGGATCTGGATCGCTTGTTGGAGCGGGGATTTCCAGGTGCTCGCCGGAAGCTCCTCGACCTTACTCTTGCCTTCGATGACGAGGGTTTGAGAAGGAGCGCGAAATGACCTCTGGCGGATTCGGCTTTCGAACCAACGCGCATAACCCTCGGAATTGCTAACCCTCCAGCTGGGGGTGATCACAGGGTATCCCGGGTGGTTTTTATCGGTGATGCCACCAGCATGGTGCGCAATCCCGTTGGCGAGTTCCGAGGGGATGCCAGTTGCGACCATCCCGATGGCAAGGGCCGCTCTGAAGGCGGCGTCTTCGGGAATCGATGGAACGGCATCCAGGTGAAAGCCGACCTCGTCCTGATAGCTGAGGCGCCAACAACGGTTCTTCTCATCGAGAGGCGTCTGGATTTGGTTGGCGACCCGATACGCTTCGAGGTCCTGCCGAACCATGTTTTTGACCTCCTTCTGGGTATGGGTTCTCTTGGTGATTCCACGTTCCAAGCGACACCCCATGTCGAGATCGTACTCGTCATCCTCCGACAGCGGTCGAACGACTGTGCCCAAGCGGAAGGATCCTTGGGGGTAGATTCGCGGGCTGTAACTGCTGCACCTCTGCCCCGGCTTCCCGAACCATTCACCAAGCCCCTTGTAGCGGGCTTCAGCCTTTTGTCGGGCCGTGTCGGGAAGGTCGATCTCGTGGAGGATTGCCATGAGAACTGCGTTGTCGATTTGAGCTGTCATATCAACTGATTGTGAGCGCTTCGATGAAGCGGTTGTGGGTGTTGTTTTGGTCGAAGAAGCGCCACGGCCGATCGGATTTCGGAAGCCGTACCCGCCCCATTTCCACAGCGCATGCAGCAGGCATTGCCGGGAAGACGAGGATTTGTCCTGCCGTTGGGCAGGACAGCCGAATGTCATCCACGACTTTGCGGATGACCTTCCCAAACTCGGCGAGTTGCACTTTCGACGTCAGGAAGTGGGGGCTTGGGGCGGGGATCGCAATCTCCCAGACCGAATGCGGTGCAGGAACGGCATCGGCAATCCGGCCTCGCGCAATGGTCGCGCTCAAAGACACCACGAGGACCGCCGTATCCAGATAGTTTTCAGGTCGACGGATTTGGTAGTCGATTGAGCCGGAGGTGGCAGGCCAGGCCCATTGATGAGGGTTACGGTGTGGTTGGTACACCTCGGCGGGGACTTGGTCTGTGAAGAGCGAACCAAGCAGTACGAGAAGGGGCTGGTTTGCGAGAGCAAAGACCGAGAAGTGGAGGAGTCGATCCTCTTCAATCAGAGGTTTGATCTCGCGGTTAAACCGCCTGCGAAGGTGTTCGGCTTCGGTCGTCCAGAACTCTGGGGTGCTGTCCTCGAACTCCGACACCATCTTCAATTCGATGGGGCGGTCACCTTGGGGGAACCACCCTTCTTCGAACATGGCATCGACCGCGAGTGGATGCTGTTGCTCGGAGGTGATGGCTCCGATGCGGCCGCGGTAAAGAACGACATTCGATTTCCTCGACGGCTTGATTCCGGTTACCCGACGAACTCGGTGTTCGTGATCTTTCTTCCACTCCCGGAGACGGTATTCGGGATACCTGCCAGACGTGCTTGGGTCATCGATGGTCTTGTGACACCCCTTGCAGAGGAGCATGAGGTTGTCGCAGTCATGGATGCGCCCGGATCTCGGCTGCCCGTCCCCTCTTGGACCCTTCGAGGCGAACGGCTCAATGTGCGCTTTGTCGGCAACGTTGACCGTCTCCGAGGTCGACTCCGAGAGGTAGACGACCTTGTTGCATGTCGGAAACTGGCAGCGACCAGCTGCCCGGCCCCACAGCTCAGCCTGCGTCTGGGGAGGAATTACCCGGCTGGGATTCGCTGCCTTGCGCTTCGGTTCCTTCTTTGAGGGATGGGGCATGATGGCGAGCTCAGTTTTTGGGAGGGAACGGGTCGTTGCCGTAACTGTCCCGGGCTCGAATTCGGCCATCACGCCGGTGAATGATCAGTTCACTCGCCTGATTTCTCGCGATCTGTCGTCCGCACTCGATCGCCTCCGACTGCTTGTCGACAACCCGGGTGTCCCGCGTTGCGTTCTCCGCACGGATCGCCCACTGGGCCCCTCGCCTTACGATGTGTTGATTCGCCATGAAGACTGTTGGTTCTGCCGGACCGTGATTGGTTCGACTGTTTGCAGTGTAAGCGGCGATAGCTTACACTGCAAGCGCAATTTGTCCGAAAATGGTGTTTTAGGATTTTAGAAGGTCAGTTGAGCGGATGACCCCAAGGGGAAGAATTCGGCGAGCCTGATTCTTGAGACTGCCATGCTGACGTTAAACACCTGGGAGACCATGGATTCCGCCTGGCGGCGGTTTTCCTCTGGAAGCTCCGGGGTCTTTGTCACTCGCGATGGCCGGAGGAGCGTTTCCAATGCTCTTATTACCAGATATTTAGGCAAAAGGAAGCCGCCGATACAGCGGTTGGCTTGCCACTCCCACCACCGGCCATCGTAGCCGCAGATGGCACCCTGAACATTGAAGTCTTGGTCACGGCAAAGAAAGCGCCGGTCGGAGGTGACGTTCTCGGTTCCTTGCTCCCAAAACGCCTGCGTCCGATTAGCCGGATCCCTCATGAAGAGGATGGGGTGAAGCATGCAGTGCCCGGCTTCATGCGCCCAAGTAGACCGGATCCGGTGGTCAGCCGAGGGAGAATCGTCGTCAAGTTTGTTCGAGACGCCTACGAACTTGATGCTGCCGTTAGCCTTGAAGGCCGTAACACCGAGAACGCCCTCAGGGAGATCGTCGTAACGGTAGTCCTTACAGAAGTGTTTGCCGATGAAGGACTCAATGTTTACAGGGCTTGGGACGGCAGGTAAAGCCGCCGCTTTCTCCAGTTCGTCGACACACATTTGGTCGATTTCAGAACGGTCGAAGCGGAGTTCGATGCCAAATGGCGGGCGGTTGGTAACTCGCTGCTGCATCCTGTCCGATTACTTGGAGTTGAGCCTTGTCGCAAGGTCCTCGGGCGATATGGAGCCCGATCTCACCTGCTTTAGTTGAGTCCGAAAGGCCAACGCGAGATCCGGATTGCCTTCGATGATCGCCTTGAAATCGCTCACGGTATCGCGGTGATCGTATTGCTGCATCTCCTCAAGGGGTATTCCGAGCTCCTTCGCAATCAGCGAGAGGTTTTTCTCTGCGGGCGCACGGCGCCCCAACTCGATATCCGACAGGAAAGGCGCAGTGATTTCGACCCTTCTGGCCAGTTCGCGCAGGCTCAAGCCCGCAGCCTCTCGCTTTTCGCGGATGAATTCGCCGAGAGCCTTCATTGGAGTGGATTCACTTCGTAAGCTTACACCGTTCACGGCCAATGTCGACTAGTTTCCCCCCAAGCGGTGTCGTAGGCGTTCGCATCCACTTTGCAGCCATTTTCCCGCAGGTCCTTGCCCCTGTTTGAAGGCTACACTATCGCCAACACGATACGCGAAAACCCCGACAGTCCGGCGGGCCAACAACTCCGCCGATTCGTCTGGTCGATCTACAATCAACACCACGGCGTCAATCTCTGGCGGATGAAGGAGGAACTAAGCCCGCAGCAGAAAGGATGGGTCGTTGTCGTCATGACCA
>CAIVDU010000029.1 GCA_903904815.1 uncultured Armatimonadota bacterium
CGGGCCGCGGCGCGCCGGTGAGAAAGAGCTCCACGAACTCATCAATCTGCGCCAGCGTGTACACCTCGGCGTCGTCGAGCTTCATCATCAGATTGTGGAGTTTGTTGGCGTCGGTCTCGCCAGCCAGCACCGTGGTGCGATAGAAGGGCTCAAAGGAGTCGGAGATGTCCTCAATGGAGTTCTGGAAGTCGAGAACGAACGCCGCTTCCTTGTTGGGGGCCGGACGATTGAGCCGCGACAGCGTCTGAACGGCTCGCACCCCCGAGAGGATCTTGTCCACGTACATCGCCTGCAATAGCGGCTCGTCATAACCGGTTTGAAACTTCTCCGCGCACACAAGGAACCGGTAGGGGTCTTGCTGGATGTACTCCTCAATCTTCGACGAGGCGAACCCGTTCAGCGACTCCTCGGTAACCTTCGCGCCGCCCCACTCGTGCTCTCCCGAGAAGGCCACGATCGCCTGGTAGGGGCTCTGAATCGATTCGAGATACTTGCTGATAGCTGAGTAGTACTGGATAGCCCTTTCGATGCTGCCGGTCACCACCATGGCGCGAGACTCACCGCGCATGAGCCGTCGCGCCACGATCTGTTCCAGGAAGTGATCGACCATGATCTCGGCCTTGACCTCGACGGCGTGCTCGTGACCCTCTACGTATCGGCGAAGCTTCTTCTTTGCTCGCTTCACGTCATACTCGGGATCGGTGTCGATCGTCTTGATGAGTCGGTAGTAACTGTTCACCGGGGTGTAGTTGGCCAGGACGTCGAGGATGAAACCCTCGTCGATGGCCTGCTTCATCGAATAGGTATGAAACGGGCGGAACCTCGGTTCGCCTTGCTCAACGTATCGTTCTCCAAACATTTCGAGGGTCTTGTTCTTGGGGGTGGCCGTGAAGGCAAAGTAGGAGGCATTGCCAGCGAGCTTGCGAGTAGCCATCAGCTCGTTGATGATGTCCTGGATCTCGTCCTCGTCGGGCTCTTCGCTCGTCGGTCTGTCTTCGGCCCCCTCTTCCTGACGGTGGGCGGTGATGGCTCGAGCCATGGCTGCGGCTGTCCGCCCGCTCTGGCTCGAGTGGGCCTCATCGATGATGACGGCGAAATTGTTTGTCCGGTGCTCGTCTCCGATCGCGTCGATGATGAAAGGAAACTTCTGGACCGTGGTGATGATGATCTTCTTGCCCTGCTCAATCTTCTCGCGCAAGTCGTTCGCGTTCTCCGCGTGCCCGACGATGGAGCGCACCTGGGCAAACTGCTTGACGGTGTTGCTGATCTGCTTGTCGAGCACCCTCCTGTCGGTCACCACCAGAACCGAATCGAACACCGGACGGCGAAGTCCAAGGTCGTCGGGATGTTCGATGCGAATCAACTGGTGTGCCAGCCAGGCAATGGAGTTGGATTTGCCGCTGCCGGCGGAGTGTTCAATGAGATAACGCCGCCCTGCCCCCTCAGTGTCGGCATCGGCGAGAAGCTCTCGGACCACGCTGAGTTGGTGGTAACGGGGGAAAATCTGACGTCGGACCTTCGTCTTCTTGCCTGTCTGGAGATTCGTGGTCTCCTCGGTGTAGAGCATGGCGAAATTCTCGATAATGTCCGTCACGCTCTGAGGCGTCAGCACGTCCTCCCAGAGATACGAGGTCATCAGCCCGTTCGGGTTCAGTGGGTTGCCCGCACCCCCGTTTCTACCCTTGTTGAAAGGGAGAAACCAAGAGGAGTTACCCGTCAGTTCGGTGCAGAACTCGACTTCGCGGTCATCCACCGCCAGGTGTGCCATGCACCGTCCGAGCTTGAAGATGAGCTCACTGGGATCACGGTCCTTCTTGTACTGGCGGACTGCATCCTTGACGCTCTGTTTCGTGAGGTTGTTCTTCAACTCCATGGTGATGATTGGCAGACCGTTGATGAAGAGAGCTACGTCGAGAGAGAGCAGAGGGTCCCGGGCGCTGAAGTGAAGCTGACGAACGACCGTGAAGCGGTTCTTCTTGAAGAGTTCGGCAGATGCCGCGTTGCCCTCCGAAGGTGTGCCATAGAACAGCGTGATCGAGAGCGGCCCGTGCTCAATCCCGTTGCGGAGAACATCGACGATTCCCCGTTCAGTGACTTGCCCCTGGATTCGTGCGAGCGCGCGCGTGCGAGTGGGGCCATCAGTCTTTAGGTCGAGCGCCACAGTGACCTCAGGCTGAGTGGCCTCAAGGAAGCCAGCGAGTTGCACGACATCGATCGCGTAACCATTGTCGAAATCGTTGCGATCTCCACGCTTCCAGCAGGGTTCAGACCTGGTGTCGGGCACACTCTCCACCCCGGTGAGGGCCTCGACGATGATGTCTTCAAGCTTCCTCTCTGAGACGTCAGTCGGCATCGGCGCTCACCTCCTCTTCAACATCATCCTCGATAACCGAGGCCCCACTCAACACCTGGGCGAGCTCCAGCGGATCGACTTCCGGAAGATTGGCAGCCTCAACGCGGACATCCTTCTTTCCGGTGACGACATCGGCGATTAAGCGAGTGCGGTACTCGCGGAGGAGCGCCACCTCTCGCTCCGCGCTATCAATAGCGCGATCTATCTCCGCAGTTCGAACGGACAGCTTCGTTACGATACCCACCTGCTCGTCAGACATTGGTACGGAAAATTGTATGGTTTTAAAGTGTTGTGGTCTAAGACTCCACATATCTGACGCAATGCCATAGGACCAGCGTTCGGCTTCACGCGCAAACTGCGCAGTTCGCATGACATGCCCAAAGTACGAAGAATCCACTCCGGGCCTCGGGCGCAACACCACGTATGCAGGGCTGACGATTCCTCGGTGGTGACTAACGCCAGCGGCACCCTGCCACGCGCGCATCTTGTTGTAGACGATGTCTCCGGGCTGTACTGCCTTGTATTGCGAACGGTCAATCCGTGATTGGTCTTTCTTTGAGGTTGCCGACCGCATGTAATCGGATTGAAGTATCACACCCCTCGAAATTGTTACTGACAACATTGGAAGATCAACCGAATTTCGCTCAATGACTTCGTCGAATAGGGCTCTCGCAGGAAGCTGCTTCCAACCAGGCGCCCCAAGCCCAAACCATGAGTTCGATGAGGTTGTCCATGCTCCGCCGAAAAGCAACTCGGTCTCAATTGAAGACTTGCGCTCACGAAGCAAATGCACAAGAGCAATCTTCGCTTGAATCGCCTGAGCGATTCTCAACTCGGCGTAGTCAAGATAGCGGTTGATCGCAAGCATGTCTACTTCCGTTGGAACTGGGATATCAGTCGTCCCGAGTCTTGAGTAGTTGATGCTCTGGCCCTCACGAATGCCCGTCACAGACATTCTGATTGCATCTAAGAAATAACGCGACTTCAAGAGTCGCATGATGAACCTTTGCTGTTGTTGATTCTTCAGCCGAAGAACTGTGTATGCAGGGCTAATGATCCCGCGCGCATGTGAGACTTCAATTCCGCCCTCGAAAGAACGGAGGGAAATCACAAAGTCTCCTGGCTCCACTAGCTTCAGCGACTCCAAACCCGATTGCGCCACTACTGTTCGTAAGCCGTATTCTTCCTTCGTAACTACACCACGTGACTGGGTTGCGGCTAGCAGGGGTTCGTTGGGATGGCCCTTTACGGATCGTTCGTCAAATAGCGACTTCATGGGCCGGATCGACCAGTGAGAGGGCGCAGCTGGCAGCCACACTTCGTCCGTCTCACGAAGTTCCCATTGGCTATCCATCGCGTCCACCTATTGCCAGTTGAACCAGTCCTTCGCCCCGGGCCATCGCATTACGAATGTCGGCTTCAATCTCGGATAGCTCTCGCAACTTAATGGGCCTGTAGAAGTACCGGGTGAAAGACACCTCGTAGCCGATCTTCTCCGAGTCAAGATCCACCCACGCGTCTTCGGCGTAGGGAAGCACCTCACGTTCGACAAATGACGTGACGCCACCCGGCTCCCTGAGGGGGACGAGTTCAAAGTCGGAAAGGTCTGAATCCGGTTCGTACTGAGCGGTGACGACTTCACCATCAATCTCGACCTCGAAGAGTCCGACCAGCGGGTTCGGGGCGACCTTGGCGGGCTTGGAGATCTTCTTGATCACTTTCGGAGCCTCAGGATCGACCCACGATATGCCTTGGAGCAGCGCCTTCTTCTCTCCGGCGGAGAGTTTGATCTTCTGCTCCCTTAAGATGGCATCCACCACCGAGGAGAAGTTATTGAAGTCGTCGAATCGCAGTGTGCCGAGTTCGCCGACCAGCAACTGCCCAACCTCGTAGATCTTGTAGTCCCGCGCCCACTTCTTCTCATCGAGTAGGCGCTTGCGAGTCTTAGCCGGAAGCCCGGAGTCCTCCTCATCCTCGTCAGCTGCGTCCAGGTGCTCTTCAACCTTCGAGCGAATCGCCAAGAACGAGGTGAAGAGATCATCGCCGAACAGGTCGTACAGTTCCTGACGCTGCTCCTGATCGCCAGAAGCGAACCGCAGGCCCTCGACCGCCTCGGTACTCAGTTGAGCGCGCAGACGGAGCGGCCGCTCGACTTTGACCTTGCGGTAGCCGAAGTCTTCATTGGCGAAAATCTTGGACTGCTCGGTCTCCTCGAAGGCGAGGTACGTCGAGATGATGCGCTCGATGTCCTCTGGCGAGAGATCGCAGTTCTTAGCCCCGAGATTCTTCTGGCGCGGCGTGAACCAAGACGAGGCGTCGATGAGCTGGACTTTGCCATTTCGGTGCGCGGCCTTGTGATTGGCGAGGACCCAGATGTACGTGGCGATGCCTGTGTTGTAGAAGAGCTTCTCAGGCAACTGGATGATGGCGTCCACGAGATCGCGTTCGAAAAGGTATCGACGAAGATTGCTCTCTCCTTGGCCGGCGTCGCCGGTGAATAGAGAAGACCCGGAGTGAATCTCGGCGATGCGGCTGCCGAGAGGGGTGGTTGTCTTCATTTTCGAGACCATGTTGGCGAGAAAGAGCATCTGGCCATCGCTACTGCGTGGCACAAACGAGAACGCCGGATCGTCACCATGGTTCACGACGAAGCGCGGGTCGTTGAGCCCGGCCTTGCCACCCATGCGCTCGAGATCCACCTTCCAAGACTTCCCGTACGGCGGGTTGGAGAGCATGAAGTCGAAGGTCTGGCCGGCGAAGGCGTCGTTGGAGAGCGTCGAATATTCGGTGCCCCCGCGGATGTTGTCGGCCTGTGCCCCGTCACCCGAGAGTAAGAGGTCGGACTTGCAGATGGCGAAGGTCTCGGGGTTGATCTCCTGACCGTAGAGGTGGGTGGCTATCTCCAGGCCGCGCTCTTCACCGAGTTCACGTAAGGTCTGCTTAGCGACAGTGAGCATGCCTCCGGTTCCGAGCGCAGAGTCATACAGCAGGTACGTGCCACTGGTGAGCTGGTCGGCGACCGGTCGAAAGATGAGATTTGACATCAGTTTCACCACGTCGCGGGGAGTCCAGTGCTCTCCCGCTTCTTCGTTGTTCGCCTCGTTGAAGCGTCGAACCAACTCTTCGAATACGGTGCCCATCGCGTGATTGTCCAACGTGGCAACCTTCAACTGCGGATCGAGAAACTTCTCGATGAGAGGGCCGAGCAGGTTGGCCTTGGCCAGATCGGGTACCTGATTACGCCGGAATTTGAAGTTCTCGATGATGTCTTGGACACTTTCGGAGAATCCGTCGAGCCAGTCGAGAAAGTCTTGGTGAAGCTGCTGGGGGTTGGCTCGATTTCGAAGGCTGCTCAGCGAGAACTTTGACGTGTTATAGAAGGGAAAGCCCGATGCCATCCGGAGCGCCGCTTCCTGATTCACAACTCCCATTTCGTCGAGCCTCACGTGCATTGCCAGAACCTCGGCCTTAGTGGGCTCAAGGACGGTGTCGAGCCGGGTCAGCACGGTCATCGGGAGGATGAAGTCGGCGTACTTTCCGCGCTTGAAATAGTCCCGCAGGACGTCGTCAGCAATCCCCCAGAGGAAGTTCGCAATCCAATTCAGGTCCTGTTCGTTAGCCATCAGCTCCCACTTCTCGAAAGACTCCGACCTCACCGTGCCGATCTATCTGGCGCGCACTCGGACACACACATCAATCGAGCGTACGCCAGCGTTGCAACATTGCACGCGCCAAGTCGCGCGACGTGGCTGGTCAGCTGGCGTACAGCCACTACGAGTCACCTTCTGGCACCAGCAGATTAGCGACCGATCCAACAGATGGCGGGACCGGTACCCCCAGAAGCATCGACCACTCCAGAAGATCTCCCAGGCTGACGGGCGTCTGGAGGACTTTCGCGTGAAGTGGATGGCCACTGGATTCTTGAAGAAGGACCTGGAACGTATTTCTGCAATGAACAACCCGACGTTCCGGCATCGGTGTCGAAATGGTTCTTTCCTGGGCCTCCCGGCTGTAGGCATTGAATGACCAGCACTTAGGTGGATAGTTTGTCAACGAGAGTCAATCGGTAGGACTGTCATGGAGTTTCTTTGCCGGCCGGCGCCCGAAAAGTCGCTTCCGCGAAACCCTCTCGCCACTGGTGGAATGGAGGTTCAGGCGCCTTCGGCTTGCACCGAAGAAGGTACGATCATTTTCGTCGTCGCCCTCCCCTAGGGAGAAGCATTCAAAAAGAGAAAATACCCCCGCGAACCCTCACTAAGTGGGGGTACCGCGGGGGTGCCGATTCGGCGAATAGGCAGTCAGTCGGGGGGCTTCAAATCTAAGATCGACACCCTCTCAATGTTCGTTATGGATACTTGCAGGTCTCGTCAGTCGCTGACAAATTACTTCTGTGCATCCATCTGCTCCGCGCCCAATTGAATTCGATCCTGAAGGATGTTGGACACGGCCGCCATTCTTGAATCGATTTCAGTGAGAAGCACTAGTGCTCGTTTGGCCGACTCATCACTCTCGTTATTCCAATGGCAACCGAAGCTGCGATCGAAGTAGTCCGCTACCTGCTGAAGCTTGGAGTGCGCGTCATTCATTTCATCGGAGGCTTCGTTGGTACGTATAGCCTCGGCTACGACTTCCTCATCATGGTTATCCATGGAGGTCCTTTCTTCCCGGATGGCTTTATGCCACGCTAGCCACGATGGGCGCTAATCATGATTGGCAAACAGCGACCAGAGAGAAAATTTACGCGTGAAGTCAGCTACCTGGAATCCTGACTTGGCAGGCAATGACTTGCACTCCAGGCACCCAATTTAGGCTTTGACAGTACGCTTAGCGAGTTCTAAATGCGTGTTTCGCCGTGTTCCGACGTCGCACCCGTCAGTTGTCGCCCGCGGCCGCCGCGGCCGCCGCAATCTTCGTTGCGACATCCCTCATCGACAGGTCGTCACCGGTGGTCAGCCCGGACCGCGCAGCGAGCAGAGGGCTCATGTCTCGGAGAGCGTCGAACGTCGTGCCGTGGGCAATGGGGATCACTCGGTCGGTTGCGAGCAGTGCAGAGAGTTCTTTATCAGCGACCCCCTGGTCAGCCAAACTCTTAAGCAGCGCCGGAGTCACGAGAACGATCCCTATTCGAGAGTTCGCCAAGCCTCTATCAATCTCGCGGAGGAGCGACGTGCCGAGGTCAACATCGTTCTCGCTGTACCAGACCGTGGCGCCAAGGGAGGTCAGTAGGTCGCACAACTCCTTCGCCGCACCGTTTCGGTCATCCCAAGCGTGGCAAAGGAAGACATCGCGGAGTTCGGGGTGGATTCTCGCCTGCTCTTCGGCGGTGCGGGCGAGGGGTTCGATCGTGCGCCACTCGGTGGGGGTGTATGACACAGACCCACCACCGCGAAGGCGACGCGACCTTCCACTGGCATGCGACCCGCCACCTGACGACGCGCCACCTGACGACGCGCCACCAGATGTCTCGCGGCCATAGGTGCCGATTCCGAAGGATCCGTACCTTGCAGTCGAGCCGTAGTAGGACCCGTATGAAGACCGCCCGCCGCACGCGGGACAGTTGGCTGCACCGCTCGGCGTTCGGTGACCTTGTTTAGGCGCCGTGCATCTGGCCATGCTTCGATTCTATGCGAGGCGACCTTCTGCACGGCCAGTTACTTCTCTAATGATGTCGTCGCGCCCTCGTGCGGTGTCAAGTGATCGCACGCACGTTCTGGACTGGGCATTTATTGGACCGCATTTTTACAATTGGACTAAGTCTTCCAAACGACTAATCGCTGCCGACGGCGGTCATGGCATGAAGTTCCGGCGAATGTTGAGCCGGGTGAAATCGCACATCGACCGGTATCTTTGTCTGAGCGAGGTTCGCCGGTAGAGGGAGTACGGATGGCAACGGTCGGCGAGCAGATTCGAAGTGCTGACGAGGCAATAAGTGGAGTCATAGACGCTCTTAGTGCACAGCGCGATCTCCTTTCCCAGAGCGTCCTCTCCCAGCTTCGCAATCTGGTTGAAGGAGTAGCAGTTCTGCTCCAGTCTGGGCGTAGTGATGTCGAATATGACTACCCAGCAATTGGTCGAGGTCTCACTTTTGTCAAAGGCAATGGCAGGTTCAGATTCATCGCGAAGTTCCTCAGGCTCATCGAGATCAGCGCTTCTCACTACACGTTTGAGGGGGACGCTTCAGAGCGTTTGATGCTGAAATATTTCGAGTACTTGCTCCGAATTCGCGCGCTGCTAAGAGATACGTGCGGAATCGCGGTGTTGGCCAATCTGGAGTCGTTCCCGGTTGATTTGGATCCGTCGCTGCGGGAATACCACGAGAAGATCGCGGAGAGGCTCCAGATAGCGCGGTCAGCCCCACCGAGTAAGGACCGGCGAGATCGCTATTACATCCACAAGACCCGTCCATTCTTCGTGGGCGGACACATTTACTACGAGGTGACCTTCTATCGCGCAG
>CAIVDU010000030.1 GCA_903904815.1 uncultured Armatimonadota bacterium
ACAGGTGCTGCATGGCTGTCGTCAGCTCGTGTCGTGAGATGTTGGGTTAAGTCCCGCAACGAGCGCAACCCTTGTCTTTAGTTGCTACGCAAGAGCACTCTAAAGAGACTGCCGGTGACGAACCGGAGGAAGGTGGGGATGACGTCAAGTCCTCATGGCCCTTACAGGCTGGGCTACACACGTGCTACAATGGCGGTGACAATGGGATGCGAAGGGGCGACCCGGAGCAGATCTCCAAAAGCCGTCTCAGTTCGGATTGTACTCTGCAACTCGAGTGCATGAAGGTGGAATCGCTAGTAATCGTAGATCAGAACGCTACGGTGAATACGTTCCCGGGCCTTGTACACACCGCCCGTCACACCATGGGAGTTGGTTTTACCCGAAGGCGTTTCGCTAACCGCAAGGGGGCAGGCGACCACGGTAGGGTCAGCGACTGGGGTGAAGTCGTAACAAGGTAGCCGTAGGGGAACCTGCGGCTGGATCACCTCCTTTCTAAGGATGTTCCTGCAGGAGAGCTTGCTCTTCTATTGGAACGCTTGGAACAACACGGCCAGTCAGGCCGATCGAGCGGGAGACCGCCGTCTTCGTTTCTCTTTCTTCCCGGACGAGCCCGGTCACGGGCCCTGATGAGGCAACTCTCGGGTCCACGGCTCGGGCTTGTAGCTCAGTTGGTTAGAGCGCGCGCTTGATAAGCGTGAGGTCGGAGGTTCGAGTCCTCCCAGGCCCACCATTTTGCTAGCCTCAGACGCCGGCGGCTGCATCCGCAGCCTTGGCTTTCGCGCAAACGTGCGCGGCGGGCGTTCGCCCTTGCGGCGCTACCGCGCCGGTTTGGTTTGGGGCTATAGCTCAGTTGGGAGAGCGCGTGCTTTGCAAGCATGAGGTCGTCGGTTCGATCCCGTCTGGCTCCACCAGACGGCTGATCATCGACATGGCTCCCTTCGGCGCGTAGCGCCGCAAGGCCGACTGGCCGCCGCGCCTGATGGCGCGTGACGCTGCTACAAGAGACAGCTCGTCCATAAAGAGTTTCGCAGGATCATCTTGATCTCTGCGGGTTATCTAACATCGTGAAGAGAAAACATATCTGGATGCTCACATGAGCCATCAGGAACGGTTCGCCGTCGTCTGATCTTGTGTGACATGCGCCAGTCAGTGAACGAGCAGACCGCACGTTCCCGGATATGTTTGAAGCAAAACTGGTCTTATATATCTATCGATGGGTCCGGGTAACCGGAACGTTCACAGCACCTTCTGCCGAGGGGCCTGTGGGTGAACATCGATAATGAGAGCGATCAAGTGTCTTAAGAGTATCCGGTGGATGCCTTGGCGCTGAGAGGCGATGAAGGACGTGGTACGCTGCGATAAGTTTCGGGGAGCTGCGAACAGGCTTTGATCCGAAAATTTCCGAATGGGGAAACCCACCTTCGATATCTGTAACTCCATATCGCACCTTTCGTAGGTGCATTGAGCAAGTCTGGCCCTGCACGGGTTTTGATTTGCGAGAGCTGCGCGGAATGAAGCGCAGGTGTTGGACTTGCAGATATCATTTGAAGGTATTTGTGCCTGAATACATAGGGTACAAAAGCAAACCCGGGGAACTGAAACATCTAAGTACCCGGAGGAAAGGACATCAACGAGACTCCGTTAGTAGTGGCGAGCGAACGCGGACCAGGCCAGCGCTTTTACATGATCAACTGGAACCGTCTGGAAAGTCGGGCATCAATGGGTGATAGCCCCGTACAGGTAATGTTCATGTAGAAGACTTGAGTAGGGCGGGACACGTGCAATCCTGTCTGAATACGGGGAGACCACTCTCCAAGCCTAAGTACTCCTCAGCGACCGATAGCGAACAAGTACCGTGAGGGAAAGGTGAAAAGCACCCCGACGAGGGGAGTGAAATAGTTCCTGAAACCGGATACTTACAAACAGTAGGAGCCCGCAAGGGTGACTGCGTACCTTTTGTATTATGGGTCAGCGACTTAATCTGACGAGCAAGCTTAAGCCGGTAGGTGTAGGCGCAGCGAAAGCGAGTCTGAACAGGGCGTTCAGTTCGTCGGATTAGACCCGAAACCGAGTGATCTAGCCATGAGCAGGTTGAAGGTGCAGTAACATGCACTGGAGGACCGAACGGGTGCCTGTTGAAAAAGGCTCCGATGACTTGTGGTTAGGGGTGAAAGGCCAACCAAACTCGGAAATAGCTGGTTCTCCGCGAAAGATATTTAGGTATCGCCTTGCGTGAATACTCCAGGGGGTAGAGCACTGGATGGGCTAGGGGGGTTCACAGCCTTACCAAACCTAACCAAACTCCGAATACCTGGAAGTAATGCGCAGGAGTCACACAGTGGGTGCTAACGTCCATTGTGGAGAGGGAAACAACCCAGACCAACAGCTAAGGCCCCCAATTCGTGGCTAAGTGGGAAAGGATGTGGAAATCCCAAAACAACCAGGAGGTTGGCTTAGAAGCAGCCATCCTTTAAAGAAAGCGTAACAGCTCACTGGTCTAAACAAGGGTCTCTGCGCCGAAGATGTACCGGGGCTCAAGCCACGAGCCGAAGCTTTGGGCGCGCAAGCGCGGTAGCGGAGCGTTCCGTAAGCCAGCGAAGGGACAGCCGTGAGGCATCCTGGAGGTATCGGAAGTGCGAATGCTGACATGAGTAACGACAAACACTGTGAAAGACAGTGTCGCCGAAAGTCCAAGGGTTCCTGCGTAAAGTTAATCTGCGCAGGGTTAGCCGGCCCCTAAGGCGAGGCCGAAAGGCGTAGTCGATGGGAATCAGGTGAATATTCCTGAGCCAGCGGGTGGTGACGGATTGCGGAAGTCGTAAGGTCTTACTGGATTGACCTTGCGGCCTAGTGGTCCCAGGAAATAGCCCCCGCAACAGACCGTACCCTAAACCGACACAGGTGGACAGGTAGAGTATACCAAGGCGCTTGAGAGAATGACGCTGAAGGAACTCGGCAATTTACCTCCGTAACTTCGGGATAAGGAGGCCCAGCGCTCACGCAAGTGGGCGTTGGGGGCACAGACCAGGGGGTGGCAACTGTTTAACAAAAACACAGGGCTCTGCGAAATCGCAAGATGACGTATAGGGTCTGACGCCTGCCCGGTGCCGGAAGGTTAAGAGGAGAGGTTCACGCTTTGAATCGAAGCCCCGGTAAACGGCGGCCGTAACTATAACGGTCCTAAGGTAGCGAAATTCCTTGTCGGGTAAGTTCCGACCTGCACGAATGGCGTAATGACTTCCCCGCTGTCTCCAGCGTCAGCTCAGTGAAATTGAATTCCCCGTGAAGATGCGGGGTTCCTGCGGTCAGACGGAAAGACCCCGTGCACCTTTACTGTAACTTTGCGCTGGCATTCGTGTCGGCATGTGTAGGATAGGTGGTAGGCTTTGAAGCCCGGGCGCCAGCTCAGGTGGAGCCATCCTTGAAATACCACCCTTCTCGACATGGATGTCTAACCGCGCTCCGTCATCCGGGGCCGGGACAGCGCATGGTGGGCAGTTTGACTGGGGCGGTCGCCTCCCAAAGAGTAACGGAGGCGCGCGATGGTGGGCTCAGACCGGTCGGAAATCGGTCGTTGAGTGCAATGGCATAAGCCTGCCTGACTGCGAGACTGACAAGTCGAGCAGAGACGAAAGTCGGTCATAGTGATCCGGTGGTCCCGCGTGGGTGGGCCATCGCTCAACGGATAAAAGGTACGCCGGGGATAACAGGCTGATACTGCCCAAGAGTCCATATCGACGGCAGTGTTTGGCACCTCGATGTCGGCTCATCACATCCTGGGGCTGGAGAAGGTCCCAAGGGTTCGGCTGTTCGCCGATTAAAGTGGTACGTGAGCTGGGTTCAAAACGTCGTGAGACAGTTTGGTCCCTATCTGCCGTGGGCGTAGGAGAATTGAGAGGATTTGTCCCTAGTACGAGAGGACCGGGATGAACATACCTCTGGTGGACCTGTTGTGGCGCCAGCCGCAGTGCAGGGTAGCTATGTATGGACGGGATAACCGCTGAAGGCATCTAAGCGGGAAACCCACCTCAAGACGAGTTCTCCCTTGAGAGCCGTGGAAGACGACCACGTTGATAGGCCGGATGTGGAAGCGCGGTAACGCGTGTAGCTGACCGGTACTAATCGCTCGATTGGCTTGATCGCTCTCATTACTCAATGTTCATCTCTCCCAAAAAGAGAGACAGTCTCTGACAAACAGAGACATGGCCCCGCGCAGGCGGAGCCCCCAACCATAGATACATAATCCCAGTTTTGCTTCTCCGTTCTTCGCCGGCCTGGTGGCTCTTGCGGAGCGTCCAGACCCGATCCCATCCCGAACTCGGCCGTCAAAAGCTCCAGCGCCAATGGTACTATGTCTCAAGACCTGGGAGAGTAGGTCGCCGCCAGGCCTGCAAAGAACGGATCATCTCTTCATCATGACAGCCTCCGCCGCTTCGGAGGCCAATCCAACCAGCAGTTGACGCGGGGTGGAGCAGCCCGGTAGCTCGTCAGGCTCATAACCTGAAGGTCACAGGTTCAAATCCTGTCCCCGCAACCATCTTTACCGAACGAACGGTCTTTTCGTCGAAAGCCGCCCTTAAACGGGCGGCTTTTGTCGTTTCTGGGCCTTGCATCGATATTTCCACCATCGTGGCGATGTCGCCAATGAGTTCGATCTCCGGTGTTTGTCCGGGGGTATCCCTCCGCCGAGGGCCGCCTAGCTTTAAGAGGCGAGGACTTGGATAGATATCGCAAGAGTGGCTCGATGATCGTGTCCACTTGTTAGAAGCGGACACTTGCGCAATGTCTTTGATCAATGGTGGTGATTGGGCGCCTGCGCGGCGTAAACGCAGATCCTGGAGCGTTGAGGATAAGCGGCGGATTGTCGAGGAGAGCTTGGCGGATGGGGCGGCGATAGCGGAAGTTGCCCGGCGCCATGATCTAAACGCCAATCAACTCTTCACATGGCGGCGGCGGTTCGGGGTAGAGCAGCTGGAACCGCATAGCCATCCAGCTGAACGGCTCGCGCCGATTTTGCCTGTGACGATCATGGCGGACACTACGACCTCAGTTCATGAGTCGACTGGGCAGATGGAGATTGTGCTCGCCAGGGGCGACCGGGTCATCGTGTGGGCGGACGTTGAGACTGCGGCACTTATGCGGGTTCTCCAGGTGATGGCGCAGTCATGATTCCCGTCCCTTCCGGCGTCCGGGTCTGGATTGCGACGGGGCACACCGACATGCGACGCGGGATGCAGGGTCTGGCGCTTCAGGTTCAGGAAGCTCTCAAACGCGATCCCCATGCTGGCGATCTCTATATCTTCCGAGGCCGTCGCGGCGATATGGCCAAGATCCTCTGGCACGACGGGGTCGGGCTCTCGCTTTACGCCAAACGACTGGACCGGGGGAAGTTCATCTGGCCAT
>CAIVDU010000031.1 GCA_903904815.1 uncultured Armatimonadota bacterium
ATCGGGCCAAGGGAATTCCTCCAGCAGAGCAACGGATGTTTACCCCAGATGGCAGCGATTCTTCCCCGGTTCCCACCTAGTCTCTCGTCGCGCCCAGAACTCACGATGAGCGATCCCAAGAATCGTCGCTGCGCTGACATGGAAGTTCGCAGTTCGCAGCGCGTGGTTGGCAGTCGGGGGCGGTTCCTGGGCCACTTAATTTCAATCCCTGGATGTGGCTGAGTGCCTGTTGGCCGATTACTTTGTGGCTTCGGCGGCTTCATGAAAGTCGGCCTTGACTGAAGTTCTCGGAAGCTGTCGCGGGAGAATCCAAAACAGATAGATTGATCCGATAAGCGCCAGCCAAAGCAGCCAAGGGACCGGCTCTTTAGGCTTCTTCCCGGACTTTGGATTGGCTGGCATTCCTAGCAGGATACCGAACCGAATGTTTCACGGGAAACATTCTTGTTGCAAGTTCTCGCTGGTAAGTGACCACGATTCCCAGTTAGCCGATAAATCGTGGACACCGACCTCTCCCATGACCTAAACTGGACCGTGGCCGCACAACCGTCTCCGATACTGGCGCCGATCCAAAAGGCGGCGATCGTGTTCCTCACCTTCGTTGGCGAGTGCGGGCTCATTCTGGGTGACGCGGGCAAACGGGTGATTCACCGTCCCTTCGAATTCGGTGAGACCATCAATCAGATGGCCTTCATTGGGGTCGCATCCATCCCCATCATTTCGCTTACCGGCTTCTTCGGGGGCGCGGTTCTTTCCCTTTACTTAACCCAGTTTCTCGGTCAGTACCATGCAACGGGATTCGTTGGGGCCACGATTGGGCTTACCGTCACGCGAGAGATCGGACCGGTTATCTCGGGCATGATGGTAGCCGGGCGTTGTGGCAGCGCGATGGCAGCGCAGATTGCGTCGATGGCGGTCACGGAGCAGATAGACGCCCTCAAGATGCTTAGCGTCCGTCCCACGAACTACTTGGTAGTTCCGCGGCTGGTGGCAGGGATCACCATGCTGCCGGTTCTGGCCCTGGTCTCCATGTACGCGGGAGTCGTCGGGGGTATGTTGGTCGCGCGAACGGAGCATCTGCCCACTTACCAGTTCCTCGCTTCCATGCAGCAGTACGTCAAGCCGTCCGACTTCATGAATGGGATCCTGAAGACTCCCGTCTTTGGGCTGATCATCACGCTAGTCGCGTGCCAACAGGGCCTGAGAACTCAGAACGGGGCCGTCGGCGTTGGCAAGGCAACCACAAACACCGTCGTGATCTCGATGGTGCTCATCTACATCTCCAACTTCTTGATGGCCAAGGTGATGTACCGCTAAGAGTGATTGGCGGCCTCGGTGAATCGCCCCTGCATGGCCCCGTCTTCGTCCCGTACCAGCCAATCGACAACGTCCTCGGTGGTCACAGTGACCGTATCTCCTTTGTGGTGGGGGACGGCAATGGGGACCTGGTCCAGCAGACCGGTGAGCTTGCCGGACTGGTAGGTAGGGTCCTTGACCCAGAGGTATTCATTTCCCTCTTTCGACTTAAACCGCCCCATGATCGCAAAGCGTTGACCTGGCTTGGGATGACTAACCTGTTCAAGAAAGCCGGGGAGGCCAGCTCGGGCGGTCGCAATCGCCTGAGTCAACTTAGGATCGTCCCCGTTCACTCGTCGAACTCGGGATACACCACTCAAACCGCCCGAGAGGAGCGAACCGAAAAGGATGATCAAGAAGCCCACCCCAAGAACAAGAATCAGCCAGCGAGATGTTTTCATCTTGAAATCGATAGGTGGGATCCCACCCCAAATCGGTCAGCCACCGTCTTTAGCGGAGCGACCCAAACCGACTCTGACTGGGTCGCCAGGAATGTCGCGCAAAGTTCATGCAAGATAAGAGCTCGGTTCGTCTCTCCGTCAAAGATCTTGCCGAATTGGAGAACGTACCAAACCTTCTCGGAGGTCGTCTTCGCGAGTTCGGCAAGTAAGGCCTCTCTCCAGGTCTCCAACTCCTCCTGAGACCTTCCGGCCACGTCCCTGACCCTCAGATACCTCCGATTGGCTCCGGCACGATTGTCCCCAGGAATGGCACTGCGGGAGTAGGGAAACGCTGCGTTCACAATCGGCCGATAGGATCCTTGCGAGCAGTTCGTGAATCGGCCTGGATACGCGAACGAGACCGGCGGCTCTCCAAAAACATTCTCGAAGAACTCTTGGGTCATGTGAAGATCCTGCTCTACCATGCGATGAGTCCAGTTCGTCAGCCTGCCCTCTTCACTCACCCCGAGAAGGCATCCGTTGGCCATCTCGTGACCCGCGTCCGACATCGACTGCCAACCTTGGACATTTTCTAAGGTTCGGGTCGGATTGAGGAAAAATGTGCCGGTAAGACGGAGGTGGTCTAACGTTGGCCCTACCACGTCCAGGTGTTCGGGAAGCGCGCCGTCGTAAGTCAACGATACGGCGACACGCACATCGTTTGGCCATGCACGGGCTGAGTCTTGGTTCATCCTTTGTGACCCTGATCTACGTTCCGTATTCTGCCCAACTTGACGGGGTCTCCCAGACCCTGATTCTTTCAAGTTGAACACTTGATGCATCGATCTTGTATGGCCCCGACGCAAAGCCGTTAGCCAGGATGCTCGCCACGTGATCGTAGATGTCCTTAGCAATCACTTCGGTGGTCGGCTCGGTTCCTTCGAAGACGATGACGGCGTCCGAGGGGTAGTTGGCCAGTAAGGCGGGCAAGAGAGGGTCTTCTGAGTTGACTGCCAACGCGTGGTCGTACCGCTCGATGTACTCCTGAACCGCCAACTTGAGGGCTTTAAAGTCAAGCAGCATGCCGTTGGCGTCGAGATGCTTTCCACTCACCACGACTTCGACAGTCCGTGTGTGACCATGGGGGTATTTGCATCGCTCAGGATGCCGACTCAGCATATGGCCGGATTCGACGGTGAACGTCTTACAGACGCGGTAACTTGCCACTCGCCTATAGTTTACAGTCTCTGAGCACACGAGTCGGGGGTCACGTCAGGTCACAAGGTCCGGCAGGCCGCTTACGAGGGCATGTTCCTTATCTTCCGACGAGGTTGGGCGGTGGGACTGCGTAGGCACGAATCTCTCTCCGCGTACGGTTTGGCGTCGTCAGCAATGCGAAATATCAACTTCGCGCAGCTCAGTTAAAGCAGGGCTCGTTCTTTTACGCTGAAATAATGGGTTACCAGCTTGCTCGCGAGTTGCTGAGGCTCGGATACCAGCGTGTGAATACCCATCGCGGTTACGATGCGCGTCGCCTCGTTTCGGTTCTTGAGGAGGAGGCTAGCCGCCGTCTGGCGGTACATGGCACTCACGGAGTCGGGCGCAGTCTTGACCATATCGTCCAGCTTGGGATCCTGAACCTGCACGATGAGTGAGAGGTGTCGCTTGGCCACGGGGGCAAAGGCGCCGGCGAGCTGCCGAGCACGATCTTCGTCGTCGAAATCGGTGAACAAGACCACGAGTGAACGGCGCTTCCAGCGGGTAGCCAGATAGGCAAACGCGCCGGCATCGTCGCTTTGAATCGGCTCCGCGACCAGATCGTGGATGGCCTCAATGATCGCTCCGACCTGGCTACGTCCCTTTCGAGGCGGTATATACCGGCGAACGGTGTCCGAATAGACGAGGGCGCCTACGAAGTCTCCCGCCATCGCCGCTGCGTTCGTTAGCATGAGGATCGCGTCGAGAACGTGGTCCAGCTTTCGAACGCCGTCAACTTCTGCGAGCATATATCGACCAATGTCGATGCAAAGCATCACGCACTGATTCCTCTCCTGCTCGTACTGACGGGTGATCATTCTTCCACGCCGAGCAGAAGCTTTCCAGTCGATCTTGCGGTAGTCGTCTCCTTCCGCGTAGTCTCTTAGGGACTCGAATTCGGTGCCCAATCCGCGTGCCCGAGCCTGTCGAATCCCTACCTCTCGCAAACGCCCTTTCTGATTTAGAAGATCGAACTCTCGAAGGGCCAACACGTTGGGATAGACCCTGACCGGTTCTGAAGTATCGAGTTCCAACTGCCTTGTGACCAAGCCAAGCGGACAATCTAGTCGGATGAATGTTGACCGAAAACGATCGCTTCCTCGCTCGGGAGGTGAAAGGGTGTAACTCACTGAGGTCACTTCCCCTGGTTCTAAGTGAAGCTTGAACTCACGATCCGACGAGGCGAAGTAAGCGGGAGGCTCGTCCCGGATCAAACCGGCAATGAGGCTCTTTCCGTCGTTCTCGATTTCCAGAACGATTCGGTTCTGAGCTCGAACCGAGAGGACGGCATCGTGTTTTCTTCGGATCTGTAAACCCGCCACGGATGGCGCCAATCGAAGGGTCGTGAAAGCCATCGCGAACAGGATCAGGTCATACAACAAAACCATGTAGGGCGCGCCAGCCAGCGTGGTGATAATCGCCAGCGGAATACCGAGGGCCAGGAGCCACCAAAAGCGTCGAGTTAGAACGATGGCCGACTCCCGGAGCGGTTATGGTTTGGTTTTATCATTTCGGAGAGAGGTAGCATCGGATCGTGGTCCTCGATGTCGCAGTTTTGAATCCAGAGAAGACCATCTTAACCTACCGTTTGGCTAGTTTGGGTGTTCGTATCACCGCCCATATTCTGGACCTATTCGTATTCATCGTTATTGCCGTCGTGGTGAGCCTGCTGACCCCCCTGGTATTCGTCCTCCAGCCCGGCTTGGCCCAAGCGTTGCTGATGACCTTTATGGCGCTCGGGCCATTCCTTTACTTCATTCTGTGTGAAGGACTTGGAAACGGTCAGACGCTCGGCAAAAGAGCCACTGGAATCCGAGTGCGAATGGCGGATGGAACTCCCATCACCTTTAAGGCGGCCATCGGTCGAAATCTGCTCCGACCGGCCGATTTTCTACCCTCCTTCTACTTGGTCGGGTTGGCGGCAATGTTCACGAATCAAAAGTCGCAGCGACTGGGCGATCTGGTCGGCAACACGATCGTCGTTTACGAAAAGAAGAATCCCAACCTTGCCGTCGCGGCGCCACACACCGCGGGCATTCACGCCTTTGAGGCCTCCGTCGGGGAACTCCCTGGGATGACGCTCGAAGAATACGTCACCCTTCGACGGTACTGCGATCGGTTTCCTGAGCTTCCTCCGGACGTCCAGGAAAAGCTGACGGGTAGCGTCTGGGAGCCCATCGCCGCGAGAAGAAAAGTTCCCAATGTTCCGAGCGTTCATCCGATCTATCTCGCAGAAGCGGTGGTGATGAAGTACGGACGCAAGAACGGCCTCCTGTGAACAGAGTGACGTCTACACGGTGGAATCAGTGTGGACAAATGGGGAATGTTAAGCCACGGTGGAGAAACGGACCAAAACTACCCCTCAAAACGAGGTTTTTCCACTGAGATTTCCACCAACTACAGATAAGTTGGAAAGATTCGTTCGAACCTAAAAAGCGAGCAAATCAGCGGTTAAATGGGGGTCAACCCGATGGTTTTCCCCAAAATAGATGCCCTTAATAATAACTCTAACTAATCATGAATAGTAACTCTCAATTAGATGCGGATGGGGACAAATCAGTTATCGGTGTCTCCAGCGTTTCTCTTGAGGGTTTTCGAAACTATTCTGAACTTTTTCTTGAGATATCTCCGGGCTTCAATATTCTTTCGGGATCGAACGCTCAAGGTAAGACGAACTTTCTTGAGGCCTTGTACCTGCTGTCAACCACACGTTTGCTCCGAGGTCAGCGAGACGCCGAGGCAATACAGAAAGGACGGAGCAAATCCTCGATAAGTATCCAGACTTTAGAGAACGACACCAAACTTTCCATGGTCCTCGAAGCGGGGACGCGCAAGCGAGCGTTCTTGAATGGTCTCGGGTTGCCACGCGCGGCAGATATCATCGGTCGGCTCCCGACTGTTTGCATCAGCTCGGCCGACATGGAAATCGTTCGAGGTGAGCCGACCGACCGTCGTCTATTCCTCGACCTTGAACTCAGCGGACTCTCCCCTGCCTACTTGAGACACCTCTCGGTCTATAAACGGGCCTTAGAGCAGCGCAACGCTCTCCTGCGTGACGGAAGAGAGAGAAACCTCCCGGGCGAGCTGTACGAGCCCTGGGAGGCCCAGATTGCCCATCATGGGAACGCGATGAGGGCCACCAGATACGATTACATCGGTCGGCTGGCGCCCATGGCACGAAATCTTCACCATTTGATGGCTGCGGGGGAGGAGCTTTCCTTGTCGTACGCAGTTCGTGACGATGCCCAGGACGAGGATCTGATGATCCGCACTTTGGCAAGCACTCGTTCCCATGACATTGCTCGGGGAGGAACCAGCGTAGGGCCGCACCGTGACGACCTGACGATCGAGGTCGAGGGTCGAGAGGCGAGGCTCTATGGGTCTCAGGGTCAACAGAGAACGGCAGTGATCTCCCTCAAATTAGCCACCCTCGAATACGGGAGGAAGGAACTTGGGTTTGCCCCGCTCTTGTTGCTTGACGACATCCTTTCGGATCTCGATGAAAATCGTCGACAACGATTGGTGGAAGTCGTGCTCGCCAACGCCGGTCAGGCTGTTCTGACGTGCACGGAAGCGTCCGCAGCCGGTCAGCAGATCCTGGACATGGCGCAAGTCTTCACGGTCAGCGCGGGAGCGATTAGGTCGTTGTAACCGCAGTCAAGTTTGGAGTAACGGACTGCTGGAGAATTTGGTCAGAGGTGAGTTTGGACCTCGAATTAGCATCCGACAAATAGGAACGATTGCTTCGCCCTTCCGGTACCGCTAACCCTTAACCATCCTCATCGACTTATAATCGGAGCCCACGATGGTGTGTCTGCTGAAATGATAAAAGTCTGCTGGCTGCTCCTTGCGCTCATCTTCACTGCCCTGCCTGCCCTGAGCTTTGGGAGGCTCAAAGTCGAAGGTCTTCGATGCGAATTTCGAACCGATCCGATTGGAATTGACAGTGTGGCTCCACGCCTAAGTTGGACAGCTAAATCGGTCGAGAGAGGGGAGATTCAGACCGGTTATCGTGTTCTCGTTGCGAGCTCGGCCGAAAGGCTCGCTGGCGACTCGGGAGATCTATGGGATAGCGGTCGAGTGCGCAACGACCGTCCGTTCAACGTGGCCTACGCTGGCAAAACACTGGAATCCGGCGTGCAAGCTTTTTGGAAGGTCCAGGTTTTCGATAAACAAGAGCATCCCAGCCCATGGAGCAAGACCGCTACTTTCGAGATGGGCCTTCTTCATTCCTTCGATTGGACTGGCCTATGGATTAACGACGGTCAGAAGTCTCCTATTGAGGATCGAGACTTCTACAGGGAAGATCCAGCCCCTCTTTTTCGGAAAGAGTTTGAACTCGAAAAGCCAGTGAAGAGGGCCAGACTTTATATCGCCGGACTCGGTTACTACGAGGCAAATCTGAATGGTCGAAAAGTGGGCGATCACGTCCTTGATCCGGGGTGGACTAACTTTGCCTCTCGCGTCGACTACGCCACCTACGATGTGACCGATCAAGTCGAAAATGGCGCCAATTGCATCGGAGTTACGCTCGGAAACGGCTGGTACAACCCGCTTCCACTCCGACTCTTTGGAAGTTTCAACCTTCGCGACCATCTCCCCATCGGGCGACCTCGTTTCCTTGCCCAACTTAATGTCGAATTCGAAGATGGATCGACTCAATCGATCGACTCCAACCTGTCTTGGAAGGTTGGAGATGGCGCAATCCGATTCGACAATGTGTATCTGGGCGAAGTAGTGGACGCCCGGAAGGAGCGATTGGGATGGTCCAACGCAGGATTTGCCGACGCTCACTGGGGTTCTCCGGCAATTGCGACTGAACTCGTTGGTGCTCTTCAAGCCCAGCCTCAGCCGCCCATCCGGATCACGGAACGAATTGTGCCGATTCACCGCTCCGAGCCAAAGCCTGGAGTCTTTATTTACGATTTTGGGCAAGAATTTGCCGGTTGGGCGAGCATTCAACTGAACGCGCCGACGGGGGCCAAAATGGTTCTCCGATACGGAGAGCTTCTGAAGCCGGACGGGACCCTCAACATCATGACCAGCGTAGCAGGTCAGATCAAAGGCTCTCGGAAGAATGAAGCAGGAGTCGAAGAGAGCGTCGGTGGTCCCGGCGCACCGCCAATTGCGTGGCAGTCCGATACCTTCATCGCAAAAGGCGGAGGCAAAGAGACATACACCCCCAGGTTCACCTTCCATGGGTTTCGCTATTTGGAAGTCACCGGGCTACCAGAACCTCCAGCACTGACCGATGTCACCGGGCTTCGTCTCAATTCCGACGTGAAGGATGCGGGTTCGTTTAGTTGTTCTAACGACCGCTTTAACCAGATCCAACAGATGGTTCGTCGGACGTTCCTGGCGAACATTTTCTCCGTCCAATCAGACTGCCCGCATCGCGAACGACTCGGTTATGGCGGAGACATGGTGGGAACCACCGAAGCGTTCATGTTGAACTTCGATATGGCGGCCTTCTACGCAAAAACGGTCCGAGATTTCGCCGACGCGAAGCGCCCCGATGGCATGCTCACCGATACGGCCCCCTTCATCGGAATCCAATACTGCGGAGTCGGTTGGGCAATGGCTCACCCTCTGCTTACCTCTCAACTAAACCGGTATTACGGCGACTATCGATTGGTCGAAACACAGTATGAAACGGCCAAAGAATGGCTACTTCTCGTTTCAAAGCAGTACGAAGACGGCATCGTAACGGACGGCTTGAGCGACCATGAAAGTCTAGAGCCCAATCCATCTCCCGAGATGGTAACTCCGCTCTACTACCAGTCGGCTCTTCTGCTTCGAGGTATGGCGCAGGGGCTTGATCGCAAATCGGATGTGGAGCAGTTCCAGGCTCTCGCCGACAAGATCAAACTGGCCTATCAGAAGTCGTTCGTAAGTCGATCGGGCAAAGTAGGTCCGGGAACTCAGGGCAGCCAAAGCTTTGCCCTCTACTCCGATCTTCTTTCTCCCGAGGACCGCGGCAAGGCGTTAGATTTCTTACTCGACAAGATTCGGGTTGATGGTAAGGGCCATCTTTCTACTGGACTCATGGGCACGAAGTTCATGCTCGATACCCTCTCTCGCGAGGGTTACGCCGAAGATGCATACCGAATCGTCGACCAGCCCGACTTCCCTGGCTGGCAATGGATGCTGACCAACGGCGCCACCACTCTTTGGGAGCACTGGGCGAAGGAGGAGAGCGTCTATTCGCACTGTCACCCCATGTTCGGTTCCGTTAGCCAATGGTTCATCAACTGGCTGGGGGGAATCCAACCGGCTCCCGGCTCATTCGGGTTCGACCAGATCGTCATACGTCCCCAATTCGTGAAGGAGTTAACTTGGGTGAAGTCCAGCCATACCGGCATGTATGGCGAGATCGTCAGCAACTGGCGTCGGGAAGCCGACAAGCTGGTCCTCGACATTGATGTTCCGGTAGGTTCGACTGCGCTGGTCTACCTTCCAGCGGCTAGGCAGGAACAGATTCAGGAAAGTCTTCGACCGGTTCAACGCGATCACAACATCACGTTCGTTCGCTCTGAGCAGAGTTACCAAGTTTTGAAAGTGAGTTCAGGCCACTACGAATTCTCGGTCCTCCCCCATTAAACGAGTTAGAATGGCCCGTAATGAAACTCGTGCGCAGGTGCGTCTCCTTCGCGATCCTTGCCGGCCTTTTGGCAACCGCAAACGCCCAATCGATCCCGGATAGCCTATTTGATGGGCTGTCGTGGCGTCTTATCGGGCCGTTTCGAGGTGGGCGGGCTCTCGCCGTCACTGGTGTGCCTGGAAGGCCGGAGACCTACTACTTCGGAGCGGTAGGCGGCGGGGTGTGGCTGAGCGAGAACGCGGGACGAACCTGGCAGCCGATCTTCGATTCCCAGACTTCGGCATCCATCGGAGCGATCGCGGTGGCCCCTAGTGATCCGAAGGTGATCTATGTTGGGACGGGTGAGGCCGATATGCGGTCCGACATCCAGCAGGGCGATGGAATGTACCGTTCGGGAGACGGCGGAAAAACCTGGACTGCGATCGGCCTTAAGGACACCCGGCAGATTGGAAAAATCCTCGTCGATCCTCAGAATCCCGATGTCGTTTATGTGGCGGCATTAGGACACCAATTTGGCCCGAATGCCGAGCGCGGGGTGTTCAAATCCGAGGATGGCGGGAAGAATTGGAAAAAGGTCCTCTACAAGAACGCCGACACGGGAGCGATCGATCTCTCGATGGACCCGAACGACTCCAAGACGATTTTCGCCTCCATTTGGCAGACACGCCGTCCACCGTGGAGCGTATACCCGCCTAGCAGCGGACCGGGTAGTGGACTCTATAAGACAACCGACGGTGGCGACACTTGGAGCCAAGTTCGGGGTGGTGGGTTCCCCACCGAAGTCCGCCGTATCGGCATCGCGGTATCGCCAGCGAACCATCTGCGCGTGTTTGCTTTTGTCGATTCTCCAAACGTAAAGACTGGCGGTGTCTATCGCTCCGATGACGGTGGGGCGACTTGGGCGCATACGGACGGAGAGGCGCGAATTTGGGGCCGTGGTTGGTACTTCGCCGGCATCACGGCAGACCCGAAGAACCCAGACGTCGTTTACGTGATGAACACGTCGACGTATAAATCGACCAATGGCGGCAAGACCTTTGAAGCAATAAAGGGCGCCCCGGGTGGAGATGATTACCACGCGCTGTGGATCTCACCCGAGGACACGAGCCGGATGATTTTAGGGAGCGACCAGGGCACCATCGTGACCGTCGACGGCGCGAAGAGTTGGAGTTCTTGGTACAACCAGCCCACCGGCCAGTTCTATCACGTGAGCGCCGATAATCGTTTCCCGTACTGGGTTTATGGGTCGCAACAGGACTCGGGGGCGATGGCGGTTCCGAGTCGCACGATCCACACCGGAATTAGCGATCTCGATTGGCGTCCCATCGACGCCGGCGGCGAGAGCGGAACGATCGCCCCTGATCCGTTACACCCTGGCCTACTGTATTCCAGCACCGGCTCAAAGGAAGAGCTTGAGACTGGATGGGAGCAAAACATCGACCCCACCGGCTCTCGAACTGAGACCGAGTGGCGAAGCACTTGGACGCTGCCCATTGTAAACTCGCCCACCGATCCTCACGTGTTCTACAACAGCCACCAAAGGATCTTCCGGACGGCCGATGGCGGTTCCAGTTGGAAGGTCATCAGTCCAGATCTTTCTCGGTCGAGCACGCCGGTTCCGGCTACGTTGGATGCTCCGACGGCGGCCGATGACGATGGCCAGACCCGAAAAGGCGTCGTGTACTGGATCGCGCCATCCCCAGTAAAGCCTCATCAGATTTGGGCGGGCACCGACGACGGACTCATCTGGCTGACCCGCGATGAAGGCGCCATTTGGAGAAACGTGACACCTCCGACACTCGATGCGTGGAGCAAAGTTGGCATCATCGATGCCTCCCACTTCGATCCCGAAACGGCCTACGCGGCGATCGATCGTCACTGCCTGGATGACAACCATCCTTACGTGTATCGAACTCACGATGGGGGCAAGCACTGGAAACTCGTGGTCAAGGGGATTCCGGTCGGACAGTTCCTCAACGTGGTTCGAGAGGATCCCAAACAACCCGGGTTGCTCTACGCGGGATCGGATTGGGGGGTGTTTATATCGTTCGATGATGGAGAACATTGGCGGCCACTTCAGCTCAACCTTCCACCGGCTTCCGTTCGGGATATCGTTTTTCAAGGCGACGACGTTATCGTGGGCACCCATGGCCGGGCGATCTGGATTCTAGACGACGTTGGCAGATTGCGCCAACTGGCCAAGTCGGCGAGTCTTCAGCAACCCCGGCTGTTTAAGCCGAGTGACGCGGTCGTCTTCCAACGCGCCGGTTCATTCGGGTTTGGTCAATTTAACGAGGGCACGCCTCTCCCGCCTGAGGAGGCGCAGGGGCTCAACCCAACGTGGGGTGCGATCATCGACTACTACCTTCCGAAACCGGTCGACCACGTCGATTTCAGGATCACCGACGCCACTGGGAAGCTGATTCGTCGACTAACGAGCAAGGACCGCGCGCCCGTGATCGATGTGAACCAGCTCGATATTCCTGCCTATTGGGTCAAGCGTCAACCGGAGATCTCTTCAGAGACGGGAGCGCATCGGATCTCGTGGAACTTCCAGTATCAAGACAACAATGGGCCCATCGTTCCGCCGGGATCGTACACGGTGACGATGGAAGCGAACGGTAGCCGCTTCTCTCAACCGCTGGTGATCCGGAAGGATCCGAGACTCAAGGTGACTCAGGCTGAACTGGTGGCTCAGTATCGGTTCGTTTTGGCGATCGAAGATCAGGTACGCCTGATTCAATCCGTGCGTGGGCGGATTGTTTCGGCGCTCAAGGCACGGGGTTTAACGATGTCGGAGGCGACACGAGGCCGGTTAGAGCAGTTGGCGGGAGTCGCTGCGCGACGCTCCCGACGTCCGTTGCGGCCCACGGGTCCGAGTTGGAAGAGTTTGGGCACGCTCGAAGGGAGCCTAAACAGCCTTCAGGCTGTCGTCCAAAGTGCCCTTTCCGCGCCCACTGTCCAGAGCCATCAGCTCCTTGCCGACTTCACGAAACAAATCAAAGAGGTCCAGGTGCGGGTTGAGAAAATGATCGGTTAGGGCTCCCCGTGGAGCCACACTAAAGCTATGAGAAGGATCGATCGCGTCATCCCGGCCGCCGTTCAGAATGACGAGGTCCTTCTCGCGGCCCGTGCTCAGGCTCTCTTTCGAGATTGGCCGGGGATCGTTGGCGAGACGCTCGCTCGAAAGTCGTGGCCAGATCGCTACAGCAAGGGAACGGTCTGGGTCGCCGTCGAGGGATCGGCCTGGGCGAGTGAGCTTCGTATGCGCAAGGGCGAGATCCTGCAGCGGCTCTGCGAACGAGCAGAGAATGCAGCCATTTTTCGCGACGTGCGGTTCGGTGTCCGGCCTCTGCCTCCCCAAGCCCAATTGGAAGTGGTCCTCCCCGTCTCGGAAGAAGCGTCACCCGAGAAAGAGCCAGAGGAGCCTGTGCAGGGCCTCAGCATTCGGGAAATTGCTGAGCGGCGCCTGTCCAAGTGGAAGAGCCCAGAGTAGGGTCTCCGGCTATTGTGGCGCTTTCCCGGCCCCATAAACGCGCACCCGTCATCCTGAGTGGAACGAAGGACCCCCTCCTCTATTTGAGCCTCACGAGGACGCATTCGGAATCTCCGACCACAGGAGGAGGTCCTTCGCGAGCTCAGGATGACCGGTGCCTGGGGGTTTTGGTCGTCTAAATTACAACCTCGTCAAAGTGGGACAAATGAGGCTTGGCAAGCAGCTCAGCATGCGAGGTCTATTGACGAACGAAGTGACCGTGCACTGGGGCGAAAACGAGATCTCCTTCCTCATCGGTGCGAACAACTGGAATCTGATGGGCCTGAAAACGGGACAGTGTCGCCCGGTGGGGATGTCCGTAAGGGTTGTCCCGTCCGCAACTGATCACGGCAATGCGAGGGTGAACCGCGTCGATCCAGTCGTCACTGGATGAGTTTCGGCTCCCGTGATGACCGGCGTGGAGAATGTCGGCTCGCCATGACCCGTGATTTGCTTCCGCCTTTTCGACGTCCATTGGGGCGTCGCCGGAGAAGTCAGCGGTAGCGCCTTCATCGTCGAGGTGGACGAACATGGAGCCACGGTTGTCATCCTCCCGGTTCGTGACTGGGGGGCACTCGATGTGAAGGGAGCACCTTCCTATTGTTATGTCCGCCTCGGCGGGCAACCACAAGATTCGGTCGGCTGTCAGATGCCATTGCTGCACTGAGTGGAGAAGCTTGGGTTGAGTTCGGAACTGAGATGAGACCAATAGTTTCGCTCCCGGACACTGAGCGATCAGGGCGGACGTTCCTCCGATGTGGTCGGCGTCGGGATGAGAAAGGAGGATGAGATCGACGGAATCGACTCCTCGTCGGCGCAAGGCCCTGGTGACGGCAACCTGCCTGCCAGAACCTAAATGGCTGACCGGGCCATCGTCGATGAGGATGGTGACGCCTTCGTAACGAAGGGCGGCGCAGTCGCCCTGTCCGACATCCAGAAACTCAAGGTCGTTTGGTCGAGGCGCGATCCTGCCGCAAGTCGCTCCAAGAATGAGCGCGAGAATCCCGAGCAAGAATGCACGCTGAATCACGAGGTTCCTCCACGTGACGTGACCCCGGAAAAGGCTCTTGAGGTGAAGCGTGCTCCAAGAGCGATGAGCACGTAAACGGGCGCCAGAAGGTAGGCGCTGAAGGGAGGGATTCCGAGCTTGAATGGTTCCAGCCTGCCGCTAAGGTCCGATATCGTGAGGACCCATCCGGCAAATGGACCGACAATCGCTTTCATCCATAATCCGCCCGCCATCGGAGAGAGCAGGGTAAGAAGCCAACCAAGTAAAGCCGCCAAGAACATGGGAGGGATTGCCGGAACGATGAGAGTTCCCGCGAATGGAGCGGCAAAGTTCAACTCGCCAGATTGGTAGGCGATGAGAGGCATCGCCGCGAAGAACATGGCTGCGATGGAGCAAAAGCCGTAGAGAATTCGGGTCGATAGGTTTCGTGCTACGACCCGCGATCGATTCGGTAACCAGAGAGCAAGAACGGTCACCACGATAAATGAGAGTTGAAACCCGAAGTCGAACACCCATGTCGGCCGCCAGATCAGTTCCCCAGCAGCGCTGAGAGCCAGGGCACTTAAGAGATCAGGCTCTCGGCGAAAGAGGTATGCGCTCATTAGCAGTAGCGTCAAGATCGAAGCCCGAACGACACCCGCGTGAAGTCCGTTGGCGGCGGCGTAGGCGAGGATGCACGCGCCGACAAGCCCGATTTGGACCGGCCTGGGAATTGGGAATCGCTGCAACAGGACCCCCAGGATGCCTGCCATTAGCAGGATCTGCAATCCCGACACGGAGCACAGGGAGACCGCGCCGGAATCTCGAAACTTCGAGGCCAATTCTGGTGGGATATCGTCAATCCCAAGCACGGAGGCGTTCACGGTCGACGCGGCTTCCGGTCCAAAACTTTGAGACGTGCTTTGCTCGAACGAGTCCCGAATGGGTCTTACGACGCCAAAGAGGGGGCTCAAGGCACCGAAATTCATCACGTCGCCCCTTCTCGATTGAAGCTCACCGATCGTCAGTAGGCTGCCGAGTCGCTGTTCCGAGTGGCTGGCCCCGGTAGCGATCCCCCTCACTCGAACCCGATCTCCCATCGTGAGCGCCGGTCCATCGAACAGTCGGAGTTTGTAGGTTCCTTCGCGGACGTCCAGCAGGCAGGTTTGCTGCGCCCCATCTCGTCTCACTGCGCCGGAAACTGTACCGGTGGTCACGACAAAGTGTCGTCCTTCCATGGGCTTCGAGGGCATTGGCGCGAGTACGAGGCCGATGACGAAGAACACGGCGCACCAGCTTCGCCCATTAAGTGAGCGAAGCCAGAAAAGTCCAAGGAGCGCGAGTAGGTTGATCGGGTGAGTCAGTGAGGTTAAACCAACGATAAGCCCGAGCAGGACGAAAACGGAGGGGCGACCCTCGTACTCCTGCCTGACGTTCCAAGGTTCACCCCTCACTATTGTCCCCTGTCGGGGAACTTACCCGATCAACTCGGGTTAGGGCCTGTTCTGGAGTCAGCCTCCGAATAGGGCCTTGCGGTCAGCCAGTTTTGCCAACTGGGAGTCGATCTCCAAGAGTCGATTTCGTTCTCGCTCCACTACTTCCGGCTTGGCTCTTTCGGCAAAAACCGGATCCGATAGCCGTGCGGCGAGCTTGGTCTTCTCATCGGCCAGCTTTGTCTCTTCCTTGGCGATTCGGGCGAGCTCTTTCTCGGTGTCGACCAGACCTTCCACCGGGAGGTGGATGTCGATCTTAGCGGCGGTCGCGGAGACGTATGCACCGGACTCTGGTCGTCCCCTCCGAAGCTCGGTGATCCAGCCCTGCGAGGCGAGCACTCCTTCGGAACCGTTGAGGTCACCCTCGACGTAGGCAACGGGAACCGCTTTCATCGCGGGGAGTCCGAGTTCGGCGCGGAGGGACCGAAACGCCACGGTGGCGGCGAAGACTCTCTCCAATTGCTCCTCTGCCTCTGGATTATGGAACTCGGCCGGAATGACCGGCCAGTTCGCCGCCATGAGGAACTCCGCCTTCTCCTTGAGGGGAAGGAAGCTGTAGAGTTCCTCGGTGAGGTGAGGCATGACTGGGTGCATCATCGTGAGGAAGGCTTCGAAAGCGGTAATAAGCACCCACTGGGGTGTGGCCCGCTGGGCAGGGTCTTCCAAACGGGGCTTGGTGACCTCGATGTACCAGTCACACACCTCTCCCCAGAAGAAGCGGTAAAGGGCCTGGCATGCGCCTTGGAGGTCGTATTTCTCGTAAGCCTCTCGAACCGTCCTCTCGGCGAGATATAGTCGGCTCAAAATCCACTTATCGACCGGCTCCAGGTGTTCCGGCTTCTCGGGTGCGGTTTCTACGTTCAGAAGCACGAAGCGAGTCGCGTTCCAGATCTTGTTGGCGAAGTTCCTCGCTTCCGAGGTCTTCCTCTCGGAATACCGCAGCTCCTGGTTGTCACCGGTCTGACTCAGCAGCGTATATCGAAGGGCGTCGGCGCCCATGGAGTTGATCACTTCCATGGGATCGATGCCGGTGCCGAGAGACTTGCTCATCCGGCGGCCATCTTCACGCATCACGGTGGCGTAGATGGCCACATCCTCAAACGGCTTGACGCCGACGAGGTCGTAGCTCATCATCGCCATTCGAGCGACCCAGAGATTAATGATGTTGCGGTCGGTGACGAGGCACTGAGTCGGATAGAACTTCTTCAGGTCCTCCGACTGCTCCGGCCAGCCCAAGGTCGCGAACGGCCACAGGCCACTTGAGAACCAAGTGTCGAGCACGTCGTCGTCCTGGCGCACGATCTTTGCTTCGCCTGCCTTGTTCTGAGCGTCTTCCCATGACAGCGCGGCGAAGGGCGTTCCATCTTCGGTGTAGTAGATGGGGATGCGATGGCCCCACCAAAGCTGGCGGCTGATGCACCATTCGCGGATGTTCTCCATCCATTCGAGGAAGATCCGCTGATAACGCGCCGGGTGGAACGTAATTTCACCCGCCTGGACTCCGTCGATTACGCGCTTAGCCAGCTTCGGTTGATCGCAGAACCACTGCTCGCTCAGCAGCGGCTCGATGACCTCCCCGCTGCGGTCCGAGATGATGATGGGGATCTCGTGATCCTCGATCGTTACCAGGAATCCCTGGGCTTCTAGGTCGGCGACGATCTGCTTTCGCGCCTCTAGGCGATCAAGCCCAAAATACGGGCCCTCGAGGGAGATCCTCGCGTACGGATCGAGGATAACCGGCATGTCCAGTCCATGGCGCACGCCGACTGAGTAGTCGTTCGGGTCATGAGCTGGCGTGATCTTTACCGCGCCGGTTCCAAATTCGGGATCTGGGTAGATGTCCTCGATCAGAGGGATCTCGCGGCCGGTGAGCGGGAGCACCAGCAGTTTGCCAATCTTGCCCTTGTAGCGAGCGTCGCTGGGGTGAACAGCGACCGCCACGTCGGCGAGCATCGTCTCGGGTCTAGTCGTGGCGATGACGATCTCTCCGCTTCCGTCTTTGAACGGATACCGGATGTGATACAGCTTGCCCTTCCGCGTTTCGCGAACGGTTTCGATGTCGGAAACGCTGGTCTGTAGTTTCGGGTCCCAGTTCACAACCCGTTTGCCACGGAAGATGAGCCCTCGCTCGAACCAGTCGATGAAAACCTTAAGTACAGCCTCGGCGTATTGATCATCCAGCGTGAATCGCAGACGACTCCAATCAAAAGCGCATCCTAGTGCTCGGAGCTGACTGATGATGGTATCGCCCGACTCCTTTCGCCAAGACCAGACACGCTCGATAAAGGCATCCCGGCCTACCTGCGCAGCGCTACTTCCTTCCTTGCGGAGCTGCTTATCGACAACGCTCTGGGTAGCGATCCCAGCATGATCTTGCCCGGGCAGGATGAGCACCGAGTAGCCTTTGAGACGGCGATAGCGCCCTAACAGATCTTGAAGTGGGTAGCACAATGCGTGCCCCATGTGAAGGCTGCCGGTGATGTTTGGAGGCGGAATGGTGACGCAGTAAGTCGGCTTAGCGGGGTCATCGGAAGGGCGGAACAGGCCTGCGGCCTCCCATTGCTCGTACCACTTCTGCTCAGTTGTCGACGCGTCATAGCGCGAGGGCATTTCCATGTTGTTCTCCTACCATCTCCATGTCGCGGAGCGGCAGTAGATTTTACTTCAGGTGTAGGCCCTGGTGATGTTCCACGTGAAACTCACGCGCATGGCTAGGACTTTCCGCTTGTAAACAGGTCTCGGATGACGTCTTCGATGTCCACCTCTTCGATGGAAACGTCAGTTGCGGGAAGGGCCTGAAGCAGCGCCCCGGTGACCGCTGCGGTCTCTGCGCGTGAGACCTCGAAGATGACGTGGGTGTCTACGTGCTCTACGACCTTGCCGTACTTGACCAAGTCTATAGCTAGAACGGGTCGTGAGAGCATGAGTTTTACCCTTCTTGAGTCGCTGAATTTGGCGGAAAGGACGTCGAGGGTTCCTTCGAAAACGATCGATCCGTGGTCGATCACGATCACGCGGTCACACAGCTCCTGTACGTCCTGCATGTAGTGGCTGGTCAGGAGGACGGTGCAACCATCCTCGTCGTGAAGTTCCTTTAGGAAATCCCGGATGCGCTTTTGGCTCACCACATCCAAGCCGATCGTAGGCTCGTCGAGGAACACGATCTGGGGATTGTGGAGTAGGGCGGCGACCAGCTCGCACTTCATCCGTTCGCCAAGGGAGAGCTTGCGTACCTGGGACTGAACCTTGTCGCCGAGGTCGAGGGCCTCGATCAGTCGGTCGACCCGACGCTTGAAGAGCACATCGTCGACCTCGTAAAGTTCTTTCAGAACTAGGAACGAGTCCCAAGCGGGGAGATCCCACCACAGTTGTTGCTTGTTTCCCATCACCAGGCTAATCTTTCGCAACAACTCAGGATCACGCTTGTTCGGGACGTAGCCCAGGACGTGCGCTTCCCCTGAGGTCGGGAATAGGATCCCGCTCAACATTTTCAGGGTGGTGGTCTTTCCAGCTCCGTTTGGACCTAGGAAGCCGATCAGTTCTCCTTGTTCGATTCGGAGATCCACGCCTTTTACGGCATGCGTTTCGATTCGCTGAGGATGAATCAGGCTGCGAACAGTCCCGAGCATGCCTGATTCCTTCTTGTTCGAAACGTACGTCTTTCGAAGATCGTGGGTCTCTACCGCGAGTGGCTGCACCCCGATAGGCTACCGGAAGAAGGCAAGGATCAACCCAACCGCTGGGGCGGTAAACAAGAGGCTGTCGATGCGATCAAGAATGCCGCCGTGGCCTGGAAGTAGCGTGCCACTGTCCTTCTTGTTCGCACGACGCTTCACCCAACTTTCGAAAAGATCTCCGACCTGTCCTAATAATCCCGCCACAATTCCGCAAGCGATGGAAGTTCCGAGCGTGAGGCCAATCAATGGGCCGAAGATTGCGCCAGTCGCGCCCGCGGCAACGAGATTGGCCACCCCGCCCTCAACCGTCTTCTTAGGCGATAACGTCGGCGCCAAGAGGTGTTTTCCAAACGCCCTTCCGGCGAGTATTCCGGCCACGTCGCCTGCCCAGACCGGCAGGAGGGCCAGCAGGAGCGGCGATTTGATTGACCAGAGGTTCGAACCCGCCCCCATTCCATGGAGTACTACACAGGCAGCCAAGGGAGCGGTGAACCAAAGCGCGCCTGCCTCTCGGACGATCGGGTTCTTCGTCTTTCCAGACGCGACGAGGTAGACGCAGAGGATGCCCAAGAGTGCGCTGACTATCAGGGCCGCAGACGTGAGGGAGGTCGGTGTGTTCGTCAGCGACAGATACACAGCGGCGGGAAAGCCAAGATAGGCGGTCGGTTGTACCTTCGATGCGCTAGGGAGAAGCACATTCGCTTCTAAAGCACAGAGAATAGCCACGAGAGCGCCGAGGCAGATGAGCGGCCAGGGGCTCGACAGAAACAGGATGGCGAGGACCGTAGGAGCGAGAACGAGCGCGGTAATAACCCTATCTCGCATCAACGGATGATACTCAAAAAAGGGGAGGCCCAGTCTTGAGAGACTAGGCCTCGGCGGATCTAGGAGCCTATACTGCTGGAGCTTCTTCTTCCGAATCCGATTGCTGTACGGCAACCCCGTGGGTAAGACGGAGGGCGACCTGTACTCGGTTGTCGCAACCCATCTTTCGCATGACCACGCTGACCAGATTTTTGATGCTCTGCTCGCGGAGTCCGGTGATGACCGAAATCTTTCGATTGGAAAGACCCTTGGCCACCAGCTGTGCCACTTCGTACTCTCTGCGAGTGAGTTCGTTGGGGTCGCCAAAGCCTCTGCTTCGAGTTTCCCGAACGTAAGGCCGTGTGAGTCGGACCTTGCCGCCCAGCTCAGCGAGAGCGTTAAAGAGAACGTCTGCCGTGTCCGATCGCAGTACGAGTTTGTCAACGGGGATGTCAATGAACGACTCGCGATCAACGTCGTTGACGATCAGCACGATTACGAAGTCGCCGAAGGCACGAGCGCCGAGCAGGAACTGCAAGTCGATCGGCTGGAGCTCGAACGAGTCGATGACCAGCATCTGAGCTCGCTGCTCTTTTGCGGCGAGAACCAACTTTCGGGGGTTAGTCTCGTTTGCTACGACTTGAAAACTGCCGTGGTGGTCGAGGAGACTCGCAAGAGCCTCACAAAAAAGTCCTTCTTTACAGCACAAAGCTACGCGCATATTCCTCCAATGGGCCCTTTTTCTCCGCCAGTAATCGATTGTCCCACGACTATTCAATTACGCCCCCGAGTTAAGGAACCGTTGCCCTATTCTAGTACAAAGTGAGTCCCTTTTTGGGTATCAGTGGCCTTAAGATGCGAAAAGGACACCATTTTCTAGCGTATTGGCTAGTGCCGGAGGTTCACAGACCTGCACGGATGAGGCACTAAAGCGGTTGAGGGGGCAGGTGTCAAAACAGCCCCCTCAGAGTCGAATTAGGGATTAACGACGGCCTTGATCGTGGTCACATAGGGGGTTTTGAGCCCGTAGAGATCCGAGATGGTCAACGTAATCGTATATTCGCCCGGCTTGCGGAACTTGCGAGTAACGACCTGGCCCTCGGCGTCCACCTGAATTCCGTCAGCGGCGTCGAAGTCCCAAGTGTATTTGAGCGGCGTCGAACCACCGCTTCCAGAGGCCACGAATTCGAATTCATCACCCTGCGCGAGGTTCAGGTCGTGCGTATTCAGTTCGCCTCGAATGGGTGTTGAATCGTTGATGACACTGATGTCTCCCACGTAGAAAGTGGCGGTTGCGTCACCGGCTAGCGCAATACTCTTGATTGACTTGTTTGTGCGATCCAGTCCTGAAATTGACTGGAGCGGTACTGCGACTTGTCGCCATCCTTGCTCTGCACTTGCTACGGAGGTATTAACAGGAATGTAGGCTTCGCTCTTTTTACCGTCGGAAGTAGTCACGATCAATCGAAGATTCTTCAGAGTAGGTGCGGCAGACCCGCCCGCTCCTCCAGCTCCTCCTGGGAAGCCTCCGCCACCCGGAAATCCTCCCGCGCCCGGGAAGCCGCCTGCGCCTGGGAAGCCGCCTCCGCCGCCCTTGGCGCCGCCTCCAGGCACGCCACCTCCGCCGCCTTTCCCGCCAACTCCTCCGGGGAACCCACCTCCGCCACCAGGGAATCCGCCACGGCCACCGGGGCCACCCCGACCACCCGGGAATCCTCCTCGACCGCCGGGTGTGCCACCGCCGCCACCGGCTCCACCGGCGGCTGGTCCGCCCTCGCCAACGCCACCCTTGCCGCCAACACCACCCATCACTGAGCCATCGGAGACCTTGAATGCGAACCGAAGGAGGTTGTTCTTGTTATCGAACAAACTGGACAGATCGACGGGTTGGGTGAGGTTAACAATTCCGCCCTGGAAGAAGCTCCGAGTGGAGACGCGCAACGAGTAGACCCCTTCGAAGTAGGTCTCATCGGTCTGCGAGATGCTGCCACTGCCCCAACCGCGAAGAGAGATCCCTTGATCTTTCGTGTCCCGGGCAGGCTGATAGAGTTGGACGGTCTTCTGTGCAAACGCGGATGTCACAGCGACCGAAGTCAGGATTACGAACAAGGATTTATGCAGTTTCATCTTTCTCCGGCCGTTAGGCCTCTGTTTCGGATTTGATTCGGCGAATAGCAGTTGCGCGTCCAGTGGACCGATTTGCTTCGATAACTACTCCACAGAGTACACCAGGCTCGTTCGCCACTTCGAACCTTTGTGGAAGCGTCGTTCTAAACCTTTTAAGGATTACCTCTCGATTCATGCCGAGGACGCTGTGTCTTGGACCGCACATCCCCACATCGGTGATGTAGGCGGTGCCCCCAGGCAAGACGGTCTCATCGGCGGTGGTGACGTGGGTATGAGTCCCGACGACGGCGGTTGCCCGTCCGGCGCAGTGCCAACCCATGGCGATCTTCTCGCTCGTTGCTTCGCCATGAAAGTCGACGAAGAAATGTGGGGTGTCGAGCTGACCAACAACCTGGTCGATCGATTCGAACGGATCGCCGTAGCTGTCCATGTAGACGCGCCCGCACAGGTTGAGAACTCCCAGGCGAATATCCTCTTTCACGATATAGGTCAACCCTCGACCCGGCACGCCTATCGGCATATTGATCGGACGCACGATTCGCTGGCTGGTTTCAAGGTAAGGCTCAATTTCCCGCTTATTGAAAGCGTGGTTTCCCAACGTGATCACATCGGCGCCCCATTCAAAAAGTTGATCGGCAATTTTTGGGGTGATTCCCAGTCCCCCAGCACTGTTCTCTCCATTCACCACGATGAACAGCGGCTCATGCATGACCTTTAATTTAGGAAGCTCTTCGCGAACGATATTGCGGCCGGGTTCGCCGACAACATCGCCTAGGAAGAGAATCTTGTAAGTATCAGACATGATGGACAGAAGGTGAATCCTACCAAACTCAGCAACTTTTTGCCTTATTCAAGGATTCCGTGGGTCGGACGCTACTTGGCAACTTCTTGAACCCGCATCTCTCGGATGACGGTGACCTTGATTTGACCTGGATATTCCAGTTCCTTTTCGATGCGCTTGGCGACGTCATGAGCCAGCTTTGTCGCCGCGATGTCACTTACCTCGGACGGCTTGACGATGAGTCGAATCTCACGCCCAGCTTGCACGGCAAAACTTCTCTCGACGCCAGGAAAGGAGTTGGCCAGTGCCTCTAACGCAGTCAGCCTCTTCAGATAGTTCTCAAGGTTCTCACGGCGTGCTCCTGGCCGCGCGGCGCTGATCGTGTCGGCAAGAATCACCAAGATCGACTCGCCCGATGTGGGCTCAATTTCGTGATGGTGAGCTCCGACGGCCAGCAAGACCTGTTCTTTCTCTCCCATCGACTTGAGAAACTCCATGCCGGTCAAGGCGTGGGGTCCTTCATATTCCGGCCCGAGCGCTTTTCCGATGTCGTGGAGGAGTCCGGCTCGTTTGGCAATTTCCGTGTTGAGCCCCAATTCTGCTGCTAGATTCTCGGCCAAATGGGCGACTTCTACGGAGTGGTCGAGAACGTTTTGCGCGTAGCTTGTTCGGAATCGCAGACGCCCCATGACTTCGATGACCTTGGGCGGCAGACCCTGCACGTTGGCTCGCTCGGCGGCCTTTTCCCCTGCATCAAGGATCATTCGGGACACTTCGGCCTGCGCCTTCTCATGGAGCTCCTCGATTCGGCCGGGATGGATCCTGCCATCCACCATCAGATTCATGAGGGTGAGTCGGGCGGTTTCCCGACGCACAGGATCGAAGCAAGAGATGACGACCGCCTCTGGCGTCTCATCGATGATGAGGTCGACTCCAGTGACCTGCTCGAAAGCGCGAATGTTGCGACCTTCGCGGCCGATGATGCGCCCCTTCATGTCCTCGCTGGGAAGTTCGACGACGGCGAGGGTGGCTTCGGTGACATATTCGACGACCGAACGCTGCATGACGTCCAACAGGACCTTTTTTGCCTTCCGCTCCGCATCGGCGGTCGAGATCGACTCGATCTCCTTCGATCGGCGCAGCCCAATCTCACGGAATTCCTCTTCGATCCGCGCGAGATAGATCTCGCGGGCCTCCTCTTTTGACAGAGCGGCAACCCTTTGAAGCTCTGCGTCGGCTTCCTTCAGCCTCTTTTCGATGGCCGCCTCTTTTTCCACGAGGGAACGCTGACTCCGAAGCAGCGACTCTTCACGCTCATCCAGGTGGCTTCGGCGCTGATCGAGTGCCTCATCGCGAGCGCAGACGCGATCCTCGCTTCGAGCGACCGCGGCCAGCTTTTCTTTCGCTTCGGCTTCCGCCCGCTCTCGGATGTTCAGGGCCTCACGCTTTGCTTCGAGGATAAGAGATTCCGCCTTCAACTCCGCTTCCCGCCGGAGATGATCTTCGAGTCCGGTGGCTTGGTCACGAAGCTTCTTTGCCCGAAGCGTTTCCGGACGAACGAACGCCAGATAGAGCGCTAGCATCGTGAGGACAGACACCAGAAGGGCGGGCAGCAGGTTCATCGGCATCTCTATTGCTTCTACTCCGTAAATTCGTCGACCGCGCCGAAAACCAGGCTCACCGCGTGCTCTACCTCGTCATCCGAGAATCCGCGACCGGAGAGGAACCGCATGGCTCGAGCACGGTTTAGGGGCGGGCTTTTCTGCACGCGACGTTGCAGAGCTTCGAATGCCAATTCTGACGCATCCTGGGCCGGGGCACTTGTTGCGAGCAGAATGACTTCGGTGTCAACTCCTAACTGCTGGAGTTCCAACCGAATTCGCTCGACTCCGATGCCCTTCGCCACCCTGGCGCGCACATGCGCATGAGCGAACCTCTCGTCGTTGAGGATTCGCTTGCTCTGGAGGCGCTCAATGACCGAGTCGATGGTTTCGCTTTCGAACCCCGCCTTGATTAATTGTGCGCGAATCTTGTGCTCTGGTTGATCACGTTTGGCCAACGCGGCCAGCCCAAGCTCAAGGGCGGCTGAGAAGTCGGTGCTGCTACGTTCGACCATGGAATTTGGATAAGTTCGCTCGGCTGCGAAGAGATTGATGCATTGGCTTTCTTTCATTAAGTGCCAGGGTTCCATACCGCGGCGGTCTTAACGTCGCGCTGATCAGCACGGCTTGTCTTCCGATGCCGAGCGCAGCGAGGGAAATGAACGCACTGAATCCGGAACGTGCGTGGAGCGTTCGAGGCAGTCGTAGGTTCTAGTGGACCGCCAGATCCCAATTTTGGCCACGTCACACGAGTGTCAAGCCACGCTGCTGACAGCGGCGGCAAGCCGCCGCACTCCACACAGAGAGCACGTTCGCCTTCGTCGCTCCCTTCGTGACACTCTTCTTTCCCGCGCACTCCCACATGGTAAGCCGCCCGTGCGAGTAGCGGAGCTAGTCAGGAGGAATGGAATCCGAGCATCCGGAGTCCGTTCTCTCCAGCAAGACCGTTTGGTCTATTCGTCGGTTTCGTCGAACGGTTCGTCTTCGCTGACTGCCTCGGGCGTTGCCTTGACCTTTTCTGAGGCGACGATGTCTCTGATCTTCTTATCGAGTTCTTCGAACATCTCTTTGTGGTCGTCGAGGAAGTTTCGGGCATTGTCTCGGCCCTGTCCTAAACGCGTCTCGCCGTAATTGAAATAGGTTCCAGATCGGGTGATCAGCCCGCGGAGAACCGCGAGATCGAGGACATCGCCCGACTTGCTGATACCCTTTCCGAAAATGACGTCGAACTCGGCGGTTCGGAAGGGAGGCGCGACTTTGTTCTTAACGACCTTGACCTTCGTTCGGGTGCCGGTCTGTTCGGTACCAATCTTAATCGCGTCGCCTTTTCTTACTTCGAGTCGAACACTCGCCCAGAACTTCAGCGCGCGTCCGCCCGGGGTGGTTTCCGGATTGCCGTACATGACGCCAATCTTCTCTCGCAGCTGGTTGATAAAGATCGCCGCCGTTTTTGACTTGCTGAGCGATCCGCCAAGTTTTCGTAAGGCTTGGCTCATCATGCGAGCTTGAACTCCGACAAAACTGTCGCCCATCTCACCCTCAATTTCCGCCTTGGGGACGAGGGCGGCGACCGAGTCAATCACGACGATGTCGACCGCGCCGGATCGGATGATTGCGTCGGCTATCTCAAGCGCCTCTTCGCCGTTACTTGGTTGAGAGATGTACAAGCGATCGACATCGACTCCCAACGCTCTCGCATATTCCGTGTCGAGTGCGTGCTCAGCGTCGATGTAGAGGGCGAGGCCGCCAAGTCGCTGAGCCTCTGCCACGCAGTGAAGAGCGAGGGTGGTTTTGCCGCCCGACTCCGGACCGTAGATCTCGGTAATCCTGCCTTTCGGAAGGCCACCGATCCCAAGAGCTATATCCAAGCTGAGTGAGCCAGTCGGAATCGCTTCGATGGCCTCTCGACTGTCGTCGCCCATTCGCATGATCGCGCCCTTGCCAAAGGCCTTCTCTACCTGGCCAAGCGCCATGTCGAGGGCACGTTGCCGGTCGGCGCCGATCACGTTGGTGACGGCAGATTTTTCAGTCGTTGAACCAGTTTTTCTCACTTGTAATTCCCCGCGACAGACTACCACGGGGACTCCGCCTCGTTGGTTTTTAAGACTCCAACCAACAATCCCGCAATTTTGTCAGCTACTTTCGAGGGACACGTGAACCTGCGGTATAATAATTGCAAATCACTTGAGTTTCAAGAGAGCCAAATGCAAAGCTCCATGACGCTGACTGTCGAAGATGATGAGTTTGTGTTAAGCACAAGCGTAATCACTAGCTTTCGCCTGGAACATTTGGGTTTAGTTGCAAGTCGGTGTAGATTAATTGTGCAGGCGGAAGCAGAGTGGCTTACGTGTAACGCTAAAGGGTGACACTCTTTGGAGGGACTGCATTTCTTATCGCCATCCATTTACACTCTCAATTGAGGCCGCAAGACCGCCAAACGTCTCCGTGCGTGTAGCGTCTGTGCTCCAAGGTGGGAGCCAGCGGATTGTTCGAATAGTAAGCAACGTAAAGAGGAGTTTTCATGAAGAGACCAGCAATCGCCATCCTATCGGGCGCAATGCTAATGGCCGCAGCCATTGGTCAAGCCCAGGTAATCAATGTCTCAGCAGTTTCAATCTCTGAAACTGATGGACATGGAACACCAACCATCCAAAACAGCGCGTACCTTTCCCCACAGGGTTGGTCGTTCAAGCTGGGCGGAACATCGATTTTCACCGGATCCGTGGCCCACACGTTCACGCTAAAGTACACAGTTAGCGCGGCCGCAGGCTACAAACTGACCGGATACGAATTTGACCCGCTTGGTAGCGCCATCGGTGCCCACAGTGACGTCAAAGTCGATTTGACTCACAAGATTGGTTCAGTTGAGAAGGTTTACGACTATGCAAACCAGACTCACCTGGCATCGGATACCGGTTTTCACGCGCTCAACCAGACGTCATACAACGTGACGGCCGTGGTCACGCTGAAGCCTGGTACCGCGATGTTCAACACCGCTACTCTGACCAACTTCAACGTTCACTACACTGAGCAAGCAGTTCCAGAGCCGGCAGCCATTGCAACCGTTCTCTTTGGCATCAGCGGTCTTCTCGTTCGACGACCGAAGAGGAGCAAGTAAGCTTATGAAAGGACTATTTACAACCGCGATTGCCATCGGGCTCGTTGTTGCAGCAAATGCTGCTCCGAACCTGACTTCCGTCGATCTTTCCTACGATGCGAACACGTCCGCCGACCTCGGTCAGGGCAACAACGCCACTGGCGTTGGCTCGCTCTCGGAGACTCTCACGGGATTCACGCTAGGCGATCCTGCGAGCGATTCATACGGCGACTTCGGCTGGGTTATCAACTACTCCAACCTCGTTGGAGCTGGCGGATCCCTTACGGTTACCGGATCGTTCAACTATTCGTACGCAACCGCCCCTGCAGTACCGATTACTCGGTTTGCTGGAGCAGTAAACGTATTCGACCTCACGCAGGCTTCGCCTGTCGCTAGCCTCGCCCTTGGCCAGTCGGCCGGAGTTGTGACGGGTGGACCTCTGTCTGGAACGATTACGTTCACGGACACGGTGACGTTCGCCAACCTCTCGGGTTCGGGCCACTTCGAAATCGAAGAGTATCTGTACGTTCCTACTGGCGGTACGCTCGGCGGCACGACGTCCTCAACTCTGAACCCGGTTCCAGAGCCTGCTCCTGTGGCAGCCTTGGCCTTCGGTGCAGTTGGACTGCTCGTTCGACGACGCAAGAACAGCTAACTCCTGTAGCGGCCTCAATCAAAATAGCTCGGTGTCCCTAGGGATGTCGGGCTGTTTTGGCATTTAAGGGCACTTGGTGGGCACCCCTGAGCTATTGCGACAATCCCATGAGTAAAAAGGACACTTGTAACCGGGAAGCCCCTAGACGAATCAGTCGCAACTACGAAACAGTAGTGATACGTTGGGTGGAAATTGGACCATTCGTCTTCCGCTGTAGTTGAAGATTGACGCTTACGAGAAGATCCTTAGCCCCGAAACATCTAGTGTGTCAGATGTGCTCGTCTGTTGTGGTCCTGGCAGGACGCAAATTCTATGAGACGCGGCATTCCCGATTTCTAAACAGCTATCTTCGACCACTTGTCGCGCAGTTCGCTCGTCTATGATGACTTCCTATCGAGATTCAGCTGTTCCCACGACGACGAGTCGCTTATTAGCCCCGCTGTCAACACCTTCGGTGCCCCGCTTATCTAGTCGGGCTGTTCCGGATAATTGTCAATCCATGAGGTCACAACCCTGCTCAACATCGGATCCTGAATAGGTTCGCGCCAAGTCAAAAAAATCCCCGAACCTGAAAGATTCGGGGCGTTTTTCTTCCGACCATCGCTACACATACCTAACGGCTACGGTAGTCCAGTGATGATAGTTACCGTGTCGGTGGTTCCAGAGTTGGTAAATACTGCCACCTTTCCGGGGCCAACCGTTACTGCTCCGTAGAACGAACCGGTAAGGCTCGATGGAAGCGACACCGAGTTCGTTTGGAGTACCTGACCCACATTGAAAGTTGACTCAAGGTAGGGGTTGCTTGACAAGAAGTAGGCACTGCTCGAACCCGATACTGGCGCAGAGATGCTGCCATTGTAGACGCCAAGTTGTCGGAGCTTAGCGCCGGTTGCCGGGGTGGCTACGGTTCCGTCGTCCGCGATGATCAAGCCGTTTGACCAATGGATGGCATTGGTTCTTCCAGAAATTCCAGAAGACGTTGAAGTCACGGTCGAGGTGATTCCGCTTGAGTCGATCGTCGCTGCGACGTAGGCGTTTCCGGCGTTTACAAACTGTTGGTAACCGTAAATAGCGGTTCCGGTTGAGTCGACGGCAATGGAAGAACCGAGAAGGGCAGAGCTGGGTCTCGCCGTGACACCATCGTAGATGTAAGTGTTCTGACGGACCAGGAGCTTAGTCTCAGTTGCTACGGCCCAGGTGTCTGTGGACCCTGGGATCGGAAGCAGTTGAGACGCGACCACTCCACTGGGAAGAGAAATCGAGTTAAGGATGGTGTGAGTCGCAGCATCAATCTGCTTTACCGTACCATCAAATCCAGCTACATACAGGTGCGTTCCATCATTCGATATCGCCACATGAGTTGGCTCATTGTTCGTGGTAATGGACGCGACAATGGCTCCAGTAGCGACGTTTATCGCGACAACCTTGCCAGAATAGCCGCCCGAGTTACTCAGGACTGGTGCCCAAACTATTCCTCGAGTGGAATCGTAGGCCAAGTCGTTGACGCTCAGGTTCACGGTATTGAACGTGACTCCAACCGTTCCCACATTAACCGCCGTAACCGGCGAGGTAACTCCATCAACGGATGCCGTAACGTATGCAGTTCCAGGGCTGATTCCTGTTGCAGTCCCATCGGGAGTGACTGACAGGCTGCTTGAGCCTGAAATGAGAGAGAAACTAAACGAGCCTGGCGATACGATTACTGGGTCACCGGCAGCTGTTTCGGCTGTCGCCGACAGAGCTCCTGAACCACCTACAGCGATCGTCTGTCCCGGATTGACAACAGCCTGGGCAATCGGGCCAGTGAAGGAAACACTGAGTAATGATCCATCAAGCTTAGCAACGACTCCATTGGCAGTAATATCGACGTCCGCAGTTGCGGTTCCTACAACGGCACTGGTTTCGCTGTGTCCGCTGTAGAACTTGGCCGTTAGAATCCATTCTCCGATTGACCCGGTAGCGGTCGTTGTGTAGGACTCCGAATGGCCAGTTGTATCGGTCGAACGATCGCCAGAGAAACTAATGTCGGCCTCGGTTCCACCTGGCTTATGCAAGGTGAGAGTTACCGAGAGGGCGGAGGAGGGTCCGACAACTCCGCGAGTTCGAGCGGGCCAATTGATCGACACAGAGGGACTTACTTTGGCGGGGGAGGTAGTAGAGGCGGAACCGCCTCCACCGCATCCGGCGGCTAAGATTGTCGCCGCGAGGGCAAAGATGGCGGTTATTCGAGCGGGATTCATTTGATTTCCTTTCATGAGCGCATAGAGATGCCTACAGTACTAAGTCTATCCGCTTTGAGCGAAGCTGCCCTGCTTCAACGTCAACGAAGACAAAGTGAGTAAATCGACTGCAAATCTGACTTTTGAGAACTCAGATTGTTCCAATTCGAGAATTATAGTGCACGAAGCGTCGGCCACTCAGTTTCGATGCCCTGCGCTTTAAGCAGATTTTGAAATTCTTGGGTGAGCGCGGGGGACTCAGAAACCTGCGAAGGCTCTAAATGGCGTTGAATGCAGAACCCGGCCAACAAGCCCGCCGCTTCACCTACGTTCCACTCGACCGGATGGAGTCGGTAGCAACCGTTAGTGATGTGGGTCACCCCTAAGCATTTGCCGGCCGCAATCAGGTTCCGCATCCGCACCGGGATCAGCGAACCAAGCGGAATCTGAAAGGGCAGGGTGCTTGTGTCGATCGTATTGGCGCCGCTCGTGCTTGGATGAAGGTCAATGCGATACGCGCCTACTCCAATACTGTCGGAGAACTCGATGGCGCGATCTCGTCCTTCGTTCGTGTAAGCAGCAACGTGCTGCTCAAGCACCGTGAATTGGGCGGAGATGCGACGAGCCTCGCGGACGTAAGGCGTTTTAGCGAATCCATCCTCGGTTCCGGTGATATCTGGTCGCATGTACAGCCCAGGGTAACCAACCCCGCCGTCGTGTCGCGGCGCTTCCGTCTGGAGCCAGTAAAGGAGGCTCCAACCAAGCTGCTTCGCGTCTTCTAGCCGGGCTTCAGCCACATCATCTTCAACGTCGATGATCGAATGCTCGAAGTAGTCGTTCTGCGGCCAATTCACGATCGTGACCGGATGGGGCGCGTAACCGGGTTCGAAAACCTCGGGCCGCACGATCTGGCGGTAAGGGAACAAGGCGTACCAGTTCTCGCTGAACAGTGGAAGCTTCCGAGGCTCTCCAGTGTGGGCATGGAGCACATCGAATCCGAGGAGGGGTCCGGGCCAGAAGGCCGGCCAATACGCTTTCCAGCGGTCGTAGTCGACCGGCTTGTCGATCACCCGGTGCGACCCTTCGTCGTGAGCCATCGCATAGCACCAGGTCAACCCTTGAACATTATTCGGCTCTTCCGGGCCATCGACCGCGTTGGGCTCGTGGGTGTCCCTCTTAGATTCCGCACCGGAAACATATTCGGTGAGCGTGAGAGGAAGCAAGTCGCCCAACTCGGTGGCGTCGAGAACGTACTTGGCGTGGACCGTTTCCTCTCGTCCGGTGAGCAGATTGAAAAAGGTGACGCTTTGTACCTCATCGCCGCTGGCATCTGCGGAAACCAACTTTCGCATCAAGCGAAGATCGAGCCGCCCACTCGCCAAGGCCGGCTGAAGCATCTGCTTCAGGACGTTGTGGCCAATGCGAGGTTCGTGGCAAAGCTTGCTGACCCACCCTCCTCCGGGATTAAGTTGGGCGTCGTACCGAGCGCTGGCGATCAGGGGCGTGTGGTCTCGATAATAAGCGCGAACCCCGTCTCGGTAAGCCCGATAACGCGCCGTGCACCCAAACTGTTCGATCCAGGGATGTTCATCGGGCGGCACCGCCTGTGACGTGAGCTGTCCCCCGACCCAGTCGGTGGACTCGGTCAGCACCACGTTGAGTCCCAGTGAACTGGCAGAGAGAGCCGCCGCGACTCCACCAGTTCCTCCTCCCACGATCAAGACGTCACAAACAACTTCCTTCATGCCTTATCGCGGACTCTACCCAAGACAATGTCGACACTCACATCTACCATTTCTGCTTCAGACCCCATTTGGAGTCGCTACCGCGACGCAGGACGCGACGACTGCGCACGAGCCCCGCGATCGCATTACTCAGCGTCTTCGCGAGGCACGTATTCGAAGTGGGTGAACCACCATGCAGAGAGCAATACCGTCGCCACTGTGAACACGGCGAGGCAGAGATACGCGGACAGGGCTGAGATCGAATTCGCATTCGACCCGCCGGCTACCGCATTGAGCGCCCGGCTAGTCTCGGTCACCGGATGCTGGGCGATTCCCTGAAGGTAGCTATAGATCGAAAGGTGGTACAGATCTCCGGGCAGATTCGGGATGGAAGTCTCCCAGCCAAACGCGAAGAGCAGGCAGTAGATCATCGCACGGTTGACCAGAAGACTGACCAACAGGAACAGTCCACCGTACGCCAGTGCTCCGAAAACGACGGCTTTCACGTCGTTCAACAGCAACGGGTTTCCAACCTTACCGAACGCGCCAACCGAAGTCAAAACCATTGCGAGCGAACCCAAGAACGAAACCACGATCACTGAAGCAGCAAAACGGGTTACTAGCAAGATCCAGCGGGGAACGGGTCGCGTCAGCAGGTACACGATCGTCCTCCCCTCTACTTCCTGGCTCACGATGGCAGTCGTAAAGATCGCCGACGACAGTGCGAGGATTCGGAAGGCAAGAATCGACGAGACGCTGGAGTACTGCTCTTGGTGAGTGGCGCCCTTGATGAGGTGGGGCCAAAAGAGGGCCAGGCCGTAACAGAGGCCGCCCAGGAGGAGCCATGGGAAGATCCGCCGAAACCGGAAATACTCCCGCAGCGCTTGAGAAAAGATCGCACCTACCATGACTAAGACTCCACCAGGTATCGGAACACCGACTCGAGATTGTTGTCGGGGCTGCTAAAGCCGTGAACCCGAATTTTCTTCTCGATGATGAGTTGGGACAGGGAGTCGTAAAACGAATCCGGATTTCGAACTTCCATCTTGAGCGCCCGATCGCCATAGTCGTATCGCAGACTCTCGACGTTCGGGAGGCCAACCAACAACTCAGCGGCCCGGCGAGGATCGTCGACCTCTAACCGAACTTGATGAGGGTGCTTGTCGATCAGCGACCGAATGACGCCAAGGTCGCCATTGGCAAGCAAGCGACCCCGATGCAGCAGGAGCAAGGACCGAGTCATCTGCTCCACTTCAAAGAGAATGTGGGAACTGACCAGAATCGTCTTTCCGTTTTCGGCTAGCCCGGCTAGGACGTTCATGAACTCGCGACGTCCCACTGGGTCGAGGCCGTTCAAAGGCTCGTCCAAGAGGATGATGTCGGGGTCGTGAACCATCGCCTGAGCCAGTTTGATTCTCTGGCGCATGCCTTTGGAATAGCCAGCGATCTTTCGATCGGCCCGGTCCGCCATCCCTACGAACTCAAGAACGTGTTGCGTCCGATCGCTCGCTTCCGACTTGCTCATGCCGGAAAGCCTTGCCAAGTATTGGATGAACTTACGCCCGGTGTACCGTTCGTAGAAGTCGTCTATCTCAGGGCAGTAGCCGAGGTGCCGATACACTTCTGGGTTGGCAAACGGTTGCATCCCGTAGATCTCGACTGAACCGGTCGTGGGGCGAAGCTGACCCGTGATGAGCCGCATCAGCGTGCTCTTGCCCGCTCCATTCATCCCCAGAAGTGCGGTCAAGCCTGGTCCAATTTCGCAGCTGACATCGTTCAATCCGATCACCTGTCCATACCATCGGGACAGGTTGGTCATCCGAATTCGCACCTTGTTGGGGTCTTGGGCGGATACAGGAGGCGTGGAAGGAACTGAAGAACCCACTTCGACTGCGCTCAACCCACCACCTCAACTGCCCTAACGCGTGACCAAGCTAACGCAAGGCAAGCACCGCACACCAGCAGGAAGATCCCGGTGAAGATCAGTCCATTCGGCTCGGGAACAATGGCGTTTGACATGGGATTCCGAGACGTGGGTCCAGATAACGAGAGGAATAACGGACTGCCACGAGTATGGAGAATGTTCTTCGCGAGGGCGATCTGAAGCCCATCCATGCTGCAGTAGAAGAGAAAGTCGATGGTCTTCGGAGTTGGCCCGGTCTGATCCAGGGTGCCCATGTGGGCAAACTGCATCACTTTGGTGACGAACAGCGGAATGAAGTACATGCCGGCGTAGGTGGCGCCAGCGAGTCGACCTTGGTCGAACAGCGAACTCACTCCAAGAGCCACGCTGGCATGAAATATTCCAGGGATGAAACACATCGCCAACAACCGCAATCCTAGGGTCGGGTCGTCGGACAGGAACCCGTAGCTGCGATATGTCATCGCGCAGTAGATGTAGAAGAACACCGTCGGGATCAAAGTGGCGACCGTGATGGGCAAGAAGATACCGAACCATTTGCCGATGACGTAATCCAGCTTCGAGCACGGCTTGCTCAAATACACCAGGAGAGCCTTCGCCCGGTTGTCATTTGCGATCGACCCCGCCCCTAACATCAGCGCAAGGATAAAGAGCAGCAGTTGGCTGATCGAGAATGCGTTCAGGAACTGGTCCTTCCAGATGAGCTGTTGGAAGATCGGATTCTTGCCGTTGATGTCCATGCTCGGCGGCACGAAGTTATCGACAAAGTAAAATCCGATGACCAGGAAGAAGTACCAGTAGCCCGAACCGACCGCCCAAGCCCAGAATCCTCTCTTCTTCAATGTGAGTTGCATCGAGGCGCGGGCAATTGCCCACCAACGAAAAACCGGAGGCTCCAGTGGGCCGTCGTAATTGCGATAACTGAGGTCGGCAATGGGGGATGGCATGTTACTTCAAGGCCTCCAGGAAGGCATCTTCGAGGCTTCTCTCGGCGACGGCGAATCCTCTCACCTGGGCGCCCACGCTTTGGGCAACCTCAGAGACCATGGCGGCCACATCGGAGGGGAGACCGGGGGCCTGCAAACGGTACGTCGTCACTTTAGGCCCGGTGATGGCGACTCCGCGGCTTTCAATCGCTTCGACAAACGAGGTGCTCGCTTCGCGCAATTCGACGTCCACCGGAAAGCCTTCCAGCTTCTTCATGTCGGAGATGGCGCCTTGGGCGCGGAGTCTTCCGCCCATCACCACCACGACGCGATCGCAAACGCGCTCAATGTCGGGCAGGAGGTGGGAGCTCACGAGCACGTTGACGCCCTTGCCGTGGGACACTGAGCGAACGAGTTCCAGCATGTCCTCGCGTCCGGCCGGATCCAGTCCGTTTGTCGGCTCGTCCAGCAGGAGGAGCTTCGGACCGTGGACAAGCGCTTGGGCCAACTTGATGCGCTGTTTCATTCCCGTGGAGTAAGTCTCGACGTTTCGGTACCGAGCCTCGCCGAGTCCGCAATACTCAAGGACTTCATGGGCCCGTCGGATCGCCTGTTCGGGGGGCATTCCGGCAAGTTCGCCAGCATAGGCCACGAACTGAACCGCGCTCATTCCGGGAATGTGACAGTCCTGCTCGGGCATCAGGCCAATCTTCTGCCGAATCTGTTTGCCCTGATGAGCGATGTCGAGGTCCAGCACGGTGCCGCTTCCGGAAGTCGGCTTGACGAATCCAAGCAGCGTCTTGATCAGGGTCGTCTTTCCGGCTCCGTTCGGACCCAAGAGTCCGGTGCAGCCTTCGGCGATCTCGCACGAGAAATCATTTAAAGCCGTGAAGTTGCCGTACTTCACGGTCAGGTTTTTGATAGAGGCAACTGTCACTGGTTCGGGAAGGATAGCACCGCATCGGCAAGAACGGAAACGAATCGGGACTTAGGGGTGTTAGAGTTGGTTCGTTAACGGGCTCTTCGCTCTCGACCGGTAAACTATCTGCTGCACCATGGCAGTCGAAACCACCCTTGTACTCATCAAGCCAGGCGGCGTTCAGCGCCGGCTCATCGGCGAGATCACTCGTCGCATCGAACTTCGCGGGCTCAGCGTTGTTGGCCTCAAGCTTATCTCCGCCCCTCGTCCAACCGTCGAGGAGCACTACGCCGAGCACCGCGAGCGACCGTTCTTCGGAAGCGTTGTGGACTACCTCACCTCTGGCCCCATCGTAGCGATGGCAATCCAAGGTGAAAACGCGGTCAAGGCGATCCGCGCGACGATGGGAGCTACGAACCCAGTCGAAGCCGGCCCCGGAACCGTTCGAGGTGACTTCGCTCTCTCGATCGACGACAACCTGACCCACAGCAGCAGCGACCCTGAAGCAGCCGCAAGAGAACTGGCTCTCTGGTTCCCTGAAGGAACGCTCTAACAAGTTCTGGCTTTGGAGTGATGACATTCTCTGTGAAGAGCGTCACTCCAAATTTCCACGCAAGTCAAAGAACAGCTAACAGGATGGTCTAGAGGAGCCGCGTTACGACGCAGATTCAATCTGACCCTCTTCCCTGTGCCCCTCTCCCGAGCCCGCTCCTGCGTCGCCGCGGGCGAGGGGAACGTCGAAAGTTAGTCACGGATTTGGGAAAGCCTCTCAACGCTCTGGCGACCGAAGGTCGCTATGAGGCGTTGGAAAGCTTTTGGCGCGCGAAGTTAGCGGAACGCTCGACCCAGGTCAAGAACTGGTCCATGTCGTCGAGAATTTCACGAGGCATCTTCACGTAGCCTCGCATCGGCTCAGCGTCTTTATCTGGTCGGATAGGTCCAGCTCCGGGAAGGCTTAACGCCTCTTCCAGGTGGTCAGGACATAGCTTTAAGCCGACTTCTTCGCCAATAAGAAAGGCGAACATTCGGTCACCAGTGTAGACGCCCATGCCACCGAACATGCGACGTGCTCTACCATCGTAGGGCTCAGCGGCCCTCATCATCTGTTCGTACCGTAGTGGACGATAAACCATGCCGTTCCCGTCTGGAACTCCTCCCAATCCTGCATCACCGCAGAGCGGCGAAGATGCTTCTGGCCCCGATCATTGTACCGCAGGTCCGGTCAGTTAGATTACTAGGTTCTTATAACTGCCCAAACTATCTTCTCCGACCTAACCTCAGGTTTCCAAAACCGAAACGCATCTCCCCTTTCTACGCCTCCCAGACGCGGTAACTTACTCGAATGCCGGAAAAGCGCCTGGTCATCATCGACGGTTACGCACTCCTGTATCGGGCCTTCTTCGCCACCCGATATATGAGCACGACCGATGGCCGTCCTACGAACGCCCTGTACGGCTTTACGTCGATGCTCTTCATCCTCCTTGAGAAGGTGAAACCTGAGGCGATCGTGGTCGCGCTGGACGCCCCCGGCAAGACATTTCGGCATGCCGAGTACGACCAGTACAAGGCCACCCGAAAAGAGACCCAAGATGAACTGCGCGTGCAGCTTAAGGCGGCTCGTGAATTTATTGACGCCCTCGGAATCCCTACCCGCGAGATCGTTGGATTCGAGGCCGACGACGTCGTGGGCACCATCTCGCGTCAGGCGGAAGAAAACGGATACGACACCACGATCGTGACTGGCGACCTTGACTCGCTCCAGCTGGTCGACGCCTGCGTTTCCGTTATGACGCCGAAGAGCGGCGTCACTGAGACGTTCACTTACGGGCCAGCCGAAGTCGTTGAGCGTTATGGATTCGGCCCCGAGTTCATCCCCGATTACAAGGCGCTCAAGGGGGATACGAGTGACAACATCCCGGGCGTGCCCGGAATCGGAGACAAGGGCGCGGCGGAACTCATCCAGTCCTTTGGCACGATCGAAAACATGATTGCCAAATTCGATGAATTGCCCGCGAAATACCAAAAGCGCATCGAAGGTTGCCAGCCCCAGATGGTTCAGAGTAAGCACCTCGCCACCATCGTACGCGACGTGCCGATCGAATACGACTTCAGCCCATTCTCCCTGACCGATCTGGAACTCGAACGCGCGGTAAAGATGCTGGAAAGCTTCGAGCTGAAGCAGCACGCCCGCCGCGCCGCCAGCGTCCTGAAACCGTACTTGGAGTCAAGTCTGCTAGCCGCCGCCGAAAACCCGGGCGCCGATCCTGAGCCGGCCTACGTGGTCGACGAGCAAGCGATCGTCGTCAACGAACTCAAGATCCACGAGCTAAACGACGTCGTTAAGTTCATCGAAGGACGTCCGTTCTCCGTCTATTTCCCTTCTCCCCTAGGCAAGGGCGACCTCTTCGACGACGACCGAAAGGCTTTCCTCGCCGTCGGCATCGATGTCTGCGAGATCAGTGAACCAGACGCGCTACGGCTGATCGCCGATTTTCCGGAGCTTGCCGTTCTTCACGACGGCAAAGCCGTTTATCGCCGCATCCTGAAAGAGTTCGGCTGGAGAGAAGCGCCGAGATTCGATTCTCTCCTCGCCGCGTACGTGCTGCGATCTGAGCGGAGCACCTACCCCCTTCGCGACCTCGTTCAGGGTTACCTGGAGTTCGAAGCACCGGCTACCCCGCAGCAGATGGCGGTCTCACTCAGCTTTCTAGAGCCAGCGCTTCGCGAGCGGCTAGAGAAAGAATCCCAAGCGCACATTCTCCACGAGATCGAGCTTCCGCTGGTTCCGATTCTTGCCGAGATGGAGAATTTCGGAATCTGTGCCGACCGCACCCAGCTCCGCGAATTTTCCAAAGAGCTTGAGGTCGCCATCGAGCGAGTCACAGCGGGAATCTACGAGCTAGCCGGGCAGCAGTTCACCATTGGGTCCCCGAAACAGCTCGGCGAGATCCTCTTCGACAAGATGAAGATCCCGGGCGCGACCAAGACCAAGACCGGATACGCAACCGGCGCCGAAGTCCTCGGTGAACTCGCCGCCCAGTATCCCATCGCCGCAGAGGTCATGCACTGGCGCGAACTGACGAAGCTGAAGAGCACCTACGCCGACTCTTTGGAGCGTCTGATTCAACCCGACGGTCGGATTCATACGACCTATAACCAGGCGGTGGCTGCCACGGGTCGACTTTCGTCGAACGACCCGAACCTTCAGAACATCCCAATTCGAACCGAGTTGGGGCGAGGCATCCGCAAGGCATTCCGAGCAGGACAAGGCTATAAGCTGGCGTCTCTCGACTACTCGCAGATCGAACTCCGAGTTCTCGCTCACATGTGCGAGGAACCCGCCCTCGTGGAGGCGTTTAGCCGGCACGAGGACGTCCACACGGTGACCGCACAGCAGATGTTCGGACTCAGCGCCGACGCCGTCACGAAGGAGCAGCGACGCCTCGCCAAGATGCTGAACTACGCGGTGCTCTACGGAGTCAGCGAATTTGGATTAGCTCAGCAACTAGGGGCGGGTTTCTCAATGGGTGAGGCCAAGGCGCTCATTGCCCAATACAACGAGCGTTTCCCCAGCATCAAGGGCTTCACCGCCTCCGTAGTCCAAGAAGCACGCAGCAAGGGCTTTACGACGACGCTAGACGGCCGTCGCCGCTACTTCCCAGACATTCACGCCCCCAAGATCATGGAACGGCGCTACGCAGAACGCCAGGCGATGAACGCACCCATCCAAGGCACCGCCGCGGACATGCTCAAGTTAGCCATGATCCGAGCCCACAAGACCCTCAAGGGCACCGGAACCCGCATGCTCTTGAACGTCCACGACGAACTCGTGTTCGAGGTCCCCATTGGTCAGGAAGAGATCGTCGGCCCGCTTCGCGGCGACATGGAACTCGCGCTTCCCCTGAAGGTCCCGGTCGAGGTCGACGCCAAAGTCGGCTCCGATTGGAACGAAATGATCCCGGTTTGACCGGCCAAGGTCGGGGCGCCGGGGGAATTGAGCTATGGGTCGGAGGCCGCAATCCGTTCCGGTTCCGGACCCAACGTTCCAGTACTCCATCACTCCGCGGGCGTAGGCCGCTCAAGGCGGTTAGGTGTGGTACTCGGCGTTAATCCGAACGTATCCGTATCCAAAGTCGCAGGTGTAGACGGTTGCGGTGTCCCCTTCGCCGATCTGGAGGTCGATGACGACATGATCCGACTTCAGGGCTCCCGAAACCCGCTTCGCGTCGAAAGCGGCGGGACGACCGGACTCGAACAACACGAACTCCTCATCTTGAGCAGAAACCTTGAGGAAAATGTCGGACGAATCAAAGGGGACCCCGGCTTTGCCTGCCGCCATGAGGATTCGGCCCCAGTTCGGATCACAGCCGAACATTGCGGTCTTGACCAGCGGAGACTCTCCAATACTTCGGGCGATCTTCTTCGGATCGTCGGTGCCGGTGACTCGGATCTCAACGAGCTTAGTCGCGCCCTCTCCGTCGCGAGCGATCTGCTTCGCCAGGGACACACAGACCTGGAACAAAGCGTCCTCTAGCTCCGATTCGCTGGCGTGGATCCCGGAGGCTCCGTTCGCCAGAACGATGAGCATGTCGTTAGTCGACGTATCGCCGTCCACCGTCATGCAGTTGAAGCTTCGGTCGGCGACGCGCTTCAAGATGGCTTGCAGATCTAGGCCAGTCGCGTCGTAGTCCGTCACCACGTACCCGAGCATGGTCGCCATGTTTGGCGCGATCATGCCCGAACCCTTGGCGACTCCGTAAACGATGGGTCCTTCTGCATCCTCCACGTCAGAGTTGGGACACTGGGTCCAGGTGAGTTCTCCGCCCGCGAGTCTTGCCCATTTTTCGACGAGGTCGGTGGTCAGAATCGCATCCATGAAGGGGCGAGGATCGTCACCCAATTTGGTGGTCGCCTCTCGGATGCCCTGCTCTACTTTGCCCATGTCGAGCAGATGGCCGATCACGCCGGTAGAACCAACGGCAACCTGATCTGGTTCGAGTCCCAGGCCTTTGGCGGCTAGTTCCGACATGCGCTCGGTGTCTCGCTCTCCTTGGGAGCCCGTGCAGCAGTTGGCATTGCCGCTGTTGACGACCACCGCACGAAGCTTGCCCTCGGCAACCACCGATCGCGAATGATCGACGCACGCGGCCCGCACGTTGTTCGTCGTGAACACCCCCGCTCCGACCGCGGGAACCTCCGAGACGACGATGCCGATGTCGTTCCGCTTGTTCTTGAGACCGCATCGAACGCCGGAAAACTTGAAGCCTTTTGGAATGAGAGACATGGTTTGAATGACCAACGAGAAGCAAACGATCGGCAGAGTCAGGGCCAAATGCCGTTCTTGGGAAGTCCCGTATCTTCGGGAACGCCGATGAGAAGATTCATGTTCTGGATCGCCTGCCCAGCCGCGCCTTTCACGAGGTTATCGATTACGCTGCAAACGACGGCGAATCCGGTGTCCGGGTCGACGTCCACCGCGATCGCGCAACGATTGGAGCCCAGCACTTGCTTTGTGCTCGGTTGAGCGCGCTGCACGGTCACGAAGGGCTCCTTGGCGTACGCGTCCGAGTACATCTCGAACAGGGCATCTTTGCTGATAGACTCCGTCAGGGGCAAATGAGCGGTCGCCTCAATGCCACGGGCGAGCGGGATCAGATGGGGTGTAAATCTCACAGCACGGCCAACGAGTTGAGAGATCTCCGGGGTGTGGCGATGTCCCACCACTCCGTAGGCCTTGAACCCACCGTCTAGCTCGCTGAACAAGTAATCCGTCTCTTTCTTGGATCGCCCCGCACCGGAGACACCCGACTTCGCATCGATGACCGGGGTGCCAGCCAAGAGTCCTGCCCTCACGATCGGCATGACCGCCAGCAAAGAGGCGGTCGGGTAGCAGCCGGGGTTTGCGACCAATTGGGCCTGAGCGATGGCCGTTCGATCCACCAGTTCCGGTAATCCGTAGACCGGCTTCGTGCTCAAGGTGGGATTAGAGTGCTCTCGACCGTAGAACCGTCGGTATACGTCAAGGTCCGTTAATCGGAAGTCCGCCGAGAGGTCGATGACCCGCGCCTGCGGCAGAATCTCGGCGACATGGTCCATGGCGAATCCGGTCTCTTGGCACAGGAAGACTACATCCGCTTCGATCTGTGCCGGAGTAAACGACTCCAGGACGAGGTCGGTGGCGAGCCAGGGACATTCTTCGCTGAGAGGCTTACCCGCGCTACGGCCCGAAGTCACGGAGGTGACTTGTGCGCACGGATGGTTGGAAAGGAGACGAACAATCTCGGCTCCGGCATAACCACTGGCGCCGACGACCGCAACTCGGATTCCTTCGGCTTTCATCCGAATAGGGTACCCGCCGACCGAAAGACGCTAAGACTTAGGGCGCGAGATCTCCGCCGGAAAGCATCTGAAGGTGTTGGGCGATCTTCTGGCGGAGGCCATCATGCTTCTCTGGATCGTATCCATGCTTCAAGGCGTCGCGATACTCGGGCGGATAGTCGGTGGGTGGCGAGAGGCGATATTGGTCGTCCTCCCATGAGTATCGGGGCCAAACATGAGCATGGAGGAAGGGGTCCAAGTTGCCGAGAATTGAGTAGTTCACGCGCAGACAATTCGTTGCTTCCATGACGGCTTCCCCGAGATGGCTCATGTCGAGCAAGTATTGGGCTCGGAGCGACTGTGACAAGTCGGTGAGATGGTTGGCTTCTGGATAGGCCAAGAGCAGGCAGTAGCCGGGCAGATACTGACTATCGGCCATCACCGCGAATCCACTCTTTAGGCGGGCAACCAAGAGCGGATTTCTTCCGTCGGCTAATTCGCTCAGTCTTTCGGTTCCGGTCATGCCTACAAGGATACGGGAAAGCGGGCTGATGATGTGTGAAGCTTGACGCAGTAGCTTGTCAACCTACTCCTAAGAAAGTTGTCAGTATGCCGTGCGCTGTTTGCAGTGCGGTCGTTTCAGCCTGGCCGACTTTTTCGTCCAATGCGATGCCTGAATCCTAGTCGTCGCGGACTCAGGATGACGTCCTAGTGGGGTGATAGCCCATCACCTAGTCCGATTTCGGCGCAAAAAAGCCCCGCAGGCATAGTTCACTGGCGGGGCAAGCGGAGTTGGAACGAGAGGGGTTTAGTTCTTGACGACTCGGACCTGATCGGACATCAGGAGCTGGCTCTTGTGATCATGAAAATCGACCAGTTCAACGCGATCGCCTACTTTGACTTCGAGCGGACGGCCAAATCGAGTGTGCTGTCGACCAACTCGAATCGTGTCGACATGGTCCCCTACTTCCACCTGGAAACTGAGATCCACTCGGTCACCGAGTTTGCCGGCGAATGAGATGTGTCGATCGACCGAGGTGACTCGATAGGCTGGCGTCGAAGTCGTTTGTGAAACAGCGATTGCGAAGGCGATTGAAATCATCATGATTGCTTTGCTCTGAGAATGAATCCTTACACTTGTAGCTTAACGCACGAATTCGTCAAGCCAATCCTTCGCGGGTTCAAAACTCGTAGTTGTGGGGATAAAAATGGGTCAAATTCGGTCCCAAATTACCGTCTGCCAATACAATTAACGGGAGGTTTCTTGTCTCCACTCCCGGCAATTTTCTGGGTATGTGGGAGATCCTCGTAGTTTCGCTGAGTTTAGGTGGCGCATGGCAGGGAACAACGCCCATCTTCTAAAGTTTGCAGTTTGCAGATTGCAGTCTGCAGTTTGAAGACTGCGGTTTGCAGTTCGCAGCAAACTTGAGCTGGAGGAAGTAGGCATCCCTAGAATGCGTTCCGACTGGCAGTTGCTCGCTGCGAACTGCAATCGTCCAAATCTGGCTGCCATGGACTGCGGAGACACGAATCATTCTCCGCCTTCGGGCCGGCAGTATGAAGTGTTTAAATGCCGGATGTAGCGCGGAGTGCGTGTGGCAGTCCTGGGCGCAGGTGCAATATCCTTCCGGCCGGAAATCTAGCGCGTAGCCTAAGAGAGTTCTGTTTGCCTTGCGGGTCCGGTCGATCCGCGAACATCCAGTCCACAGGGAAGCACCAGCTCGACAGGGTCGATGTTAGGTTCAGAAATCGCTTTCATCAACAAATCGGTTGCGCGGTTGCCCATCTCGAAAAGCGGCTGCGAAATGGACGTCAAGGCTGGCTTCAATTCATCGCAGAACTCAGTAGAGTCGAACCCGATGACCGATAGGTCTTCCGGCACTCGGATTCCGTATTTCGGAGCAAATCGAATAATGTCGGCCGCTAACCCGTCGGCATGTACCATGAGTGCGGTGTGGGGCGGCTTGTTTGAAAGATAGGACTTCAAGGCCTCCCGGTCCTTGCGGACATCGATAATGTCCGTTTCGGCAGGGGGCAGGTCGTGGCGCGCCATGTGGCTCTTAAATGCCGCTAATCTCGCCTCCGACTCGACGTTCATCGCATCCCCCTCAATCATGAAGGCGATCTTTCGATGGCCCAACTCGTACAAGTGATCGACTCCGAGGCCAATTCCCTGAAAGTTGTCGCAGATCACGGTCGGGTGTTTGCCCCCGTACTGTCCGGAAAGCGCGTGCACAATCACCACTGGGCATCGGCATGCGGCCAGGGTGGCCCGATTCGCATCGGTTGGGGTGATGCTGTACCAGACCAATCCGTCGAAACGGCCGTCGGTGACTGCCTCGGAAGGATCGTCCCCAAGCAGTTGAGGACACAAAGCCACTGAGTATGAGTGGCGGAAGGCGCCGTCGACGATTCCATCCATGAGGGTCGCAAAATAGCGTGGACCATCATTGAATCGAGGACGGTCAAAGCCCATGCCGTTGAGGACTCCCAGCATCATGGTCTGTTGGGCGCGGAAATTTCGTGCCCAGATGTTGACCTTGTAATTCAGTTCGGCGGCGGCTTGGCGTACCCGCTCGGCGGTAGCGTCACTTACTCGGACGCCCTCCGCTTTGTTGTGCAGGACCCGCGACACTACGATCGGCGAGACTTGCGCAAGCTTGGCAACATCCTTCAGCGTGACGGACATTTACCCTTCCTTGCCTTTGCGCAACCTGCCATATCTTCTGCGACGGACTCCTCACCCATATCTTCGATTTCGCTGCTCCGCGTCGTCTAAAGCGGTGAGGCTTCCATCAAGCCAAGTCTGTCCGCTGTTTGATGTTCCCCACACCAAAATATACCAAGCATCGCTTTGGAACGAATAGCTTGTTTCGGGTCATGATACACCGAAAAATGGAAAGCCCAACAAGAATCTGATATTGCGTTGTATCAAACTGCGCGAAAGTACCAAACCAGGCGAAAAAATAGGGCAATTCGACTGTGCGAATCACCCTATTACCAGGATTTACCAGCCGCGAGTGGCCAGCAGCTCTTTCTGTGACAGGGAGCTGACATTGATGCCGACCATCGGTTCGCCCAGGCCAGCGCTGATCTCAGCCAGTTTCTTCGGATCCTGATAGAAAAGAACGGCGTCGACGATCGCCTTTGCCCGGCTAACGGGATCTCCAGACTTGAAGATGCCCGATCCCACGAAGACAGTCTCCGCTCCGAGCTTCATCATCAACGCGGCGTCAGCCGGAGTCGCAATTCCGCCGGCGGAGAAGTTAGGCACGGGAAGCCGGCCCAGCTCCTTGACCTCTTTGATCAACTCGTAAGAAGCCTGGTGGTTCTTGGCAAGTACAAACAACTCATCCTCACGGGCGTTCTGCACTTCGCGGATCTGGGCCATGATCGTTCGCATGTGACGAACCGCCTCGACGACGTCTCCGGTCCCTGCCTCACCTTTGGTGCGGATCATTGCAGCGCCTTCCGCGCAACGGCGAAGTGCCTCGCCGAGGTTGCGGGCTCCACACACGAAGGGCACGGTGAACGCGTGTTTGTCGACGTGGTTCTCTTCATCGGCGGGGGTCAAGACTTCGCTTTCATCGACGAAATCGACCTCAAGGGCCTCGAGAATTTCCGCCTCGACGAAGTGACCGATTCGGCACTTTGCCATAACGGGGATCGTCACCGATTGCTTGATCGCGAGAATCATCTCGGGGTCGCTCATGCGAGAGACGCCGCCTTCTCGGCGGATGTCGGCCGGAACGCGCTCCAACGCCATCACGGCTACCGCGCCCGCGTCTTCGGCGATCTTCGCTTGGTCGGTGTTAATGACGTCCATGATGACGCCGCCCTTGAGCATTTCGGCGAGGCCAACCTTCTCTCTCCAGGTTTTCTTTGCCGCCCCGCTATTCAAAATCGAGCTCACTTTTTCCATTCACCTCTGATATAAGGGTACCTTGCCGCCTTAGTTGCATCCCGGACTGCTTTTTGCATGGGTTTCGATCCAGAACCTGCTCAGAATGTTCTTCGGCATTCCGCTTCCGCCACTTGGAGGATGTTAGTCTCGCATCCGCCACAATAGAGGGGTGATCGACGAACAGAAGCGAGCCGCCCTCGCGATGGCGAACGGCCTCCCGGTTTCGCCGGCCAACATCGATCGCGTAGCGCGGAATTTCGGCTCGGCGATGGCAAGGTGGGCCTTCACCCAATGCGAACTCCGGACGAGGGCCAAACAGAAGTTTGCCCGATCGGAAGAAATGCTTTTCGTGCGAGAGGCCTTGGAGCAAGCGACTTCCGAGGACATTGCCGCCTATCACGCATCGCTATTCCCGCCTGATGTCCTTGTCGCTGACCTCACGACCGGAATTGGGGGCGATCTCATTGCGCTCGCCCAGAGGGGATCCGCTATCGGATTTGAACTCGATCCCGAACGAGCCGAGGCGGCTCAGCATAACTTGGCGGTCGCCAATGTCTCAGCCGAAGTCCGGCTTGAAGATTCCATGCAGGCCGAGTGGGAGTGGGATTACGCCATTGCGGACCCCGCTCGCCGGATGGAAGGTCGACGAACCTTGGACCCGAGCGAATTCTCGCCAAATCCCATGGACATCGCGGAGCGATTCGCTCACTTGTCGCTCGGCGTCATCAAGCTCTCTCCCCTCCTCCCTGACCCGTTTCTTATCTCGCTAGGGCCATCCCTTCGATTCCTCTCCTGCGAGGGCGAGTGCCGGGAAGCACTCATCTGCACGGGCAAGAACGCCATCTCGGAAAAGCTGGCCGTACATGTGGAGAGCGGAGACACGTTGATCCCGGGGGCCGATGCTCCCATCACGGACGAGGTGGGAAGTTACTTTTTCGACGCTGACCCGGCGGCAGTGAGATCGCACTGCCTGGGCACGCTCTCCGAACGATACGAACTTCGTGCCCTCGGCGACTCTCGGGGTTATTTGACCGGTAACGTTGAAATCAAGTCACCTTGGCTAAGACCCTACCGAGTGCTGTATAGCGATAAGGCGGACATGGCCAAAACGAAAAAGATGCTTCAAGATCTCGGCGCGGCGACTCCGGAGATTAAGCAGCGATTGGCCGATCAGAGTCCCGAGCAGCTCCGGAAGACGCTGAAGTCGGACGGTAAACGGCGAGTTTCGCTGGCGATCTGGCCCATGGGCAGGAGCCTGAGACACACCTTGCTCGAACAACTCTTCTAAATCTCTCTCCAGAAACTAGTACAGATACCGATGATCCAACTGGGCCTGATTCGACCTTCGAAGAAAAAGCTCAAGAGGATTGTAAGAGATGCCAGTTCAAAGTATCGAGTGTCAACTCGTGCGCGCCCAGATCGGGCGATATCTCGGTGGAGAGCCGCTCGCTTCGGAAGCGATGCGACAACTCGAGGTGCACCTAGTGGCGTGCGACGATTGTCGGGCGGCCCTGTCTTCCCGCAAGGCTGAGCTGAGAGCGAAGATGTCCCTCGAAGGCGCTGAAGCGAAAGCGCGCCCAAAGACGGACTCGCAGCCAAGTCCTTTGAAAGCTGCCGTCGACTATAAAGCGATTGAGGCCGCCGCAAAGGCTGCCGTTCAGAAGTCGCCGAAAGCCGCCAAGTCGGCCCGTCCCAACAATTTCACGAAGCCTCTCGTCTTGACCGGAGTTCTTGCCGTCGTCCTCGTCGCCATGAGTCGCCTCAGCGGCGGTAACGGGCTGACGCTCGGGCCGAATGCCCTTTCTGCCCTTTCGGCGGGAGCGGTTGCCCTTCAAAACTCCGCAAACGGAAAGCCAGCGACTTCGAAACCGACGGCCCCGACTCCTGCCACCACGCCTCCTATCTCGGCTGCGACTCCAGCCGCGCCGCCCACTGCCACTGCCACTCCTGCCGCGAGTAGCGCCACATCGAACTCTCCCGTCGTTCCGCCCGCTTCCACTGGCTCGGCCCCGACCCCTCAGGCCCTAAAGCCGGCAGTTCTTGCCTCGAATTCCACCACGCCTCCTACCGCCACTCCTACCACCGCCGCCGCGATTGGGCCGGTGACTCCAACAACCGCGCCTAAGGTCGACGCCACGACACCTAGTTCAGGATCGTCGAAGCCCACCGACAGTACGGCGGTGAAGCCGGAACCAGCGAAACCAGTCGCTGCTCCGTCTGAACCGGCCAAGTCACCCGAGAAGCCTGCTGCACCCGTCCACCACCAAGCGCCTCATGCGGTCCACCACGTCGCTGCTGTACACCACAAGAAGATTCATAAGATCGTCCGGCGTCGAGTTGCCGCCCTTCGATCTCACAAGGTCCACAAGCCAGCCCATCATCGGCCCATCGCCAGAATTCGCGTCTACGACGCTTCGGGATCCCCTATCGAACCGTGAACATCATGAAATCCTTCTCGCTCGCTCTCGCACTCCTCACACTGCCTCTGACTGTCCTCGCCGGTCAAGCAAAGGACCAGAAGGACGTCGCTGACACGAAGGCGACCAAGGACAGCATTCCGGTCACCGTATCGGCAAAAGGCTCCGAAGTCCGAACCGTCCTCATGGACATCTTCGACCAGGAGAAGAAGCAGTACGTGATCGAGCCAAACATCCACTTCGCGGTGTTTCTCTCCCTCGAAAAAGCTGATTTCCACCGGGCTCTCGACATCGTGTGCACACTTTCCGGGCTCCAAGCCGAGCTGAAAGACGGGATCTACTTCGTTCACACCGCCCGGAACGCGGTCGTCCGACCGGTTCCGAATCCGAACTCAACTCCTATTGGAGGAAACGCTGTGACAACGCCGTCAACCCCTACCTCAATACCCACAATTCAGGTCACGCCGAAGCAAGCGACGCCGGCAGGACCAGTGCCGGCTGCCGAACTGCAGAAGCACGTGACGACTCGCCTAAACAAGACAGACATTCGCACGCTATTCGCCGATCTGTCCAAGCAGACGGGAGTTAAGATTGTCGTGGATGAGAAAGTGCCCGCGTACAAGTTGGATGCCTTCCTCATCAACACTTCGCTCCGATACGCTTTGGTGAAGGTCACTCATGCCGCCGGGCTCGAGTGGAAGCTGCCCCAGAATCGGACCGTCTTCATCACAGTCAGCCTCGAAGCGAACAACGTCAGCATCGTCCACTAGGCAAAGAGAAGATTTAGGTTCAACACAGGCCATCTGCCCAGGCAGGTGGCCTATCTCACATTTTGGGTAAACGCGGGTTGGTTCAGCAGGAACCACCGGATCTCGTCCATCGCCATATGGGATGCCTCCTCCGGCACGAACCGACCCACCTGGGGAAAGACCACCGTCTCCGAAAGGGGCAACATCGATTCAAACCGATTCAAGGCCTCAACCCCGTAAAGCGGGTCTTTCGTGCCCCAGAGGAGAAGCGCTCGCATGCGAAGGAGTTCTTCACGGCGGGAATAGAGGCTTTGGAACCAGGTCTGGCTGTCGCGAAGCCCTTCCACCATTGCGTAGATCGCTCTCCGTTCTCGGTAATTTCGAAACGGCTCCAAGAACTGGATCTGGCTGGCCCTTGGCAGTCGATGCCGATCCGCAAACAGAGCGGGAAGGATGAACGTCGGAGAAGCGTTCAGGGCTCGGTAGTAGAAACGATTGATCGGATTGCCGACGAGGTTTGCGAGCTTTTGGGCTGGGCGATTCTCTTCTAAAGACCACATCCATGTGTTGAACAGAACGACCTGCCGAACCCGGTCCGGATGATCGAGCGCCCAAGACATCCCAATCGGACCTCCGCAGTCTTGAAGAACCAACGTGACGTCGGTCAGCCGTAGGTAGTCCATCAAGTCGGAAAACCGCCTCGCCTGAGCCTGGGGAGAATAGTCGACCCCAATGGGCTTCGCACTCAGACCAAACCCCAAGTGGTCGGGCGCCACGCATCGATACAGCCCACCCAATCCCTTGATGATTCGCCGATACAGATAAGACCACGTCGGCGAGCCGTGGACGAACACAATCGGTTTGCCGTGCCCATGGTCCACATAGCTGAGCCACCCTTCTCCCGTGTCGAATTCACGGGTGTGGAACGGATACTCAACGATATTCAGCCAAGGGGTAGAGGATTGTGGACGCACGGGGCGCGACTTCTCGCACCTGTATCCTACTCCTGAGTTAGGGATTGGATTAGCTGGAAATCGATCCGGTTTGAACAAGGCCAAAAAAGCAATTCAATCTACTCGGCACGCCGAGTAGATTGAATCTACGATCACCTACAAGGCGAGGATCAGATCTTCGCCAAAGCCTGGTCGAGGTCGTCGATCAGGTCCTGGACGTCTTCGATTCCTACACTGACGCGGAGAAGGCTGCCGGGGATTCCCTTCGAGACTCGCTGTTCTTCGGTCATCGTTGCGTGAGACATCAGAGGCGGGTAACCGATGAGACTCTCCACTCCGCCAAGCGACTCTGCAAGCAGGAACACTTCGGTGGATTCGGCGAGCTTCCGTGCGGCTTCAGTTCCACCATTCACCTCGAACGCGAGCATGCCGCCAAAGCCCTTCATCTGCTTCTTGGCGACCGCATGGTCTGGGTGACTGGGGAGGCCGGGGTAGTGAACCTTGGATACTTTGGGATGATCCGACAAATACTCGGCGATGGCCTGGGCATTCTTGCAGTGCTGAGCCATTCGGACGGCAAGGGTCTTGACGCCTCTGAGAGAAAGCCAGCAGTCGAAAGGTGAGGGAACGGCGCCAACTGCCTTGTTCCACTCATAGATCGCCGTGTAGTACTCAGGATTGTTAGTGACTGCCGCTCCGCCAATCACGTCACTGTGCCCGCTGATGTACTTGGTGGTGCTGTGAACCACGATGTCGACGCCGAGGTCGAGGGGATTCTGAAGCGCCGGGGAGGCGAAAGTGTTGTCGAAAACCACGATCAGCCCGTGCGACTTGGCGATCTTGACCACGGCCTCGATGTCCGAAACTCGTAGATTCGGATTCGTGGGCGTTTCGAAGATCAAAAGCTTCGTGTTTGGCTGAACCGCATCGTTAATCGACAGAGGGTTGTGAGCGCAGAATTCGCTCACTGAGATTCCCTGCCGGGGAAGCAGCTTCTCGCCCACTCGGAAGGTTCCTCCGTAGATGTCGGTTGCCATCAACAGGTGGTCGCCGTGCTTTAGCAGCGAGAATGCCCCCACGATGGCGGCCATTCCACTGGCAAACAGCACGGCGTGCTTTCCGTTTTCGAGGGCTGCAATCACTTCTTCAAGCGTCTTGCGGTTGGGGTTTTGACACCGGGTGTAGTCGATGTCAGGAATATGGTCCAGATCTTCCCAGCCAAACGTAGCCGACTGGTAGAGTGGTTGGATCACGGCTCGGTATTTTGGATCGAGTTCCTGGCCGACCCGAAGAGCCTTAGTGGCGAAGCGCATGGAGGGAGAATACTCTGCAAACTGGTGGAGTTTTCGGACGAACGAGACGCTTAAAAAGATTCTTTCGATGCGAATAGTTTCGCCCTAATCGTTCGAATGTTCGAAGGCGAACGGCGGTTGTGGCCAATGCTCGTCGGAGATCCCGTGAGTGGATGAGTCCAGAGCCTTGTCGGACGGTCAAGGGGAGTGTCAGCGAGGTTCTGACGGCGGTAGTGAGCGCTTCCGGGAGCAAGGGGAGAGCGTGCTCTCCATCGGCGCTCGGGAAACAGATTGGCTGTTTTTGGTCCCAAGATAAGGGTGGGTAACGTAATTCGCACATAACTTGCGCAATGATGCGAGTAACCGATTTACCAAAGCCGATTTAATTGCGCTCCGGGTCGCAAAATCTGGTGTACCATAAAGCAAAGATCTATCCATCGAGTAGATCTTGAGCGACCACAACCAGCGCCCTCAGGGGAGAGGGTCCTCGCCTTTCTTGGCGTGGGCTGGAGCGCTGGTTCAGGTCAATCCCCGCCTAATTCAGTTGCGACGCTGGCTTCAGCGCCAATCCGAACCGGAAAGGGCCGGAATGCAGTTCGTATTTTTCGAGGGGGGCGGGACCGCAACTGTTGCTTCCAATTCCGTGGTGCCGGTGATCTAGCCGGAGCGTCACGAAGTCCCTTGGAATCAAGTCGTAGGTATGGCTCGCCTTGTCGATGTCGTCGGTCGTGAATCGCTCGGCGCTGAACATGAAGGTTGGATGACCTTCCACCCGGATGCCCGTCCCATCAGCCGCCGTGAAAATGGCCCAACGGACATCCATGCGGTTACCACTCTCCTGGGGGCGAATATAGTTCGTCCGCAGGCTGTCGATTGGCGCCTCCCAAACACGGAGGCGTTGGGCCTCATGAGTGTCCACGTACGCTTCTCCTGGGCCCAGTCCGTACCATTGGCTTTGCTCCAGGGAGCCTGGCAGCCTGAGCGACACTCCCACGCGAGGAAGAACAGATGGGACGCTTAAGTGCGGCACGACGTCGACGGTGAGATCCGCCGCGCCGTCGCCCGTGATTCGATAGGTGTAGGTGCAGTAGAAGCCCCAAGGATCGACAGGAGGAGCGACTCGGGTCTTGACTGTTACCTCTACCGAGTTCTCGTCCAGTTGCTCGACTGACAGTCCGTCGAATCGGTGAGTCAGGCGGTCCAGCCGTTGCTCTCGCCACTTCTTCCCCACCGCTTGCCAACCAAAATCGTTGTCGGTTGGGGCTCGCCAAAGGTCGAGTTTTGGACCGGCCAGAATCACTGGTTGGCCGCTGTTTGTCCAAGAAACCAACTCGCCAGTGACCTTGCTGAACGTCAGAGCGAACGAGGCCCCGGAAACCGTCGTCGATAGACCGTTATGGTGGATCTCAACCAGCGTCGGTTCCGGGGCAACGGCTGGCAGCGGACGGCCGGCAAGGGCGATTTGCCCCCATGCCAACTCGTATCCGGCTTCCGCCCAATCGTTGTCCTCTTTGAGCTTCAGAGACACTTCCAAGAGCCATTCGCCCGGTTCCATCGGATACTCGACGGGTAGGTCGATCTCCTCGGCGGCTCGGGCCGGAATGTACGGCAGGCTCAATTCGCCCGAGTCGACAACTTTTCCGTCCCGAAGGAGTTCCCATACGGCCTCCAGGTTTTCGGTTCCCGCGAAATCGAGTCGGCTCAGGAGTTGAATCTTGCCGGCCTCCCCCGTGATCTCGAAAGGCTCCAAGATCTTCTTGAGCTGAGTGAGCGCGGGTGACGGTGTTCGGTCAGGAAAGAGCAGGCCATCGATTACGAAGTTGCTATCGTGAACGGGCTCGCCAAAATCTCCACCGTAGGCGAAGTACTCGACACCTTCGGGCGTGAATTGGCGAATCCCGTGGTCTAACCACTCCCACACGAAAGCTCCTTGCAGTCGTGGGTATTCGTAGATCGTCTCCCAATACTCCCGAAGGCTTCCGGGTCCATTGCCCATCGCGTGAGCGTATTCGCAGAGGATATAAGGCTTCTTCATCCGGGCCGCCAACAGGTCGGGAGCATCCTCTAGCGTGTCCTCGTAGCGTCCGATCTTCTCGAGGTCGTCGATTGAAGCGTACATCTGGCTGAAGATGTCGACGATTTCGGTGGTCTGGTCTCGTTCGTAGTGGATCGGCCGCGAATCTCGCGCCTTGGCCCAGTCGGACATCGCTTTGTGATTGCAACCACACACCGCCTCATTCCCGAGGCTCCACATGATGATCGAGGGGTGGTTCTTGTCTCGCTCGACCATGCGGACCATTCGGTCGACGCAGGCGGATGTGTATCGAGGGTCCAGGGACGGATTGATGTCGGGATGTGAGTCGAATCCATGAGCCTCGAAATCGCATTCGTCGATCACGTACAGGCCGATGTCGTCGCAGATGTCGAGGAATTGAGGATGGGGCGGGTAGTGGCTGGTCCGAACCGCGTTCACGTTGTGACGCTTCATGAGGATCGCGTCTTGTCTGGCCGCCTCGTAGGGCACCGTTCGGCCCAGGTCGGGATGGTGCTCGTGACGATTCACACCCTTCAGCTTCACTGCGACTCCGTTCACAAGAAGGAGTCCGCCGCGCATTTCGACGGTCCGGAACCCGACGCGGATCGACGTGGCCTCAGAGGTCGTTCCCAGTCCATCTTTAACCGTGACAAGGAGCGTATAGAGATTCGGAATCTCTGCCGACCAAGGCTTTACGGCTGAGATCGGGCCTTCCCCGGACCAGATAGGCTCGCTGATTCCGTCTTCGAACAAGGCGAGACTTGAGCCGCCCTCAGTAAGGGAAACGTCTACCTTCAGCGACCCAATTCCGGTGGCCGGATCATAGGCGGTATGAACGAAGAGATCTGCCAGCCTTGCGGCTGGTCGAGATAGAAGGCTGACGTCACGAAAGATTCCGCTGAGCCACCACATGTCCTGGTCTTCGAGGTAGGTGGCGTCGGACCACTGGTGAACGCGCACCGCCAGGAGGTTTTCCCCTGCCGTCATAAACTCGGTGATATCGAATTCAGATGGCAGCCGGCTCCCCTTCGCAGCGCCAACCTCTTTTCCATTGACCCAGACCGTGAAGACAGAGTCCACACCTTCGAATCGGAGAACAGTGGTTCGACTCTGCCAATCAGCGGGGATGGAAAAGGTGCGGCGGTAGCAGCCGGTGGGATTCTCGGTCGGCACTCTTGGCGGGTCGAGAGGGATGGGGTAGATGATGTTCGTATAGGCGGGCTTGCCGTAGCCGTGCATCTGCCAACACGAGGGAACCGATAGCAGATCCCAGTCGGAATCGACGAGTTCCTGCCCCATCAGAGAGTCGGGCGCCTCAAGGACGGTAAGGAACAGCCGGAAGCGCCAATCGCCGTTGAGGCTGAGGACTCGGGGTGAGTTTCCTCCGGCCAAGGCCGATGCCTCATCCGGGAAGGGAATAAAGGAGGCCCGTGGGGCAAGTTGGCCGTGGCCGAGGGCGGTCGGGTTCTCGATCAGAGGATGCATCTCGTGCCCGAGGGTTTACCCGACTACTGCTTTTTGTCTTTGTCTTTATCCTTGTGGCTGGCGCGGGCCCAGATGCGAACGGGTGTTCCTTCCAACGGGAAGGCTTCTCGAATCTTGTTCAGCAGGTACCGCTCGTAGCTGAAGTGGAACAGCTCAACGTCGTTGCAGAACATGACAAACGTCGGCGGTCGGGTCTGAACCTGGGTCGCGTAGTAAATCTTGAGGACTCGTCCCTTCGAGGAGTAGGGCCGAGCGAACACCGCTTCTCCGATGAGTCGGTTGAGCTGACCGGTGCTGACTCGGAATGAATAGGCTTCCTGCGCTCGAAGCACTTCGTCGAGTACGGGCTCAAGTCCAGCGCTTTCTTTGGCCGAAGTGAAGGCAATCTTCGCGTAAAGCAACTCAGGGATTTCATCCCGGATCACCTTGATCATGTCCTTCTTGAGGATGGACATTTTGCGCGGCATACCGTCGGGCGGTTCCTTGATGTCCCACTTGTTGATCGCGAAGACGCAGGCTTTGCCGGCATCGTGGGCGATCTTCATGATCCGCTTGTCGCCATCGGTAAGACCTTCGTTTCCGTCGACCACGATCATCGCGCAGTCGGCGCGTTCTATCGCCTTCTGGGCTCGGTTGACCATGTAGTACTCGACGGTGCCCTGGATCTTTCCTCGTCGTCGAATACCAGCGGTGTCGATGAGTCGGAAGGTTTCTCCAGCGTGCTCGATCACCGTGTCGATGGAGTCCCGCGTCGTGCCGGCAATGTTGCTGACGATCATCCGCTGTTCGCCGGTGAAGGCGTTGACCATGGACGACTTGCCCACGTTCGGGCGTCCGATGATCGCAACTCGGATCTCTTCCTTCTCGGGAATGTCGTCTTTCTTGACTTCCGGAAGCATTTCGACGACCACATCGAGAAGGTCGGCGACGCCTCGTCCCTGGAGCCCGGAGACGGGGTAAACGTCTCCGATTCCCAGTGCATAGAATTCGTTCGCGAGGGCGTCTCGGTCCGCGTTGTCTGCCTTGTTGACCACGACCAGTACGGGGACCTTGCTTCCTCTAAACTGCTGCGCGAGTTCCCAGTCGTCGGCCGAAAGGCCAGCCTTCGCATCCGCCAAAAACAGAATGACGTCGGCCTCCGCGAGGGCGACTCCGGCCTGGATACGAATCTGCTCCGCAAGCGGATCCTCGTCTTGAAACACGATGCCACCGGTGTCGACAAGGTGGAACCGTTTCCCCTGCCACTCGACCATTGCGTAAAGGCGGTCTCGAGTAATGCCGGGCGTGTCTTCGACCACGGCGATGCGTTTGCCGACCAGCCGGTTGAAGAGAGTGCTCTTCCCGACGTTAGGACGGCCCACGATGACGACTACGGGAAGATGAACTGCCATGGGGTTTCGGAGAGTACCCGATCCACCCCCTCCAGCCCCCGATTTGAACCTAAAACCTGGCAGTCATGCGGCCTCTGGCGGGGGTCGGCCAAAAACCTAACTCTCCACTCTAACGTTTAGAGTCTTTCCCTCCGAAACATAAAGTAACTCGTCATGTTCGACCTCAGCGCAAGGCTCATTGCAATCGGAATCCTTCTCTTCGCGAGCGGCGCCACTGGCTTCGTTCCGTTCTTGGATGCGGCGGGAGCAGGTGCGTTGGTGGCCGTGCTCTCTGGGCTTTCCTATCGACTTTCCGTTCATAACATGCTCAAACCGGGCATCGCCGGATTGATCGCAGTGGCCGAATCGGCGGCGGTGGCCTACATAGTGGCGAAGTCGGGCACGTTGCCGATGATGGGGGTCCTTGTCCTTGCGCCCTGCATCCTGGCGGCAGTGCGACATGGTTCGAGAGCAATTTTCACGGCGCCGGTCGCGGCTGGCGCGGTGTTGGCAGCCTATGCGGTGACGAGTAATGGAACTCCTCCGCCGAGACCGGTGCTGCTCCATGCTTGCGCCGTTTTGGCAATCGGGCTCTTGCTCGAAGAGCGACGACGTAGCATCCTGGTGGAAGAAGAGCCAGTGCTCGTGCGGAGCGAAGACATGGCCGATCTAGAGCTCAGAGAGACGTTTCGGAAGCTTCGCGACGCCTATCGAGCTTTGGAAACAGCAAGCCGGCGCGACCGCATGAGTGTGGAATTGGCCGAGGCCCGAGCGGGCCATCCCGGAGACGTGCCTCGCAAACTGGCGTCACGACTCGCGACTTTGACCGGCGCTCGCAGTGTGGTGATCTACACCGTGGCTTCCTTCGGGAGTGGTTTGGTTGTAAAGGGAACCTATGGCGACCTGTCGCAGGACGAAGTCGAAGCTTCGCTCGATGTGGATCCCAAGCAATCATTGTCCGATCTCATCGCGAAGAGCATGAACGCGGTTCGTGCGCTCCGAGAGGATGAATCGAGCGTTGCCAGCGTGCCACTGGTTCATGAGGGACGGGTCGTCGGACTTGTATCTCTGTCCCACCTCAGTCCAACGAGACTCGACGAGGCGCGCCTGATCACCCAAGATGCTTCGGAAGAGATCGCCGCGTTGGTGGTCGAGGCGCGAGATAAGGAAGACGTCGACCGACGGCTCCGAGAAGCGGAAATTCTGTACGATTTGCGCAGTCTGGAAGAAGGCGCGGAGACCCCAGAAGTGGTGGCCACCCGGTTCGCCAACGAGATCTGCCAGATGATCAATGCCGACCACGTCGGCGTGTACAAGCTTCAGGGTAACCAGGCGATGTTGGTGGCGAAGTCCGGTCTCGATGTGAACCTGCTCGAAGACATGAGCTTTGCCGGGGGGCAAGGCGTCAGCGGTTGGCTCGGCATCGAAAGTCCGGAACTCCTCCTGCACGAGGTCCGAAAAGATGGCCGTTGCCCGGCCGATGTTGCGGTGCGCTCTCGCATGGGAAGCTATCTGGTGATTCCGCTCGAGAGTGAGAGCGGGGTGACCGGGTTCGTTAGCGCCGCCTGCAACACTTCCGGTGGATTGGGCCGCGAGGCTGCTGAGGCCTTAAGGTTGGCCGCGCTGGAACTGGGTCGAGCACTTTTCCCGTCTCGAGTCGCCGGCGTGATGACGACCAACGAATTTCATACATTCATCGGTAAGAGGCCGGGCCACCTGGTCTTGCTTCAGCCGCTGAAACGACAGGCGATCGAAAACACTTTCGGCCGACCTGCTTTTGCTCACTGCATGCGCCGTCTTACGGGACGTCTTCGGCTTCGACTACCGCGCGGAGCTGCGGTCTGTCGACGGCCGCAGGGTGACTTCGTTGTGTTCCTTCCCCGCGCCGAAGAGGCCGATGCAAGGAACTGGGCGAACGAGACAGTTGCGTATGCCTCGATGATGGGTCTTCGAACTCCTGATGGAACGCACGTGGTTCCGATGGCCCTTCGGGCGCGCGTCGCGCCTCTTAACCAGCAATCTGACGAGTTTTTACAGGAGTTGACCGCTTAAGTGAATGTTTCCCGTAAAGTTGCGCGATCCAAGATCGCAAAAGTGACGCTACTCTCATTGGTAGGGGAGGTGAGTTGAACATCGAAGATCGAGATTTGGTCGTAAGACCATCGAAGACGAGAGCTAGTCAAAGGGGCAAGCCCAGCACTCGCCTGAACGCAAAAAGTGCCCAGAGCCGGAAACCCGATCCGCTCTCTCGGGTCACGATGCTCGTGCGCCTCGGTCGCCATGCGGACGCCGCGTTGGCCGCCGAAGAGGTTTTGAGCATGGATCCGCAAAACCTCGCCGCCATGGAGATTTGGGCGAAGATGCTTTGGCAGACCGGCCAAATGTCAGAGGTCGTCGACGCAACCCGTCGACTGATCGTGCTCAATCCCTACGAACCGGGATATCACGTCCTCCAAGCATCCGCTCTCCAATGCCTCGGCCGATACGGAGAAGCCTCTCGAGCATACGCAAGAGCCGGCGACACGCCCGAGGTCCAAGAGGCGATCGCCGATTTGAACGCCTGGCAGGCGGGCCTGGTGGCCGCCTTGTTGGCGACTGACGCCGTCTTCCGCGCCCACTACGCGCAAAACCCAAGCAACGCCTGCTCATCTCGTGGATTTAGTTTCCTGGGCGGAACGCCTGGTCCCGAGCGCTGGCTTGTCGGTTCGGAGCGAAGGGAAAGCCTCTTCACCCGCCCGAGCTAATCCTCCCCAACTTACTAGCGGTTGCGTACTTTAGCCCACGATTGGACCGTTCCGTGCGGTCCTATCGTGGGTAGGGTCCAGCCCGAATCCAACCCCGCCAGCGGGTTGCGGCCAGTAGCGAACCTGCGGAAGTCCATACTCCTCTTGACGGATAGGTCACTCTATGCTAGAAATGGTATAGAATGGACGGTAGGCTCAAGCCCTTGGTCTGGCTTGCTGCCAGCAAGAAGGATTTTCTAACATTCCCTGGTGACGTCATCAACGACGTGGGGCACGCGCTCTATCTGGCTCAATGCGGAGACAAGCCACCTAACTCCAGCCTCTCAAAGGGTTCGGAGGGGCTAGTGTCCTTGAAGTCGTGGAGCAGCATGATGGAGATACCTATCGGGCGGTTTACACCGTGCGTTTTGAAGATGCCGTTTATGTGCTGCACTGCTTCCAGAAGAAATCGAAGTCCGGAACGGCAACGCCACAACAAGGTATCGAACTGATCAAGAGTCGGCTGAGAGCAGCGGAAGTGGAAAGCAAGCGATGGCAAGAAAAACAGAAGAAATCCTGATTGAGCGAGGAACCGAGGACGTGTTTCACGATCTCGATTTGCCAAATGCCGATGAGTTGCTCGCCAAATCCAAATTGGCCCGGTCAATTGCCGAGGCCATCAGGGAACGCAAGATCAGCCAAAGCCAACTTGCGCGGCTTACAGGCATCGATCAGCCCAAAATTTCCTTACTCATGAATGGTCGCATCAGCGGGTTTTCCTCAGATAGGCTCATGCACATACTCACCAAACTCGATCAGGACGTGATCATCTTCATTCGCCCCAAACCCGTTACAGAGAATCGACCGGCATACGTGAGCGTCGATGTCACCCACGCGATGTAGTCGCCGCGACCGTGACGATAGCCCCGCATAAAGTCGTTGATTCTTGTTCGTAAGCACGCGTATCCCAGTCCAAGCCTTGCCCAACGTTTCCGACGAACAGGCTCCCGCCGTTCTCCATTGGGAACAAACCCAAGCAGTCCGGCATTCGGCCCTGGATGGGCCGAAGAGTGCGCGTTTTCCTCGATAACAACATCCTCCTCGGCTCCGAGGGTTGACCTTCTTAGGCGAGTGCAGGGGAGGGGAGCAGGGTCATCGACATCCCTCAACCGGCGGGATTTTTTTCAGGCGCACACGTCCCTCGATTCCAACATGGAGCCTCGTGAGCAATCAATTCCGCCTCAAATTGATCCTGATCGCTGCAAACGTGGACGAAGATTCTCACGCTTCGATTCTCCTAGACGGCTTCTAGCACACGGCGATTGACGCGGCAGTTGGTTGGCTGTCCGCACACGAAGCAGTCTTGGCGCAATCGTGCCGTACCCAATAGAAAACCGCTTCGCAAGATTCACGGCCTTGCCGATGTAGACCGTTTGGCCTTCGACTTGGAAGACATAGACGCCCCTGGACTCGGGCAGCCCTTTCACGCTGAACTTGCAGAACGTTCCGTGCCCATCGGAGTGAATCATCGACTTTCCCGCATTGGCGCACCGTGCTTGTGGCGAAAACTCTTCTGGAAAACCATCGGCATCTTGCAGAACTGTTGGCGATCCCATATCTGAAAAATCTCTACAACGGAGCTGCATCAGTTGAAATCATAGGCTGATGGCGGCGAAAACCTATCAGTCGCTCAACGTCCGGGCGTTCCGCATTCTCTACCGAATGCTGTTTTTCGGCTCAATAACAAAATTTCATAACAACGTCATCATCGCAAAATGAGAAAGTTGTTTAGACGCGCTGTACATGCCTTGCATGTGGGCACCCCTGGCATTACGGGGCCGGTGAAGTCGCAGCTAAAGCTGCGGAGGCCATAGCCGACCCAGGGAAAGCCCATACTTGTCCGTGTTGCTGCTTGCCTAGCCCAACAAGGGGCAAACCTGTTGATCAGTGCCCAAAGTGTGGAAGCAAGGCCAACAGAAAGGAGCAAGTCGTTCATGAAGTACCTTAGTCGAAGACTGATTCTGCACTACCTGCAGCGTTGGTCAAAGAAAACCGGAAGATGCCGATTCTATCTGGTCTATCCTGCCTCGATGGAACCAAAAGCTCTCCCGCATCTGAGATGGCTTTGAGAATCCGCGACAAAGCCTATCTAGGAATCCAGATTGCCGCAGTTTCGTCGCCCACTCCGCGGCATGCTTCGCGTAGGTACTGAACTGCAGTCCAGGCGCAGACGGCGGAGTCGAGGGCGTCTTCGTAGCGCTTTAGGGAACTGAAGGTATGGGAGTCGGTGGGGAGCGAGAAACCGAGGGGGCCGAGGTCGCGTTCGAGGTGGTCTTGGAGCGCCTCGAAGTTTTGGATAGCGCGTTGGATACGGTCGGGTTTGCTTAATCCACTGCGATCCTTTTTGCCCAGTTTGTAGAGGTACCGGTCTGGCAGGTCCATCAGTTTGAGGATGGAGACATGGGGGTAGACCTCGAGGAGGCTATTTGGCTGGCCACTTTCCGATGTTCGAAGATGGTAGCCCGCGATCTGAAACTCGCTGGTCAATCGGTCGGAGATGGGACCCGGACGGGTTGGCCCGGGAGAGTGGGTGCTGCAGTGACGGCTGCCGAATTCTGAGGAGATCTTGTTATCGGCTTGCCGCCGGGAGGTGATCCTTTCCAGCGAGAGTGGCATGTCGACCGCCACCACGGTTGGTCGCATGCCGAATCTCTTCTGGATCGCTTTGAGGAGCCGAGGCACGTCGAGTTCACCGCCAGAGGGTTGCCGGGACCAGTCGACGGGGGTTGCCTCGCACCCTTCGATGAACTGGTCGTAACTTGGTCCGACCAGTCGGCATTTGGCGCAGTGCCCGTCCGTCTCGGCGAGACAGACTCCAGAAGGGTTATTGGCGGTCCAGGCGGAGTCGATGCCGAGCACAAGGTGGGTTGCGGCCACGCACGGAGGTTACCAGGGGTGATCGAACTGTAAACTCATGGCGTGTGGGAAGTTTCGAATCCGAAGCTAGTCAATCTGGAGCCCGAGTGGGCATGGTTTCCGGGATTCTCTCTTCTCTTTGAAAATCCCGGCCAATCGGTCACACGCGTTGACAGCCTCGGCCGCGTGAACTGTCAGGTAAGTGTGGACCCTGCCCTCGGCCTGTATCGCGCATTGGCAGAAGGAGTCGAGGAACTTGGCGGAGACGCTCTGAAGACAAAGTTTTCGCTTTGCCGACTTCCGACCGAGTCGTTTCACGTCACCGTGTTCGACGGGGGAAACGCTGGCGTTGTGGAATCTATGAACCCTGGCCACCGGTTGCAATTGGAAAAACTGCTCGGCGGGTTGCCATCGGGATGGGACGATCAGAACGACCTTGTAAATCCCCTGAGCTCAAGCGAGCTGACAGCAGACGACCGTGGAGAGATACGCTTCCGCTACGGAAGACTGTTCGTCTGGGGAAATAGTGTGCTGGCGGTCCGATTGGAAGCCGCCGACGCGGAGTCGGAGGCCAACCTCGACCGGTTGGTGACTGATAGGGCGAAGTTGTCCGAACAGTGTCGGTCCGAATTCGGCTTTGGTGCGGGGCCTAAGTACACACCACACGTCTCATTGGGATACTTCGCCAACGAATCAGGCGGCGCGTTGGCGGCGGAAGAGTGCGAGAAGTGGGACGAACTTCTGAAACACAAGACCCTCGGCCTTCAGATCGCCTTTTCGAAGATTCGCGTGTTCGGATTCACCGACATGGCGACGTTCTTTCGCGCATGGTGAGGGCTGGGACGCAATTCGCTCAGGCGGTGATTCACTAAAGACGACGAAACCCGGCCGTGCTTACCGCCGCTAAACTTCCAAGTCCGCCTACCAACTTGAGGCATGTTCTCCCAGCTGCTTCCGGACTGCAAACTGCCAACTGCGCACTGCCTACTTCGCTTAGAGTACGGATTGCGTGCAATCGTACTTCGGTGGGGATTTGGACATTAAAGGTGGTTAAAATCATTTGGCGCTAGAACCGATGCGCAATATAGTGTTTCTATGATGAAGTTCTTGACCGCGATTGGGGTGGGGGCGGTGGTTTGCGCTTCGGCGCATGCGCAGCTTCGCGGATCAATCGCATCGGTGGTGGTCAGCGACTCGGTTATGGGGCCGATGGCCTCAAGCCAGCTCTACCCGGAGCCTGATAAATCGATCGTCACCGAAACCGGACTAACCGGAGGAACTTTATCGGCGTCTCAGAAGGCGGTCGTCCTGTGGACGCTGCAGGTTCAGTACAGCGGGACTCTGAGCGGTCGACCGACCAAGCTGACCTACAGCGCTACCCGCAACGACGAAGCCGACGCGGAGGCATTTAACGATCAGTCGGGAGGCGGAGCCAGCGGCTACGGCGCAGGGGATTCGGCCTCTGCGTCGACATCGGTCCAACTCGGCTACGAGGTCGACGAGGACAGCGGCGCCCCCACAAACTTCACCGGCACGATCTCGAACGTGGCGTGGACAGCCGTGAGCACCAACGTTTGGAGTTGTTCGATCACGATCACCCAAAGTACATTAACCACCCGAGCCCAGACGAAGACTCCCCTCGGAATCACCATGGACCTGTTTTCGCCGCCTTCTCTGCCCGGTGTCCGATTTGACCCGTTAGCTAAAACGCACCCGGTGTGCGATCCCGCCACGGCTATGGGTGAGACTCAAACCTGGGTGACTCTGAACTCCATCGTTGGATCGTAGGCCGCCTACGGCTACGGGGAAGCGGAGTAGCGGAGTGATGGGTCCACGAACATGACGGACCCGTTCCCGAACCCAACGCTCCAGCACTCCGTTACTTGCACCACTCCGCGGCCGATGGCCGCATGCCAAAGGCTATTACGATATGAGCGTGGTTTGGCTCCTTACGGTTGCCTTCTTCCAGAGTCAGGGGCACGAGGCTCGGGCGGTGAAGCTGGTCGATGAGGCGGCGGGGCTGAGTCGCCTACTCGGTGTTCCGATTACCGTTGATCCCGTCCTGCGAAATGAGAGCCTGCTCGTAAGGGATAGTGGTTCGGACGCGGGATCCACGCTCGCCGCTGTGGCTAAGGCGGTGCATGGGTCAGCAATGCGGACCGCCGACGGCTGGACAATTCAGCGAAGCCCAATCGATCGCGCCGATATCGAACGCACCAGGGCGGCCAACCGGGCAGCGTGGATTCGGGAGGGGATTCGGGAAGTGGCGCGATACCGGGAGTCCCTTGGCGGGGATCGAGTCCCTCCTTCGACGCTTTGGAAGCAGATAGACGAAGAGAACCGTCAAATCAAGGAAGTCGAGCACGGGCGTCGCCAAGCCCAGGTGAAATTCTTTGCATCGGAGCTCCTCCCCTCTCAGTGGCTTCTTGAGAGTCTGGTGACGCAGATTGGGCTTGATACTCTCGCGAAACTACCGACTGGCCAAACTGAGATCTTTGAAGATCGGCCCGCACCGGGATGCCAACCATTGGCGGTCCACTCGGAATTGATCGCCGAGTTCGGCGCGAAAATGCAGCGTTTCCACGCGATGATCATTCCCGAGTCAGCCTCGCGCAGTATCGAAGAGCGATATCGGAATGGGGCATTCGCGGGGGTGGGGCAGGACTCTGAACCTCCCCAACTGCTGCGCCTAAGGGTGGATCCCGAACTCGCTACGCTCGGTTTCATACTAGAAGGCTACGACCGTCAAGGGCGACTCACGCTATCGGCGAATATGATGACGCCGGCTGAGGGCAAAGAGGTATCGCCGCACCTCGTCGCCGCCGAGGCGAAACGGTCGGCAAATCCGGAGTGGGTGGACCTCGACGCAAGATCCGACCCCGAAGTGGACGACCAAGAGCTCGCTAGTTCCAAGCCAGTGGCAGAAAGGTTGATTCATCCCGAACGAGAGGATCCGCTAAATCGCTCAGTGGCGCCAGTGATTGAGAAGCTTGCGGAATCGGAATCTTCGCTATGCGTGATACAGCTCTCCGACCCTCTTTGGCAGGCGGCAAGGGTCAGCGTTCAACATGGTCGGCTCTCGCTGGCGTCGCTACGCTCCGTGATGTCGATTAGCCTGCAGTACGAGCGAACGACGGTCGACGGATTTGTGATTTGGCGATCCGCCGACCCCGATTACGTCTCGCCTACTCATGCCAATCGAAAGAGTTTGGGCCAGTTCGCCCGGCAGGTCCTGCGGGAGGGCCCGCCGACGATGCGGGAGTACTGCCAGTTTAGGCATGACGTCGGCGGGATCGACTCCCCGTTGCCGGAAGTATGGTTGGCATGGGAGAAATCTTTTACCGGCGACACGGGTAGGCCGACGCTCACGACCGAAATGGCCCGATTCATAGGATCGATTTCCGATGTCGATTGGGAGCGGTTGTCCGAAGGACAATCGCTTACTGCTGCTCAACTCGGGATTACGGACGCGCTCCAATCACTGTTACTCAAAACCGATTCATCTCCGCCCCAGGGGATGAACTCAGACACCGGCCCTTTCCGCCATCCGATCGAGCTCTTGCGCGGGGGTTCGGTCGGCGACTGTCAGGTGCGGCTTCGCGATGAAAACGAGCCGGTATTTCGGTGGCGCAGCCTGCGGGGTGGCGATGAGACGTTTTGGGAGCCCTACTCGGCGATGAGTCGCTACTTCCGAGTTCCGGTCCGATTGATCGGCCCCGACGCGCCAAAGATCGTGATGACCCGTTCTGAGTACGAATCCCGCCTCGACCGGCAAAACCGATTCCGAACCGCGCTTCGTCCGCATGCCTACTTCGAGATCTCCCTTCTGGGCAAAGGCACATTACAAGCCGAGTACGTGGGCAATCCCGTTCGCGAGAGCTCGGGCCTGGTCTACACAGACTTGCCCGAAGAAGTCCGGGCGAACGGCTGGCGTGCAGCCACGGCAGCGTCGTTAGCGAGCGCGCAGAGGAAGCTCGGGCATCTCGGAGGGTGAGGCGAGCGCCTTCGGCGGTGGAGTAGTGGAGTGATTTGTGCGCGTTGGGGGTTCGAAATGCGCACCACAAATAATCTATCCGCCGATCTGCTTTGCGACCGCGAGAATGTGCGACATGTACCCCTTCTCGTCGGCCAAGTAGCAGTTCGCATGAGTGGCGCCCCGGACATGCCATAGCGGGCAGGCGGCAGCCGTCGAAAGCTGAACGGCGTTCGTGTTCAAAATGAGCGTGTCGAGGTCGCCTTGTATGACCAGAGCAGGCTTTTTCCATTTGGCCGCGGCGTTTACGGGGACGATGGTTGAGGGATCGATGCCCCCGATTCGCCGGGCGAAGAAAACGACTGGGCGCATGAGGAAGCTTCCGCCGGGCACGGCGGAGTCGAACCATTGGTCCATCGCGGTGTCGAACCGGGCGTAGGCGCCTTCAGTGATGACCGCATCGACTTGGTCAGGAATCTGTTCCGACGCGAGCCAAGACGCGGCTCCTCCCATGGAGACACCGAGGAGGATGATCTTGGGCTGAGTTCCTGCAGAGTAACGACCTCGAACCCACTGCACCGTCCGGACGATCGTTTTGGCTTCTCGGAGTCCGAAGCCGACCATGGGCTCGGGGCTGGCATCCTGGCCAGGCATGGCGGGAGCGATGCCCTCATAACCCGCCTCGTGAATTTTCTCGATGATCCCCCTCCAAGCGGCCCGAGTGCCGCCGTATCCGTGCGACATCACGAAAACGACTTTTGCGGTTGGATGCTCCACGCTCAAGCCTGGGGTGACCCACGCTGGATCTCCGCCATAAGGCGTCGGGACCGTCGCATCGTTGAGCAACTGAGGAGTGCTTGGGATGCGACGCGCCGGTTTCAAATAGACGTTAGCCAGAAAAAGGCAACCGGTGATGTGGAGCGTCAAGAAGAAGAGGGGATATCCAATCAGTCTTTTGCGAATTCCTGGCTTCACCGCTTCATTCTGCCTTGGGACGGCCGAGAGGGTGGGCCCAATTCAGTCAGACGTTGGGAACGATCAGCGGTTGACTTTTTGGATTAAAAATGCGAGTTTTGTCTCCGTTCGTTTTGCTTCCGACTCGAGTCCAGCCAGACGATACAGCTTGATCGCCTTTTTTAGTTCCGCCTCACCGAGCCAAGGGATAAAGGATTGATCCGCTTCTGCCGCTTGCTCCCGGTCCATAGCGGCGGACCGGTAATCGTGCCTCCTTTCGCTGGCGAGCGCCCGATCCAGCCAGATATTCCTTGGGATTTGAGGGCTGAAATGATCGAGGTCCAAGGCTACAAAGTAGCTTGGGAGCTTCCCGGACTCCTTGCGAAGATCCAAGATCGCCGTTGGACCCATCGTCACATTCTTTGTGGTTCTAGGCTCCGCGTCGAGTTCGTTCACATAGATCGATTGAATCGTCGACGAGTTCTCCGCATTGACGACTGTCGGTTTTGCGACAGACACTTTCACCCTTTCCGGAAGCTTTCCACCGACGTGCAAAGGGCTAAAGCCGGCAACAAACACTTGATCGCCGCGCAGGCTGTAGATGTGGCGCTTGCCCCAGCAGTCGGAGGGAACGAGCACGTGAGTTCGAAGATACGTCTGGCCATTCGAGCAGGAGATTGTGAAGGGATAGCCTCTAGAACCCGCCTTGCGCGACATGGCGATCCAGATGGTTCCGTCTGGACACACGCTGGCATCCCGAATGCTCAAGCCGTCGTAATCGAGCAACGAAGAACTCCACTTTCCGGTGAGTTCTTGCTCTGCATTTTCGAGCCGAACGATTGGCTTTGCGCAAGTGAGGTCGAACTGACGAATGTCCAGGTGCGGATTGAAGTCAAAGAGCCAGTGGTTTTGGTTCTTGGTTGGCGCATTGAATCCACCGTCGCCAACATAGATTTCGAGCGGAAGGTTCGTCATTTTATCGACGAGGATCTCTCCGTGGTATGACAGGCCCGTCTCTTCGCTCTTCGGCCGCGACATGATCATCAGATAGGTCGCTCTACCATTGACCGGCGGATGTGACCTGATCGTGACCTGGCGCTCGATGCCTGCGTCGCCCTCGTCGGAAAGCTGTCGGGCGTAGTCGAGGCCATCTCCGTCCGTTCCGAGCGGGGAGCCCTCATAGTTCGAGGCAGACTCGAGTAGCGCATGGGGCTTCGCCTTGAGGTCGGTGAGCACGAGTCCGCCACTCCAGATCGAAACGCTTTCGATTGGCGTGCCCAGATAATTCTCGCACCTCACTTTGCCGTCTTGGTACATCGTGTGACTGATTGTTCGCCATCGATGGCTATGACCTTGCATCTGGCCGGTCACGACCATCGACCGTGCGTTCTTGATGGCCATCGTCATGTCTTGAAATCGCTTGGCGGTCGCGTTTCGCGGCCATAGTGCCACCGCAGATGACGCCATTAACACCACCACGAAGGCGGCGGAATAGGCCGGCCGTCGCCACGCCTGGACCGCTGGCTTTGTGATTGGCAGCTTTCGCGTTGTCCCCATCGATTCGCGATAGGTCAACAAGAGTTCATCGATATTTCTTTTGTTCACCACTCCACCTCTTCCGTCGTCACTCTGGTCCACTCGGCCCCGAAGGCGGCGCGCGCCCGCTGGAGCAGACTGTCGATAGCTACGGACTTTCTGCCGAGCAGACTCCCGATTTCTGCGCATGAGAGACCGACGATGTATTTGAGATTGAGGACTTCCCGATGATCTTCAGAGAGTCGGCCCAGAACCGATTCCACCATCGCGGCATGGTCTGACTGGGAGTCAAATCGATGCGACGGGTCTACGTCAAGGCGGTTCGGTGGTTCAGGGTCACGTCGCCGCTGATCGGCGATCTTGCGACGCGCGACCCCTAGCATGTAGATCCTGAGCTCGCGCCGGTTGCAGGGGTTCGGCAGCGACTGGACAACTTCGCACGCGATGTCCTCGGCGTCTTCGCGGTTTCGCAATCGAGCCATCGCGTAGCGGAACACATCGTCGATGTAGATCATCGGATCTTCTCCGCGCTTGGTTCGAAGCCAGTCTAATGCCAAACTCATCCTTGTCCTCAATCATAGAGTCTTCGTTTTGGAAGATCCAAATCCATCGGGAGTCCTCAGAGTTTGAGGGTAACGTCACGTGATCCATGCTTCAGGTTCAAAACCTTTGGAAACGATTTGGCGATGCCTGGGCGGTGGAAGACCTTTCGTTCCACGTCAACTCCGGCGAGATTGTGGGGCTCCTAGGCCCGAATGGCGCTGGGAAAACGACGACGATCCGCTGCGTGGCTTCTTTGCTTCAGCCAACTGAGGGGAGAATCCTTCTGGATGGACACGACGTTTCGGAAGACCCGGTCGCGGCAAAAAGGGCCCTCGCCTTTGTCCCGGAAGTGCCGAATCCCTACGAGATGCTCACGGTGATGGAGCACTTACGGTTTGTGGCGGCTGCCTATCGCATGGAAGAAGAGCTCGTTCATGCCGAGGCGATCCTCCGCAGACTAGATCTGTGGGAGAAGCGAAATGAACTGGGAGTTAGCCTATCGAAAGGAATGCGGCAGAAGCTCGCTTGTGCTTGCGCATTCATCCACCAGGCAAAGATCTTCTGTTTCGACGAGCCCCTGATTGGGCTCGACCCCAAGGGCATGCGCGAGCTCAAGAGCATGCTCATGGAGCGTCGCGAGCAAGGGAATGCCCTTCTCGTCTCAACCCACATGCTGGACACGGCAGAGCGACTCTGCGATCGGGTGATCATTCTGAAGAGAGGCAAACTCGTGGCGGAAGGAACCGTGCAGGAACTCCACGAAAAACTCAGTTCGACCGATGGGACCTCCCTAGAGGACATGTTCCTCGAACTTACCGAAGAGATCGAACCGGTATGAGAGCACTCGCACTGCTGAGCATGTGGAAGACCCGCAATGCGCTTCGAACGCTGTTCACCGATCCACGAAAGCTGGTTCCCGCACTGTTCATCTTCTTCGTGATATTGCTATCCCTCCTGTTCGGAACTTTGGGATTACGACAAGCTCCCGGGCAATCGGGTCTCGGTGAATCGAAAGTGGATCCTCAGGTGTTCGACGCCGCTGTCTTCGCGGCGATGATCCTGATCGCGGTGGGGTCGATCGATACCGGGTTGGGCGACGGATTGCTTGCGTTCGGGATGTCCGATGTCGACTACGTGTTCCCGTCTCCAATTTCGAGGAGAGTCGTGTTGGCCTACCGGTTGCCCAGTCTGACCTTTGCCGCTCTGTTCTCCTCGGCGTTCCTAATCTACATGTATCACGTGGTCATTCGTGTGATCAACATCGACATGCCCAATCCGGGCCACCTGGATCCGCCCGGATGGTACGGTTCAGTTGGAGTCGCCTTGTGTGTGGGGCTGTACTTTAATCTGGCGATGTTCCTTGCGGTTCGCGTTGAGAACCGCCGACTCCTTCACCGACTGCTTATAGCGGCGTTTATAACGTCGACTGTCCTGCTCGCGCTGATCGGGTACATGAAGGGCGTTACCGGGTTCGTGTCCGTGATGAGATCCCCCATTTTGGAGTGGGCATTTTATCCAGGGAGGTTAGCGGCAACCGGGCTCGTAAACGAGGTAAGACACGCGTCGGATCCGCGCGGTTTGGCAATGCTTTTCTGGGGATACGTCCTTTCGGCGGTTCCGATGTTCCTCACGAACTCGAACTACTATGAGCAGTCCATCGCGAGTTCTGAGCGGGTAGCGGCATGGCGACGAGCTGCCAAGGCTGGCCTCGCAGCGCAGCAAGCGTCTCGAGCGGCGAACGTAAAGTACAAGGGGACCCGCGAGTACACGGTGAAGCCGTTCGGCCGGGGTCCGCTGGCTCTCGCGTGGGCACATCTGTGCGCGGCAGGTAAGAGGCCGTATGTGAATTTCCTGAGCCCCCTGATTGGCGGCATCGGTTGCGGCGTTTTGGGTGGAATTGGAAACGCAGGTCTCGACGGGGTCGGTGAGGTGGTAGTCGTATTGTTCACCGTCTACGCTTCCATGGGTTTCATGGCGGCGGCAAAAACCGCATCGGAATCGGCGGTGCGAAGACGCGAATTGATCGCTCCCTTGCCTATCAAGGGATGGGAGAGCGTGGCGGCAAACCTTGCGGTTCCGTGGCTCTCCATGTTCGAGTTCTGCGCGTTCGCTGGATTGGCTTACGCGGTCACCGGGTCGCGGCATTGGCCAGAGGTGTTATTCGGTCTTGCGGTGTTTTTCCCCATGAGACTTGCCGCGCGAATGGTGCTCCAGTACATCTTGGTTCTCAGTTATCCCGATTTCTCGGACAAGGTCCAACAGTTCTTGGCGATGGGTGTTTACTACCTCTGTGCCGTTCCGTTTTTCGTGGTCGAACTTGTCCTCGCAATCCCGGCGATTCTGTTGCATTCGATCTGGATCGGATTGATCACGCTCACAGTGCTGCAGATTGGGTTTCTTGCTCTGCTCCTACTGGGCGCAGGCTTGGCGAACGATCGATCCGTCGCCAGCGGCGAGCCTGTTCGATTGTTCCGACTGGTGTCGAAACGGTCCTAGCGGATTTCTCAACCAAAGAAGCTTCAAGTCCGGTGTTTCCCGAAGAGGTGCGTTAAGCTGAGGAAATGGTCCTTGTAGCTCTAAGCGCCTTAATCTGGCCAGTCTATGCCGTTCCGGTGGCGGAGCCAGTTGGTGGCGCAAGCCGAAGGAGCGAATCGCCCCAGCCAAAGCTTGGACTGATTGACGGATCCCAGATCAAGCCGAGCGCCAGTGTCGTTGTGTCCTCTCGAAACCCGGAAGATCGTTCGTACTCGGTGTCCATTCCTGCGGGGAAGGAGGATTATCCAGGGGTTGGGTTTACGCCGAGCTCTGGTAAATGGAATTTGTCCGGATACGGCCATGTTGAAGCGAAGATCGTCAATACGGGGCGAGGGCCTTTGAGTCTTTCCCTGAGAGTCGATAATGCGGGCAACTGGCAAGACAATCCCTGGGACACCGAGACGATCGTGCTCCAGCCTGGCGAAGCGGGAACGGTGACGACCATGTTCGGATTGTCATACGGCCTGAAACGGGGGTTTTCGCTCGATCCAAAGGCCGTGGTCAACGTTCTGCTCTTTACGACAAAGTCGGATCAACCACGGTCCTTCCGGATCAAGTCGATCGAGGCGGGTGGGCCTCCGGGAGAAAAACCGCCAGTGGCGCCAGACGACGTCAGGCTCAAACCGAAACTCGGAAGGCTCTTCGACGGGGCGGTTACCCAGGGAGTGGTCGTGGTTGGGACGAGTGGTGCGGTTCTCGAACCAGGCTACAAGCCGCTCCAAGGCCAGCGAATTCGATTTAACGCAGATCCAGGTCAGGACCTAGCTCGTGTCCAGCCCCGCACTGGGCGATTCGATCTTTCCGATTTCACGCGAATCCGGGTCAAAGTGCGCAACACGGGGACGACGGTGATCGCCCCACGGTTTCGGATTGAAACGAATGGGGGAGATTCGGCTTGGAAGCCGTTCGGAGTGCCGGTTTCCCCGGGGCAAACGGCCGAACAAAGCTTAGACTTTGGGCATCCGATCGACTTGGGAACGCCGGCGCAAGAGGGACTGATTACCAGTGACGCGGTGAAGGCAGTCGCCCTCTCGGTAGGGCCAAACGCGACGGAGCAAGATTTGGAGATATTGGCGGTCGAAGCAGAGCTTCCAACGGCTGACGTTCCCAAGTGGGTAGGGAAGCGGCCACCGGTACCCGGCGAGTGGATTCAAACGTTGGACGAGGAGTTCAGCGGCCACCGTCTCAACCCGAAAGTCTGGCGATCCGAGGGCGAGAACTACTACGACAAGGTGAGTCACTGGTCGAAGCAGAACGTCGTGTTGGACGGAGGGTTTGCCAAGCTTCGATTTGAGAAGCGAACGGGCTTTCAGAACGATGACCCCAAGAGAAATTCGACGCCGTACGCGTCGGGGTATCTCGACACCTATGGGCTATGGACTCAGCGGTATGGATATTTCGAGGCTCGGGTCAAGGTTCCCAGGGCGCCAGGATTGTGGCCGGCTTTTTGGATGATGCCGGATCGGGGAGAGAAGGCTGGAGAGCAGTGGAAGCGCCAGGATACGGCGAACGGGGGAATGGAGTTCGACATCTTGGAGCACCTCAGCCGATGGGGTGAGCACCGCTTCAATATCGCCATGCACTACGATGGGTATGCCAAGGATCATAGGGCCCTCGGTTCCGAACGGGTTTACGCGGAACCGGACAAGGACGGCTTTGTCACTTGTGGGCTGCTTTGGAGCCCCGGGCTTTTGGTGTACTACTACAACGGCCGCGAGGTTCTCCGTTGGAAGAATCCACGCGTTTCCAACGTGCCAGCGATCCTGATGTTCACGATGCCGATTGGCGGTTGGGATAACAACGACCTCGATGACACCACGCTGCCAGCCGACTTTGTCGTCGACTATGTCCGGGTTTGGCAGCTCAAGGGAAAGAACTAGCGACCCGTACGTCGTCGATAAAGCCCCATTAGGCCGACTCCGAGTCCGACGGCAAGGATGGGTGTGGGCTCAGGAACGGCAGGTGGCCCTCCGCCTCGAGTGCCACCACCGGAGGTGTGGGTCAACGCGACCACGGTTCCAGCGGCCCCCAGGAGCCCAGCTAGTCCCGCGCCGATGGCACCGGCTCCGGCAATGTCGCCCACCGATTGTCCCGCGCTACCCACGCTTTCAACGGCCTCAAGCTGGGTTTGACTGTTCATCGAAGACAGGATTGATCCGGTGGTCGTAGTGCCGGAATCGTTGGCGGCAAGCGTCTCGACAGGCATCGAAGGCTCGGACCCGGATAGGGTCGCTCCGGAATCGCCGGCCAATGCGAGAAGGTCCGACGATTCTCCGGACTTCCTTTCGCTGACTTCACCAGCGCTACCGCCGGAATGGGCGCCCTTGGTGTTCTCTCCCAGGGCGGGCAGGTAGTCGGTCATCGGATTTCCGCAGCTTCGCTTGAGGATGGGCTTGTGGCTGGAATCGGCGAAGACGAGAGTTCCAGGTTTGAGGTGCAGGAGTCGATGTCCAATGACGAAAGAGTCGTCGACGTTGAAGACGAGATAGCGCTTTTCCACTTTCAGTGGCTCGAGATGCAGCCCTTGGAAATAGTGGATGAGGGTTGGCTCCGACATCTTGAAATGCTTCTCGTATCGGTGAAGCACGATAGGGTCGGACTGGACTTGATGCACCAGTTGACTGGTTGTGAAGACAGACTTGTTTAGGAAGGCGTTGTGCTCGGGGCGGCTCCAAGCAGTGAGACTCGTGAGGCAGATTAAAGCAGTTAAGGATCCTTTCGAAAATCTCATGTAAATAGGTGGCGAATCCATTCGCGCGTTTACTGGTGACGCTGCGTTGGAATCGGCTGTTCCTGATCCTCTGAAAACCTGGTACGAGAGCTTGGGGAAAGGAGCAGAATTACTTAGGGTGGGGGTGAACTCTCGACACTAACTACCCAAATATGTGGGGAACGAATCGAGAGAGGTTCGTCGTGATCGGCCCTTCCGATTCGCGGATGCCGATGCCGCGCGCTACGCCATCGATGACCCAACTTCCAATGAGTGCGTTGGAATCGTCGAACTGGGGAAGCTCCACGTACTGCTGAAAAACTTGCCGTTGGCCTGTGTAGTCGCCAGAGCTATCCCACTCACCCAGCTTCGTCGAGATATGAATATTCGCTCCCTCACGGCCGAGGAGCGGTTTTTGGGCGAATTCTTGCAATCCACGAGGCTCATCGAAATAGCATTCGAGGAGGTTAGGATGGTCGGGAAAGAGCTCCCATAGAATGGGAAGAATCCCTTTGTTGGACAGAATCATTTTCCAGATCGGCTCGATCCAAGACGTGGTTGCGTAGGTTTCGAAGAGTGGCTTGGAAAAGGCTTCTTCGACGAGCCATTCCCATGGATAAAGCTTGAAGATGCTACGAATGGGGCGGTCATGGAGGTCTACGAATGTCCTTTCCTTCTCGTCCCAACCGATTTGATGCATGAGAAGTGCGTCCGTGTAAAGACCGGCTTCCGCCGCCGTGTCTCGAAGGGCACTGATGGTCATGTAATCTTCGACCGAGTCGACACTGGCGAAGTGGACCAAATTCCCGGGGAGACATCCTTCCGCTTTCAGATCGGCCCATTTATCAACGAGTCCCTCCCAGATCGAGTTGAACTGATCCGCGTCTGGAAACACTTCTTGAACCCAGTGCCACTGAATAACCGCCGCTTCCAACAATGAGGTCGGGGTGTCAGCGTTGTACTCAAGGAGTTTGGGGGGATGGATCCCGTCGAAGGCGAGGTCGAATCGGCCGTAGATGGCCGGGGGATCGGCGTCCCAAGACTGTTTGATCCATGGGACGGCCGCTTCGGAAATTCGCAGGTCCTCGAACCGGTCGTGGTCGATCACGTGCCGGACGGCGTCGAGACAGCGCTCGTGAAGTTCGTTCGTGGCTGATTCAAGCGTTGTCACTTCCTCGCCAGAGAGACAATAGTAAGCGGATTCTTGCCAGTAAGGTCCGTCGGGATTCTGATGAAACAGGAGCCCGAGTTTTTCGACCTTGGCCTGCCAATCTGGCCGCGGGAGGATCGATTCCCGACGCATCAGGCGGGTTTATCCACCGAAGCTTCCGCCACTGCCGAACGACGTTCCTCCGAAGCCACCGCGTTGGATCGTTCCCCCCGAAACCGTCCCTAGGGTGGAGCCACTGGGAGTCACGACACGCGCTCCATCGTGGGGAATCAGATGGTATCCAGCGGCCCGACCGCCAGGAGTTTCATTGCCGGTCCCACCATAAACGAAGGCAGGGGGCCCGGTAACTCGTCGTCCCATGTAGTAGTAGTGGGTCGGAACGAACGGACTGTCGCAGTAGTAGTCCGGGAGAACCATGCCTGAGCCGTCCACGCATCGTTGGATCTCTACTTCTGAGTCGCTCGCCCCGCATCCGTTGGCGACCAGGTGAGCGGCGATGGCCGTGAGCAGGGTAGCCGGGACTTGCCTGGACATCTTCCGCATATGGCCCATTCTACATCGGCGCTCAGATCTTTCGCGAAGGTCCTAGTCGGAAGACCGAGTGAAGACGTGGTGACCGGTAAGGTGGCCTAGAGTAACTTCGAGGCCAAGGAGTTTCTTCTTATCCCGACTGAGGTGAAGGATCAAATTCCGTTGGTAAGCGGCCCGAATATCGACTGGAGCAATGAATTTGAGGTTCGGATCTCGACGATCAGCGCCTCCCTGGTCATCGATCTTGACGGAGGTGAATTTGATGGTGACCGTGGTTCCCGTATGCGACCAATTCCCTTCGGCATCGATCGTCTCTTGCTCCCCCTCAAGGTGCAGCTTGCACCGCTTGTCAGTCGCGTAGATCTGGAGCGCCCCTCGCAGGCTTTCTCGCTGCAGATCCTTGTCCGTCCCCGCTCGGTCGGTCTTGTCAACCACGAGGTCACCATGCCAGCGCCCGAGATAAGGAATGGCGTCCTTGCTGCCGCAGCCGACAAGAAACAGGGTCAACGCGAAAGGCAGAAGTCGCTTCATGGATCGTTCTTACAGGGTGACACACTCCGGCGGCCAAAGGCCGCGGAGTGATGGAGGGTTGGATGGGTGCGGATTTGGGGAAGCAAGGTGAACCCGGGAGAATCTCTGCGACCACCCTCCGGGTTGGTCCTTAGGCGGGGCTCGTTCCGGTGGTCGACATACCACCTAATTTATTGCGGCCGCCTTTGGCCGTCGAGGCGACACCCGAGACGGAAGCAGAAACCTAACGTTTCGGATGCTAAGCAGTCCTATCAGAGTCCGAGGTCGGTGAGGCCGGGGTGGTCGTCGGGGCGACGGCCTTGGGGCCAGAAGAACTTCCGTTCGGACTCGACGATTGCGATGTCGTTGATGCTTGCTTCGCGTCGACTCATCAGCCCGGTTTCGGTGAATTCCCACAGTTCATTGCCGTGTGACCGGAAAAACTGTCCTTCCTCGTCGTGCCATTCATAGGCGAATCGAACGGCCATTCGATTCACTCGAAATCCCCAAATCTCTTTAATGAGCCGGTATTCGTGCTCCTTTGACCATTTACGGGTGAGGAACTCGACTATTTGGGCCCTGCCCTGGAGGAACTCGGATCGATTTCGCCATCGGCTATCGATGGTATATGCGAGAGAGACCCTCTCAGGGTCTCTCGAATTCCAGGCATCCTCGGCAAGCCGTGCTTTGAGCATGGCAGTCTCCAGTTCAAAGGGTGGAAATGGGGGACGAGGGTTTTCGCTTTCGGACATTTAGGGCTACTCCTTGATCTGCGATTCGAGGACGTCCTTGGCGATAGCGAGGGCTTCGTCAACTTTGTCTAAGAGTCGACCGCCAGCGGTCGCGAAATCGGGCCTGCCTCCGCCTCCGCCTCCCGCGATCTTGGCAACTTCCTTGACTAGGTTCCCGGCGTGGGCGCCCTTTGCCAGCGCGTCCGAGCCGACCTTGCATGTGAAGCTCAGCTTGCCCTCCACAATCGTGGCCGCTAGGGTGACCTGAGTTGGCTTTCCAGCCGCTTCGTTATCGACGGCCTGGGCTGCGAGCTTAGGATCGGTGTCTCCGAAATTCATGCGCCAAAGGGTTACCCCTCGAATTGTCGTGATATCTGCCTTCGTTGCGCCGCCGCCACCGAGCGTAGACATTTCCACTTTTTCTCTTCGCTTCTTCTCTTCTCGGAGGGTGTCGAGTGTTCGCTGAACGGCGGGAACGACATCCCTTACCGAACTCTTGAGGAGTTCGGCGATCTCTCGCAGGCGGTGCGTTTCTTCAATCGCGAGTTCGTAAGCCGCCTCGCCCGTGATCGCCTCGATGCGTCGGACGCCGCTGGCGGCGCTCGTCTCCGATACGATGCGAAGCTGGCCGATCTCGCCGGTGGAGCGAACATGGGTGCCTCCGCAAAGTTCGCGGCTGAATTCTCCCACTTCGACCATTCGCACGCGGTTGCCATACTTCTCACCGAAAAGAGCCATTGCGCCCTTGGCTTTAGCCTCTTCGATGGGGAGGTCGGCGTAGGTATGAACGGTCGTGTTGGCCAGAATCTCCGCATTCACGATTGCCTCGACCTTGGTTTTCTGATCCTCGGAGAGGGCGGAGCCATGAGTAAAGTCGAAACGGAGATTGTCGGGGCCCACATAGGATCCTGCCTGGGTGACGTGGCTGCCCAAAACGCTTCTTAGAGCGGCTTGAAGAAGGTGAGTGGCCGTATGATTTCGGAGGATTTTCAACCTTCTACCCACTAGCACCTCGGCCGAAACCGGCTTCCCAAGGAGCTTCACGGGTTCCAGATCGGTCTGGACTTCATGCCAAAACGTGCCTGCACTCTTGGTGGTGTTGGCGACGGACAGTTTGAAGTCATCGCCAAGCAGCACACCCTGGTCGCCCGTCTGGCCACCAGACTCGCCGTAAAAAGGGGTCTGATCAAGAGCGATCTTGAGGCGATTCGGTCCGACCTTTCGGACTCTTACGATGCGTGCGTCTCCCTTCGTCGCGCTGTATCCGGTGAAGGTCGTGGTCGCCGGAGCATCGTCGACAGCTTCTTCCTCAGCTCCGGTAACGGCGCCGTAGACGGATTCTCGCTCGGTAGCACCCTTTGATAGCTCTTGAGCCTTCTTAAGCGCGACTTCGTATCCTTCGATGTCGACGGAAACGCCTGCCTCGGCGGCAAGCTCGACGGTGACTTCGAGCGGGAACCCAAATGTATCGTAGAGGCGGAAGGCAGACTCGCCGGGCATGGCGGCTCCGTCCTCCAGACGATCCAACTCTTCCTGGAGGAGTGCGCTGCCTGCGGAGAGAGTGCGGCGGAAAAGCGCTTCCTCGTTGCGGAGTGTCTCGAGGATGGTCTCGCGAAGTTCGACTATCTCCGTGTAGAAGCCACCCATGGACTCGGCAACTCCTTCGTAGACGGAGTGAAGGAACGGGCGATCAAATCCGAGTGATCGCTGGCCTTTCAGGATTGCGCGTCGAATCAGGCGGCGAAGTACGTAGCCGCGGCCGGAATTGCCGGGAAGAATGCCGTCGGAGATGCAGAACACGGCGGTTCGCATGTGGTCGGCGATGACGCGCATGGCGATGTCCGTCTGTTTGCTTTTACCGTAGCTTAAATTGTTTGACGAGACGGCCTCGATGGTTCGAAAGATTGGCTGGAAGACATCGGTGTCGAACACGGTGCGATAACCACCGAGGACTAGCGCCGTGCGCTCCAATCCCATTCCAGTGTCGATGCTCCGGAAGGGCAGTTCCGGCATTCCATCTTTGACGTAGCCGCTAGAGGCGCCCCTGGCGGGATCCTTGAAGTGGCCCTGCCAGTCGTAGGTGATGAAGACGTCGTTCCAGATCTCTACCCACTTGCCTTGGCCCTCGTCGCGAAGCCAGTCCTCTCGAGTGTAGGGGCCGGTCGGGGGCTCCTCTTTGGCGACCCAGTAGAACATCTCCGAGTTCGGCCCGCACGGTCCGGGAGGGCCTTTGCTGAACGCGCCTGCGGGCCAGTAGTTGGTCTCTTCGTCGAGACGAACGATGCGGGTCGCCGGGTCGAGACCCGTCGGAGCGATCCATTTGGACCACTCGGCAAAGGCTTCGTCGTCCTCCTCAAAAACCGAAAAGGACAGTTTGCGTGGGTCGAGACCGAGCCACTCTGCTTTGGTTAAGAACTCCCAGGAGAAGGCGATTGCGTCCGATTTGAAATAGTCTCCGAACGAGAAGTTGCCGAGCATCTCGAAGAAGGTGAGGTGAGTTGCGTCGCCTACGATGTCGATGTCACCCGTTCGCACGCACTTCTGGGAGTTCGTGAGCCGCTTGTTCTCCGGTTGGGCGACGCCTCGGAAATACGGTTTGAACTGGATCATCCCGGCGCCGTTGAATAGCAGCGACTCATCGAGTCGGCCGGTGACGTCATACGGGATCAGTGAGGCTGAAGAGACACGGGTGTGGCCTTTCGACTCGTAGAACCTGAGGTATTTCTCGCGGAGCTCGCGGACGGTCATCTTGCCCTAAAGGGTACCGGAGACGGCCAAATCCTAGATCAGGTGGGCCTTTACGATGTTTCGTTCGAGGATGGCAACTGCGACGGCGTGGGTTCGTTCGTGAGAGATGGTGACGTGCAGTCTGAGTCGACGACGATCAAAATAGGCGGAATCGATGACGGCACGGGGGACCCCCACTTCGTCGGGCAGGATTTCTACTTGCTGCCATGTGAGATGGAGTCCGACCGCTTTGGCAATCGCTTCTTTGGCTGCCCACCGTCCGGCCACCCGTTGAGGTGTGGTGCATATCTCCCGTTCTTGGTCGGTCAGGATTCGATACACGAATCGAGGGTTCTTCATTGCCCGCTCGATTCGAGCGATTTCCACCAAATCGGTGCCAAGTCCGACGATCATGGGTCAAAGACTACACTAGCTGGCCACATTCGCGGAGACCCCGGACGGGGCGGTGGATCACCCGGCGTAAAACGACCGCTCACCTCCAGAAATGTTTCTACTTACGAAACAAACGGAGTCGCCATTTTGAGTGACAACGCCGATGATTTGATCCCCGTACGCGTGAATCCCGAGATTTTTTCATAAATAGATGCTTACGCAATACTTTAGTGGATACGGCGATCAGGAGTCGTCCTTTCTTGCGTTGCTAACCGCATGTTTTCGCATGTTCCGCGTTTGTAATATCTCCCGATCAAGCATCTAAGCGCATCGCGAACTTAGGCAGATCTAAGACAAAAGGCACAACAAATCCATGATTAAACTGAAGAATCTCGGGGTGGGACTCAAGCTAGCGTCGGGCTTCGGCCTAGTCCTCGTATGTATGGTGAGCTTAGGGCTGTTGGCTGCTCAAAACGTGAGCACGATGGACAAGTCCACCGACCTCATTGTCATCGACGCTATCCCGGTCAATAACGTGTCTCGAGACCTGCTCCTCCAACTCGTCAATGAAGAGACAGGTGTCCGAGCACTCCTTGCCACGGGACAAGAAAAGTACATGTCCGCATACAAGAAGGGCTTGGTTGGCATGGATGAAGACCTCGCGAAGCTTGAAAAGGCTTATCCTAAGCATCCTGAAATCAAGGGACTGATTGAGGACGAAGCTAAACCCGAAATCGCCAAGATCGACGCGATCTTCGTGAGCCTCATTGCCCAGGTTAAGGATGGTCACCTGGAAGAAGCTCGGGGAAGAATCGCCGAGGCTAAGGCGACATTCAAGACGTTCCGAGATACTTATGCGAAGATCGTAGCCGCGAGCGACAAGACGATCAAGATTGCCCGGGCACACAGCCGCGCTGCCTACGCTCAGACGATGCAGGTCATCTTAGGATTCTGCGCGGTGGCGCTGATTCTGGCGATTGCAACGGCATTTGCGGTCACGCGATCGATCGTGTTGCCGATCCGGGCTCTCTCGAGCCGACTCGAGTCACTTCAGGAACTGGACTTGGCGAGTCTCCGCCAGTCATTGGAAGGGCTATCCACGGGCGACTTAACCCAGTCAGCAGCTTCTAGTACTCAGCCGATGAAACTCGACCAAAGGGACGAGCTTGGCCAGATGGCACGAACGTTCGACGAGATGCTTAAGTCGGTCGAGTATTCGGTCAATGCATTCAACCATGCCCGAGTGTCCCTGAACGGAATTGTCAGCGAGATCGCGAAGGGTAGTCAGTCGGTAGCCAAGACCAGCACCCTGCTGGCGGCGACGGCGGAACAGACCGGAACGGCATCGAGCGAGATTGCCTCGGCCAGTGAAAAATTGGCTCTCAACGCCACCAATGCGGCTTCCATCATGGAGGAACTTGCCGCACAGGTACAGGAGATTCAGTTTGGTTCGGGTTCCCAAACGGCGAACGTAACCGAGGCAGCGCAAGCCCTCGCGGAAGCGGAGGCAGGTATCGGAGGCGTCGCTTCGGCCGCGGAAAACATGGCGGCGTCGGCCAACGAAGGACACCATGCGGTCACGGAGACGGTCGCGGCAATGGGGCGTGTCCAGTCGAAGGTGGATTTCTCAGCGAACAAGGTTCGAGAGCTCGACCAGAAGGGTCGCCAGATCGGCCAGATCGTTCAAAGCATTCAGACGATCGCCGAGCAGACAAATCTGCTCGCCCTGAATGCGGCCATCGAAGCAGCCCGCGCCGGAGAGCATGGTCGTGGCTTCGCAGTGGTTGCGGACGAGGTTCGGAAGTTGGCGGAGCAAGCTGGTCACGCAACCAAGGAGATTAGCAGTCTGATCCAGAGCGTCACGTCGACGGTTGCGGAGACAGTCGCCGCGATCGAGGTCACGACGGAAGAAGTGCGCGAAGGGGCCGCAAGAAGCACGGTGGCAGGTAACGCCCTCGAGACGATCTTGAGTTGCTCGGAAGAAGTGGCCGCACGATCTCAGGAGGTCGCCGCTCTAACAAATCATGCCTCTGCCAAGATGAGCAGCGTGGCAGAGGCGGCTCGAATCAATAGTGGATCGACCGACGAGATGTCGGTAGGCGCCAGACGAGTCACCGAGTCGATCACGGATGTGGCGGCAATCAGCGAAGAGTCGGCGGCAGGAGCACAAGAACTGACGGCGTCGATTCAAGAGGTCGCAAACGCCGCCGTCGAATTGAACTCGATGAGTGCGAACTTTGCCGACCTGGTTGGCAAGTTCAAGATTGAAGGGGAGCCAAAGCTCCGAGTCGTGAAGAAAGCGGCCTAATCAGCGGTCGGAAACTCACCGGCAGACCCGCTCTTACCGGCGGGTTGAGCCTCCCAGAGAAGTTCGGCTAGGTCCACTAGCCGAACTTCGTCGTTTGGACGAGCTTGTTTGAGGCTATCTCCGAGCATGATTCGGCAGAAGGGACAAGCGACCGCAACCGTCGTAGCGCCGGTGTCCAGAAGTCCTTCGGCTCGCCGATTTGCGGGACGCTGACTCGGGGATTCCTCCATCCACATTCTTCCGCCGCCGGCTCCGCAGCAGAGGGTCTTCTTGCCGCTTTCGGGAGGGGTGACCATCTGCTCGACGATCGAGCGGGGCGCCTCTACCTCTTCGTTCACCCGAGCCAGATAGCAGGGGTCATGAAGCGCCACGTCGCCACGTTTGGGTTTGGCGGCGACTAAGTCACCTTTGGTAACGAGTTCCGAAAGCAGTTGGGTGTGGTGGAATACTTCGAGGGAAGAGCCCAGTTGGCCGTACTCATTTTTCAGGCTATTGAAGCAGTGGGGGCATGCCGTTACCACCCGCTTGACCTTGTACTTTTCAAAGACGGACACGTTATGAGAAGCTTTTTCTTGAAAGAGGAATTCTTCGCCAATCCGTCGAGCGGGATCTCCCGTACAGGCTTCTTCTTTGCCCAGGCAGGCGAACCGGATTCCTGCCTTGGTAAGAAGTGATGCGACGGCTTTGGTGGTTTTGACTGCTCCGGGATCGGTTGCGCCTGCACAACCGACCCAAAAGAGATAGTCGAAATCGCCTCCATCCCGACAAAGTGGGATGCTCATCCCTTTCATCCAGTCTTCTCGATCGGAGGCCGGTTGGCCCCACGCATGACTGGTCGAAGCGGTTTGGCGGAGCATGGTAGCGGCGGTTCCACTCAATGCGCCCTCGCTCACGAGGTTTCGCCTGACGTCGACGATCAAGTCGACATGGCGAATGAGTACTGGGCAAGCCTCCGTGCATGCGTTGCAGGTTGTGCACTGCCACAGAGCTTCCTCGGTGATTCGGGGAGCTACCTCCTCCCCGGACTGCATTGCCGTCCGGATCTCCTGAACGACCTGTTTGGGGTTCAGAACCTTTCCCACGTTCCAGGCTGGGCATACCTCCGTGCATCGACCGCACTCCATGCATGCGTCAAGAGACATCAGGTGCCAGCGGGAATAGTCTTTTGCGAGTTTGACGCCCACCTGCTCGGTCTTTTCGACCTCTTCCATTGAGACCAACCGCAGTTCTCCCATGGGGGTTTCCGGCTTACCAGCCGCCACAAAGAAGGCGTTCACGATGTGCCGGATGCGCATCCTTGGCAAGACGATGAAAAATACGAGAACCCAGAAGGTGTGGAACCACCAAACGGTTTTGTAGGCCGTGACGCTAAAGGAACCTTGAACCTGCGCCCAGGCATAGCCAACGTACGAGACTCGGTCCCAGGCTTGAGGGTTATTGGAGATGCGGGACGCCTCTAACCAGAATCCCGTAATCACGAGAGTGAGAAGCAGTCCAAGAGTAAGGAAATCGTTGAGGCTACTGGAAAGGGGCGCTCGGCGATTCTGAAGAAGTTGGGGAGCTAGGTTCGGGTCAGCTTCGAGGCGCTCCTTTGCGTCATCCACGATGGCATGTCCGGATCGAGTGAGAAAGAATCTTCGGACAAGTGCCCAAGAGATCCCGACGAGGAAAACCAGTCCGACGGTGTCAAAGCTGCTCTCGTAAACTTCGTAGTAGAGACCCTTGTGGTACTTCCAGGGAGAGTAGGTGTTGATTCCGAGGAGAGTCGTGGCCAACACGAGGCCCATGAAGCCGTAAAAGATGAACAGATGCATCGGCGCGCCGGAGCGTTTCCGGGACGAGCGCACTTTCTTCTGTCCCAACACGAAGATCGCGATGTTCCGCAGCCAGACGGTGGCAGCTTCGCGAGATGGAATCCAGTAGGAGAGCCCGGGGCTTAATTTGGAATCGTCGAGAGGGCGACCGGTCTGCCAGAGTCGAACTCGGTCCTTGATCTGCCATGCCATAAGGGCTAGCGCAGAGAATACAAGAATGTAAAACAGCGCCTTTTCTGGCGCGGCAAAATGCAGAAACTCTTCGCGTGTCGGTTCCACGTCAATCGTACTCCTCGCCACTTCGCGAGACGATGGAGGCTACCCGTTCTGTAAACGGAACGCTTGGACATTCAGTCCGACGGGGACCTCATGCAGGCCTAACTCCGGACATTCACATCACAACTCGCCTGCCTAATATTGGGCTGAAATGCCTTCAAACGACATTCCCAATAGGTTCCAAATCACTTGATGAGCCTCTTGGTATGTGGGGAAGGTTCCAGCCAAGGTGAACCCGTTCACTCGAGTTACACGTGGCAGCTTGGCGCACATGTCCGCTTCTTCCGAGCGATTGAATTCAATCGAGAAGCTGCATGGCTCTTCCCACAAAAGCGGCTTCGTTGGAATCGATGCCAGCGCTTTTTGGACTCCTGCCTCGATCGCGGGACCTGTCTCGCTCGGGTGGCGCAGTTTGCCCATGTATCGGCCGTAGCCGGTCTTGGTAACCACGGTTTCGATTCCAGGAATTAATCGAGAGATTTCGTCGCATCCAGCTTGGTCGCTCGAAGCGAAGACGAGTGGGACTCCGTAGCGACCGGACACACCCGCGCTCAGGCCCATCTCACCGGTCTCGACGCCGTTGACGAATAGCCGATGGACGCCGCCGGAAATGGTGTGCTCCATGATTCCGGCAGTGGTTCCGGCCATGGCGTGATAGCCGACGAGGATCGATGCATCGAAGGAGTCGTCAACGCCTTCCATCATTCCGTCGGTTCCGCTTCCGTGGCCGCTGACCAGTTCGACCCCCGGTTCCAGTTCGTCGATCAAGAGATTCTTGGAGTTTCCGTGCGAATCTTTGATCACGATCTCGGTGGCTCCGGCAGCCCTGGCTCCCCGAATTGCGGCGTTAAGATCGTGGGTCATCATGCGCCGAGCGAACGCATAGTCGAACGATTTGCCGTCGGGGCGGCTGCATTGAGACCACGACACGAGGCCGGTAATCCCTTCGATGTCTACCGAGATATAGACTTTCACAGTTCTAAGCTACCCGCCCAACCGTTCGAATCCGACGTACGGCCTGAGTGCTTCTGGAAGAAGGACCGAGCCGTCCGGTTGCTGGAACGATTCTAGGATCGCCGAGAACAGGCGAGGGGTGGCCAATCCGCTGCCGTTGAGGATGTGGACATGCTCTGGCTTGTCTCCTTGAGCCCGCCGGAAGCGGATATTTGCCCGTCGCGACTGATAGGCTTCGAAGTTCGAGCAGCTTGAGATCTCGAGATAACGACCCACGCCTGGTGACCAAACTTCCACGTCGTACTGTTTACTGCCTTTAGCTCCGATGTCTCCCGTACAGATCTCGATGACTCGATAGTGGAGTCCGAGGGCTTGAAGTACGCCTTCGGCGTCGGCGGTGAGTGACTCCAACTCTTCGTAGCTGTTCTCGGGAAGGGAGAACTTCACCAGTTCGACCTTGTCGAACTGGTGAATTCTCAAGAGGCCTCTGGTGTCTTTTCCGGCGGCGCCGGCTTCTTTCCGGAAGCAGCCGCTGTAGCCCGCGAGCTTGATTGTCAGGTCGCTAGCGTCCAGGATTTCATCGCGGTACAGATTTGTGAGAGGAACCTCAGCGGTCGGAATCAAATAGAGGTCTTCGTCCGCCTTGTAGAGATCGTCCTCAAATTTTGGTAGGTTGCCGGTGCCGACCAGGGAGGCGCGGTTGACCAGATAGGGCGGATAGATCTCGCGGTATCCGTTGCGCAACGTTTGATGGTCAATCATGAACGTGAACAGGGCTCGTTGTAGTCGAGCGCCGGCTCCCGTGTAGACGGCGAAGCCGCTGCCGGAGATCTTCGCGCCTCGGGGCAAGTCGAGAAGGCTTAGTCGCTCGGCAATGTCCCAGTGGGCCTGAGGCGCCTCTGAAAAAACGGGCTGCTCGCCCCACGTGCGAACCACCACGTTTTCGTCCTCGGTCTTGCCGTCGGGTACCGATTCATGCGGGAGGTTTGGCATCTCCAACTCGATTCGTCGGAGTGCGGCTTCAAGTTCTCGCTCTCTCTCTTCGCCATCGGTGGCCGCATCTTTGAGGGCTTTGCTCTTGGCCTTTGCCTCTTCGGCTTCCTCTCGTTTTCCTTGGGCCATTAACTGACCGATGGATTTGCTGAAACGATTGGATTCGGCTCTGGCCTCGTCATTCTCGGTTCTTACTTTCCGATACTCGGTGTCGACTCGCGAGAACTCATCCACGATCGAAGTGTCCAGTCTTTTTCGTGCAATGCCAGCCTTTACGGCTTCTGGCTGGGTTCGGATAAGTTCTCGGTCAAGCATTCCCTCGATTTTAGCCTGCGAAAGTTTCCTGGAACCTTTCGGGAGTTGACACGTCCGAGAAAAGAAGTGGCAATACTGGGCCTTGTGGCTCAATTGTCTCGGTTCAGTAGAGAAATCCTTGCGACATTTGTTGCAATTTGTTTCGCTACTGTTCATAATCGCAGGTGACTATCCACTCGTGGCTAGTCGGTCGATCGCAGGATGCTAAGGACCGAGCAGATTTCCGGAGAGGGGAAGAAGGCTCATAGGAAACTCAGGGAAGTTGTGAGTTTCAGCCTCTGGAAGGGGAAAAGCTAGGTCAGGGCTCCAAGATCAAACTACAAGGAGATCTGACAATCATATGAAGCGAACTTTCAAGTACGCTCTTACGGCTGTTCTGGGTATCGGACTGGTTGCACCAGCTTTCGCTCAGACAGACAACTTTCCGGACGTACCGGAGAATCACTGGGCCTATGAGGCTCTCGCTCGACTGAAGAAGGACGGCCTTCTCGTTGGGTACCCCGACGGTCTTTTCCGCGGACCTCGCCCCGCTTCGCGATACGAACTCGCTGTCGCGATCCACGCTGTCTACACCAACCTTCGAAACGTCACCGACGGCCTTCAGAGCCAGGTCGACGCGCTGAAGAACGCAGGTGACAGCAAGGCTGACATCCAAGCCCTCCGAGAGCAGATCGCTGCCCTCCAGGCTCAGGTAAACGCTCTCAAGGGCTATGGCGACGACATCGCCAATCTTAAGAAGCTGGCTGATACGTTCCAGAATGAACTCCATGCCCTCGGCGTGGACGTTGATCAGCTCAAGAAGGATCTCGGCGACCTCGCTCGACGAGTTACCGCTCTTGAGGCCAAGAAGCCTGCCGTCGACATCAGTGGCGACGCTAACTTCTTCCTCGTAGCTAGCAACAGCAAGGACAACACCCCTGGTTTGAGCAAGGACGGTCGCATTGAAGGCCTCCTTCTGAACAAGTCCGGCGGCAACATCTCTGGCACACCGACGACCGGCCTCGACCGGGACTACTCCCTTCTTCACGAGATCGCCGTTACGTTCGCTGGAACGAACACGACCGGTCCTCAGTGGAAGGGCACGATCGTTTACGGTAATGCGCTCAGCAACCTCGGCGATGAGTCGACGGCTGCTACGCTGAACGGTTCGGGAAGCCGAGTCGGAACCCCGTACACCGACACCGGATCTGCTGGATTCTACGTCCAGGACTTCTCGGTTAAGTTCGCAACGAGCGTTGCTGGTCTCGGATTCAACGTGGACGCAGGTCGAATCGGCTACAAAGTCGGTCCTTACCTTCTTCAGCGACAGAGCCCGAACAGCTACTACTCGACGAGCCGACTGGACAACGGAGAGTACTACCTCGATGGTGCTAACCTTTCGTTCAATCTGCTTGGCGGCAAGGTCGATGTATTCGGCGGTCGAACCAGCAATCAGCTGTCGTCCGACGGAATCAACATCAACCCGCTCCAGAGCGGCGGCTTCGGCGGCCCTCTGTCCAACGCAGTGCTCGGCATCGACCGAACCCTGGGTGTAGACGTCAGCGCTCCGATCACCTCGGCAGGCAACCTTAAGGTCGCTTACCTGTGGCTCGATTCAAGCCCGCTGACTGCAACCGGTCAGTTCCCAGTCTTCGGTACGACGGCTAGCCAGGCTAACCGACTCGAAGTCTACGGCGGTACCCTTGATTTCGCTCTCGGCGTGATCAAGCTCGAGGGCGACTACTCGAAGTCGAACCTTAAGCTGAACAACAACACCGTGAACGACAAGGACTCGGACGTTTGGTCCGCCAAGGCCAGCTACAGCAACTCGAAGTACGGCATCTACGGCTTCTACCGAGAAGTCGGCGCTAACTTCATGGCTCCCGGCGATTGGGGTCGAATCGGAATTCTCCGAAACCCGACCAACATCAAGGGCGAGACGTTCGGTGGCAACATCAACCTCTCGGGCAGCTTGGTTCTTCGGGCAGACTACGAGCATGAGCAGGGCAAGGACACCTTCGCAGGTAACCTCTCCGGCTTCAACAGCAGCACCAAGCTCGACAAGTACGATGTATCCCTTGGCTACAAGTTCAACAGCAACCTTGACCTCACGGTTGGCTATGAGGACGACAAGTTCACGGGCTCACCGCTCTCGGGCATTGGCGATCCCCACTACAAGTGGACGACCTTCGGAATCGGCTACGGCCTGAGCGATGCTGCAAAGCTTACGCTTCAGTACGAGCTCTCCGACGTAGACAACGAGTTTGTAACGGGCGTTTCCCGATACAAGGGTGGTCTTTTGACCAGCCAGCTCTCGATCAAGTTCTGAGAACCTGATCAGTTGTGAGAACGGGGTCCGACCTTTGGGTCGGACCCCGTTTTTCTTTTGAAAACAGCGCTGGATTGGACACCCTTCAGAGGGCCTCCTGAACGGTATCCTCATACTCCGCCGGGGATGGAACTTCCCCAAGCTGCGTCCAAGGTCGGACGAGCGCGCGAGGCCATGAGAGCAACCACGCGTCCCACCATTGTCCTTCGCCCGTATCAGAACGAGGCATTGTCGCGAATTCTCGCCTGCCGCGACCGCGGCATGGACCGCGTCATCGTCGTTGCGCCCACCGGGACGGGCAAGACGACACTTTTCAGCGCGTTGGTTGGAGAGTTTGTTCGGACCTACCACCGCCAAGCGCTGGTCCTGGCCCACCGCCAAGAATTGCTGGACCAGGCTGCCAAACGCATTGCATTACAGAACCCGGACCTGCGGGTCGATGTCGAGCGAGGGACCTCTCGTAGCTCTGGTGACGTTGACGTCGTGGTGGCAAGTGTCCAGTCGCTAGGAAGACCCACATCCAAACGCCTGGAGGGATTCTATCCGGGACTTGTGATCATCGACGAGGCTCACCATGCGGCTGCTTCCACCTATCAGCACGTCATGAAGACGTTCGGGTGCTACGAAGGAAGCTGTTTCACGGTAGGCGTCACGGCTACGCCTCACCGGATGGATAATAAGCAGCTTCACGGGTCGGAAGAGGCGATCTTTCAGGAGGTGGCGTTCAGCTATACCTTGAGAGAAGCGGTCAGGGACGGATGGCTTACTGATCTGCGAGGCTATCGAGTCGCGACCGGCATCGACCTATCGCGTGTTCGGCGTACAGCGGGCGACTATAACGCTCGCCAACTTCAAGACGCGGTGAATACCGAGGCTCGCAACGAATTGGCCTTTCAGCACTGGAATGAGATCGCGTCGGATCGCCGAACCATCGTCTTCTGCTCGGGCGTGGAGCATGCCGAAGAGGTGGCCAAGCTTTTTCGTGAGAATCGGATCGCCGCAGAGAGCGTCAACGGGGCAATGAAAAACGCGGATCGAGAGGCGATCATGAATCGCTTCTCCTCCGGAGAGACACAGGTTCTTACTAACGTCGATATCGCAACGGAAGGCTTCGATGTGCCGGCCGCCTCGTGCGTCCTTATGCTGAGGCCGACCCAGAGTTGGGCTCTCTACACCCAGATGGTCGGTCGCGGGGTAAGACCGCTTCCCAATACGATCGATGGGGCCGACACCCCGGCTCTTCGGCGCAAGCTCATTGCGGAAAGTCCGAAGTCCAACTGCACGGTGATCGACATCGTCGATAACGGGGTCAAAAACGACCTCAACCAAGTACCAAAAGAAGAGGGCAAAGAAGAGCCGTCTCTGACCGCGATTATGGGCCTGCCCCCAGACTTCGATTTGGAAGGTCACTCGGTAGCGGAGGCGCTGGATATTTGGGAGGGAATGGATCCTGCCCACCAGGCGATCATGTTCCGACGGCCGACCCGTTTCGAAGATCTCGGCACCACCCTGACAGCCGTGGATCTCCTAGCTGAACTCTCGGTTGCGGAAGAGACCGTCGCCGTGAGTCGATTCGCATGGCTGAAGACAGGAGATGGTGAATATCGACTCCCATGCGGCAGTTCGGAGAGGGAGCCGGGTCGTGAGGCAACGTTGGTTTGCGACACCCTTGGCCTCTATCATCTGACCATGCAGTCCGACGTGCGAGATCCGGTCACCTACGAGCTTGGAGGAGATGTTGCTCGTGCCTTCGAACTCGCTGATCGACGGATCAAAGACCTGTGGCCGTTTGTCGGCGGACTTGTTTCGTCTCGAAGTAAGTGGCGCGAAGGGCCGGTTACGGATCGGCAGCGGGCCGAACTGATGCACCTCGGAGTCGAAGAAAACGTCATCGACATGGTGGAGACGGCGGGCAAGGCATGGACTCTTATCGAAGTTAAACGAAAAGAAGCCCGTCTCCAACCGGCAAAATAGAGGTTCATGGGAAAGCAGGTTCAAGGCGTTGTCGGCTGGGCGGTCGATCGGATGATCCGGCGATCCGTGAGAAAGGCCTTCCACACCGTGTACTGGTCCGATCCTCCCCATGATCTCATGCGGCCGGCGATCCTTGTCGTTAATCACCACGGTTGGCACGATGGCTATCTCATGTACCTGGCGGCGACTAAATTAGGTTTGCCGGTGGTCGACTGGATTCAGGAGTACGATGCGTTCCCATTCTTTGGCGCCATAGGCGGAATGCCTTTTCCTGCCGATGATCCCGTAAGACGCACCCAGACCCTCCGCAAGACAGTTCGGGCCATGCGCCAGTCCAATACCAGTCTCATTCTGTTCGCAGAAGGAACGCTTCACCGCCCGGATTCTCTGCTGCCATTTGGCAAGTCGTTGGAGTGGGTCGTTTCAAAGGTGCCTGGCGCGACCGTCATCCCAGTTGCTATTCGGTACGAGCACTCGATGCATGAACGCCCAGAAGCCTATGTTTCGTTTGGAAAACCGGTTCCCTTTGGAGACAGTTTAGCCTTTCGCACTCGGCTCGAGGTGGCCTCGCTACTTGACCGACTGAGGGTCCTGAGTCTTTTGGAGCGAGATCGACTGGAAGTGCTTTTTGAAGGCACGAAGGACGTGAATGAACGGATGGACATGCGTGCTATTCCCTTGCGCCGACGGACCCGCGATTAGTATCGTATGACAAGTTATGCCCGAAGGCTCCGAAACTCTGAGTAAGGTGCCGATATCCGAGATTCGGCCCTTTGCCGAGAGTTCGGATTTCGAGGAATGCCGCAGACTTCATCGTAAATACGGGTCAACCTACTATTTCGCATCACGAAGGTTTCCGGCGGAAATTAGGCGCAGAGTCGATGTCTTGTACGGCTTTGTGCGAGTTCCCGATGAAATTGTCGATAACCCACTTGCCCTGGGAATCAGCGACCCGTCGAGTGCGCTCCGGGCTTTCCGGAAAGAACTGCTCCAGGGGTTGGAAGGCGAGCGGCCGACCCAGCCGGTTCTTCGTGCGTTTTGTGACCTGTGCCAAGAAGTGAAAATGTCCGGGGAGGAGCCCCTTCGGTTCCTGGACGCGATGGAGGCCGACCTCACGGTCAGTCGGTATGCGACGTTCGATGAGTTGCGAGGCTACATGCGAGGAAGTGCCTCCGCAGTGGGACTGATGATGTGCCACGTTTTGGAGGTCGAATGTGACGCTCCTGTACGTGCTGCCGCGATGGCCCTCTCTGAGGCAATGCAACTCACGAATTTCCTTCGCGACGTTGGGGAAGACGCGGTGCGCAATCGCATCTACCTCCCTATGGAGGATCTTGACGACTTTAACGTTTCATGTGACCAGATTCTTGAAGGCGTGATGACAGAGTCCTTTCGTCGTTTGATGAGATTCGAAATCGAGCGGGCGCGCGAGCTTTACCGTCAGGCGGACGCAGGGATTCCTAAGTTACCGAAGGCGACTCGCTCTAGCATCTACTTGGCCAGAGTCCTTTACAGCCGAATTTTGGACAGAATCGAACGGCGAGATTACGATGTGTTCAGCGGCCGCGCCCGAACGTCCAGCTTGGAGAAACTGGCGGTGGCGGGAGCGGTTTGGGCCAGAACCATTGGGCAGAAGGACCCATAATAGGTTCGCCGGGAACATGCAGCCACTCAACCTTGTTCCATGATTTGTCGACGACGCCGGAGTTGTTGCTCAGAAAACTCGTCTTCTGAATCGTGACCCCAAGGTTCGTGTCCGGGTTGCGGGATGTGCGACGAGTTGAACCAATGGTCTTTCATGAGTTCCTCCGATACAAGTTCACGCTCTGTTTTTTCCCGAAGAAGGCTGCTCAAGATAGGGCTGTCGATGGTTGCGGCTACCGCCCTCGAAGGAGCCGTGTCCTCGTCGGAGGTTCGACTTGAGCGGCGCAATATTTCTCTTGCCCGATGGGACGCTCCAGGTTTCCGCATTGCGCAAATTTCGGACGTTCATCTGAACAACACCGGCATGAGAGATAAGGCGCTCCAGGCGGTCCATCTGGCGATGAAACAGAAGCCAGACCTTCTGGTGTTTACCGGAGATTTTCTGAACAAGGCGAAGCCCGAGTGCCTCGGATACGTGAAGGAGGTGTTCGATCATCTCGGTGATGCGGGATGTCCGTGTTTTGCTGTCCCTGGCAATCACGATTATACGTGCGAAGACACGGGGCGCCTGTTTGAGGTCATCGCCGCCACACCCTTGCATCTTCTTCGGAATCAGATTGCGGAAGTACATGGGATTTCTATTGCGGGCCTGGACGACGCGTATCACGGCCTCGCCCAATTTGAGACCACGAAGTCATCCGAACTGTCTGTTTCGACATTGGTTCTGCTCCACGAACCTGACTATGTCCGACAGGTTCAGGGTACGCCCAGCCTGGTGCTTAGCGGTCACAGCCATGGGGGGGAGATCTGCCTTCCGGGGGGAATTCCGATTCACACACCTATCGGCGCTTCGATCTACAAGGGCGGATACTATCCCGATGCCCCGACGCCAATTTACGTTTCAAGAGGCGTGGGCACGCTTGGACCGTGCCGAATCTTCTGCCCTCCCGAAGTGACGTTGATTACGGTAAACGCCCCTCAAAGCTAGTACGTGTTTCAGACCATTTCTTGAGGAATTCAGGCACAATCGTTCCCGTGGGCGAAATATCCTGGGGACACCTCGGGCAAGCACAACCCGGTATTCGGCCCGGCTCAACCTTCTTCGTTACCTTGCGATTGGCCGACGCTCTCGCCCCAGAATCCTATCTCGGCTGGTCTCGTGAAACGAACGATCGAATTCAACAAGAGACGTTGAAACTTCACAGACCGTTAACCCTTTCCGAGCGCGAAAGGATCATCCGGCGGGCGCATGGCAAACTAGAAAAGCTGCTTGATGAATGCCAAGGGATCTGTGTTTTACGGACGCCAGAGGCAGCCGCCGCAGTGAAAGCGTCGCTTTACAGTCTGGAATCAAAGCTGTATCTCATCCACTCTTGGGTGGTCATGCCTAACCACGCGCATGTGGTGATCACCCTGCCAGTTGGCCAGCCAGTGGAACCGATTGCCGAGCACTGGAAGACTTCCACTGCCGTTGTCTTGACGCGGCTTTCGGGCCTCATGGATCCATGGCATGCCGATGTTCTCTGCCAGACCGTAGCGGGTCCCACCCGGTTTCGCGATTTCCATGACTACATCCAGAAGAACCCGGCTCGCGCTGGGCTTCACGGCTGGCTCTGGGTCGGCGGGGAAGGAATTCCTCCGATCAACGTCATCGAGCGTTGGGGCGATTTGAGTATCGATCATTAGTCCGCGCGCCTCGTTCGCATCTCGGAGGAGGGCTTGGGCCCAGGCGCGGACGTCTGCCATCGTATACTGGGGAAGATTGAGAGTCGTAGTTCCAGCCACCAGTGCGATCGTGCAAGCCAAAGTCGGCAATAGGCATGAAATCGTCACTCACTAGGCGGAGACGGTTGAGATGTTAGTAGCACCTATCAAAAGTCGTCTTAGAACTTGTATGCAACAGGGCCGGAGCTCGCGGACTCAGTGAAGGTCCCTCCCATTATTTTGCCACCGGTCGATTCGGCGCCGGATGGCATGGAAAAGTACCCTGCCGAGTCGGGCGCCTCGAGAAACTACATAGGCTGGGTTGCGCTGCTCCTCATGTTTTTGCTCGTCCTTGCGAGCGCTCTCACGGGTTCCGCTTCGCGATCCAAAGACGCCAAGTTCTTAGAGTACGACCAGAGGCTAAAGTCGATCATTAAGCTCGAGCAGAGGCGAGCAAATCCCATTCCCGGCTTTGCTACCCTCGACGATGAGGATCCGAAGATCGAACTCAAAGCGATTGAAAAGGAGTTAGCGGGGCGGAACGACCTCGATAACTTCGGGCGAGCAATCTATGCCGCCGTCTTGACCGAGGAGAAGAAGACGGTCCCCCCCCAAGTTTATCGACCGCTTCAAAAGGGAGTGATGGACTCCACCCGGGCCCTGGGCACAATCTACTCGACGGTAACCCTCACAGTCCCGCAAGCGCGGGCTCTAAAGGCACGCCTGGTTAAGAGCGAGCTCTTCGTCTCAAAGCTTGCTGGAATTCATGCGCTCGAGAAGGCAGGGCAGAAGAACCTCCGAAAGCAGCTTGCGCCTGAACGATCGCCTCTGCTGACTCTCGCGATTTTGGCGGCCACTGCAGGAATTTTTATCGGCTGCATCGTCGTTTGGTTCTGCTATTGGCAGGCTCGAGGCAGTGGCTACCTACATCCAATGGGACTGTTGAACGAGCGGCTTACTCTCGCTCAAGCCGACCTGTTCGCCGTGCGTGCAGCCCAACTGTTTGCCGGATTCCTGTTTCTGAGCCAGCTGATGGAATTTGGGTTTGGAAAGGCATCATCAAATGCGGGCCCGGCACTTTTTCAGTCGTTTCTCATGTTGGCTTTCGTGGGAGGACTCACCCAGGTTCCCCTCGGCCGCGGAAAGCTGAGTTTTGCCGATCTCGGCATCCGCAAGGAGCACTTTGGAATCCATGTGCTCTGGGGTTTCGCGGGATTCTTGGCTGAGCTTCCGTTAGCCATCTTGCTGAGTGTGGTTGTCACCTCGCTATTGAAATTTCTTCCGACTCCAGAGCATCCGGCCTCACAGCAGCTTCAGATGAACCACGACCCGATGACCGTGCTGAGCATTCTCGTTCTTGGCACGATTGTGGCTCCGATTTGGGAGGAGATCATGTTTCGAGGTCTTCTGTTTCCCGCCCTGTCGAGAGTGTGCAAGAGCGTGCCCATCGGAGCGATTGCTTCGAGTTTAATTTTCGCCTCGATTCATCCTCAGGGCATGGCGCTGTGGCTTGCTTTGGGCACGACTGGCCTTATGAGCTGCGCGCTGACCTACCAGACTAAGTCGCTCGTCCCGAGCATCGTCATGCACTTCTGCCACAACGCGACCCTGATGGTATTGACGATCCTGATCTCCTAGCCGACGTTAGGCGTTCGTCGATTCGTTTTCGGTTCGTCCGAAGTAAGTCCAGAACATCAACCACGCGGCAAGGCTGATGGCGGCGACTCCCAACTTCAGCCAGCCGGGTACGGCTGGATTGAAGCTGAAGAAGCCTTCGATGGGAGCGGCGATCAACATCAGTAACACCGAAGTGCCGAGCAGGGTGATCGCGTCCGGGCCGACCTCGCGCAGGGATTCTCCTCGAGTTCGTCGACCGGGGTTGATCAGTGCGTAGCCAAGGAGAAGTCCGGCGGAGCCAGACATGATGAGACCGCTGATTTCCGGCACACCATGTGGACAGACCGAGGAGAGGAGGAAGTCCAGATGTCCAACTGGAGCTACCTCGTGGGCCAGCGCTCCCATGACGGAGCCATTGAAGAGGAGGCCGTGAATCGACATGATTCCGAATGTTCCTGCACCGATCGAACCCGTCATGATGGCGGCCATGGGGTTGTTCGAAGCGTACATCCCCCACCGACCGAATGAGTCGCTGACATCGCGCTCGGGGAAATGGCCTGATTTCCACAAGTCGAACGATGATTCCATCCCGGGCGGTACGAAGAACGACCGAGTGTCAGGGGCGACCGACATCAGGATATAGCTGCCGAAGATGCCGATCAGGAAAAGCGCCGTGCTCGAAAAAACGAAAGCCTTGCGTCTTCGCACGGTTTGAGCCATCGTCTCTACCGCCTCGAGGATGGCGGTAGAGAATTTCTTTCGAGGAGCTCGATAGAGGACGCCGTAAGCGCGGCCAACTAAATCATTGAGCGAGTCGGTAAGAGCGGGGTTGGTCGATTTTGCCCGAACCGTCGAGAGGTCGGTCGCGGCCAAACGGTACAAGCGCAAAAACTCACGCAGTTCGTTCCCGGACATGCGTTTGGGTTTCGACTCGACGAGCGTACAAAGCTTGTCTAACCGATCCCAATCGGCTTCTCGCCTGGCTACAAATCCTTGCTCGTTCATGTTCTTCCTTAGTATCCAACGTTCTTGGCGTAATAGGTCCTATCAGAAGTCTGCGAACCTTTGCGATCCGTCCGTCATAATGACGTTAGCTCAATCATGATAAGGCTGCTGCTCCGATGGGTCTTGCTGGCGTTTTCGGTATTTGCCGCGTCGCTAGTGAGTCAAGCTCTCCACCTTGGATTTCAGGTCGACGCCGATGGCGCTTCCGGGATGATCAAGCTGTTGATTGGCGTAGCTGTGCTCAGCCTTCTAAACGCCACGATTGGACGAATTCTCAAGTTCTTGACGGTGCCTCTCCGGTGTCTCACCCTTGGACTGTTCTCGCTGGTGATCAATGCCGTGATTTTGTGGTTTGCCGCAAGTCTCAAGTTGGGATTCAAGATCACGGATTCGGGACCGAAGGGATTTCTAGCCGCCTTTATTGCGAGCCTCCTCATCTCCTTTATTAGCGGAGTACTCGGCGTTCTGTTGCCCGACGACGACCGGGATGATTAGAAGCTACCGGATCCGCAAACTGTTAGCGCCCACAGTCGGTCTGCAGAAGGCGGCCGGTCTGCTTTTGATGGGCCTCCTCGCATTCTTCCTAGGGGGAGTGCTGTCCTTCAAGTATCAGATCCCTCCCGCCCTTCAATGGATCTGGGATTCCGCAGAGGGCCTCCTGCGTCTCGTGGTTCGCAACGACGTTTCTCGGACAGAGTGGTTGGTAGGCGGTCTCTTACTCGCCTTCGGCTCCTGGGGCGCCTATCGGGGCTTTCGCGCTGCCCTCACCCACATTCTTGAGACCTTCAATCCAGAACTGAAGGCGGGAAAGATGGACGTGTACCTGCGGCGTCAGCAGTTGGCCCAGGGCCCCCAAATCGTCGCAATGGGTGGTGGAACCGGGCTTAGCACCCTCCTGCGCGGTCTGAAGCAGCAGTCTTCGAACATCACCGCGATCGTCACGGTGACCGACGACGGCGGCAGTTCGGGTCGGCTGATCCAAGACAAAGGCATGATTCCCCCGGGGGACATTCGCAACTGTCTGGTGGCCCTGGCTGATGCGGAAAAGTCGATGACCGATCTGTTTCAGCATCGGTTTCGAAATGACAGCGGATCCTTGAGCGGACACTCCATCGGAAATCTGCTCATCGCCGCTTTGGTCGATCAGGCTCATGGCGACTTTGAGCAGGCAGTGGAGACGGCATCGGACGTTCTCGCGATCCGTGGGCGGGTTTTGCCGGCAACCCTGGGTCACGTTCGGCTAAGAGCTCTTCTTGAAGGCGATATCGAGATTTGCGGAGAGACGGCGATCGTGTCGGCGGGTCGACGAATCAAACAACTTTCACTCGATCCCCCTGATTGTAGGGCGCACCCGGCGGCGCTGGAGGCGATCCGAGAAGCTGACTTGATCTGCATCGGTCCAGGCAGCGTGTACACATCGGTAATCCCCAATCTGTTGGTTCCGGGGGTTGCGGAAGCTCTTAGGGAGGCACGCGCACCGAAGGTCTACATCTGCAACGTGATGACGCAACCGGGCGAGAGCGACAGTTTCACGGCAAGTGAGCACGTGACGGCTATTCTGGACTGCGTTCAGAACCGAATATTTGACTACGTGTTGATCAACACCGGAAGACCGAGCGAGTCGGCACTGGAGAAATACCGAGATGTCGGCCAGCATTTCGTGGAGGCCGACACCGACCGAGTGAGGGCGCTTGGCGTCCGCGTTCTTCAGGGCAATTACATGAGCGAAATGGACTTTGTTCGACACGACCCGATGAAAGTGGTCGCCCGATTGATGACGTTGGTAGGACGATGAGCGGCCGATTGCTGATTCTGAGTGGACCCAGTGGGGTGGGGAAGGACACCGTCATTGACGCGTGGGCCGATCAGAACCCTCGCGTTGCCCGCGTCATTGCCTTCACGACGAGGTCCCCTAGAGAGGGAGAGGTCCACGGCAAGGACTACCATTTCGTTTCCACCGAGCGGTTCATGGAGCACGTGGCGGCCTCCGACTTCCTCGAGTACAAGGAAGTTCACGGGAACCACTACGCAACTCCCCTTTCTCATCTCGAAGAGCTCCTGGATCAAGGAAAGATTGCGGTTCTGAAAATCGACGTCCAGGGCGCTCTCACGGTGATGGAGCAGCGAAAAGACGCACTTTCCGTATTCTTGATGCCGCCCGACGTCCAGGAGCTTGAGCGACGCATTCGAGGACGGGGAACCGACGACCCCGAAGTCATCGCCAAGCGGCTCAAGAATGCCCAGGACGAGATCGCGGCGGCGATCCGTTACGACCATCAGATCGTCAACGACGAGGTTTTCAACGTCGTTGAAAAGCTAGAACGGTTGACGGAGTAGGCGGTTCAAACCTAGTGATCGGTGGCCAGTGGCCAGTGGCCAGTGGTCGGTGATCGGTGTCCGGCGTCCGGTGTCTGTTTTAGCTGGGTAGCCCGAGGCACGAAACATCCTCGGGCTACGGGCTGTCATGAAGGACAGGACACCCTCGCCGACAAACCGTAGCCCGCAGATGATTTGTCCTGCGGCAGGTTCAAACCTAGTGATCGGTGGCCAGTGGTCGGTGATCGGTGTCCGGCGTCCGGTGTCTGTTTTAGCTGGGTAGGCCAAGGCACGAACATCCTCGGGCTACGGGCTGTCATGCGGGTACTAGATTGGCGGTGTCCGGTGATCGGTTTGGCTTGACCGGGCTCTGTGAACAAACGCCTCGTCGCAAGCGTTGACTGCTGGAGGGGGTGTTTCGCTTCGCTCAACATGACGGGTGCTCACCATTTGGGTTGGCAAGAATACAATCGCGAGTCCAAAAGGCTGAGAAAAAGCCCGGTCAGATATGATGGGCTATGGACATCGTCCTTGGCGTTTCGGGTTCAGTGGCGGCGTATCGAGCGGCAGACCTGGCGCGAGAGTTGATAAGAGCCGGCCACTCGGTCAGGGTGTGCCTCACGGACGCAGGGCAGCGATTTGTAACACCGGCGCTGTTCGAGGCGCTTACCGGCAATCCTTGCTTGCTAGATACGTTTGAGGAGCCGGATCGTGGCCGAATGGCCCATATCGATTGGGCGCGCCGGGCGTCCGTGGTGATCATTGCGCCAGCTACCGCGAACACGCTGAATCGTCTTTCCTCGGGGATCGGGGACGACATGTTGACGACGATTGCGTTGGCGACCTCGGCCCCGATTGTGGTTGCTCCTGCCATGAATCCTCACATGTACGCGAGCGAGGCTACTCGCACCGCGCTGAGAACCCTTACCGAGCGCGGTGTCGTGGTCGTTGAACCCTCAGAGGGCGACGTTGCATGCGGAGAGCACGGTCAAGGAAAGCTTGCCTCGATCCCCACCATCGTGGCATCGGTGCAGTCAGTGCTTCAACGATCGCATCGCCTCAAAGGAAAGAAGGTCCTCGTTACCAGTGGTCCGACGCAGGAGCCGATCGATTCTGTGCGTTTCGTGAGCAATCATTCTAGCGGCAAGATGGGGATCTCGATTGCGCGGGCGGCGTTGCTGATGGGAGCTGAGGTGATTCTCATCACGGGTCCGACGGCGATACCTCTCCCAATAGACGCTAAGGTCGTGCGAGTCCAGACCGGCCAGCAAATGCTGGAGGCGAGCCTGAAGTTCAGCGAGGGCGCTGACTTTATTGTTGGCGCGGCGGCGGTGGCAGACTACCGCCCCGCAAACCCGGTCGCAGGAAAGCTTCGCAGAGCCGATGAGGCCATCTCTCTGGAACTGATACCGAATCCCGATGTCATCGCCGAACTGGCCAGGGCCCGCCCGAACGCGAAGGTGATCGGCTTTGCGGCGGAGCCCGACAAAGGGGTCGAAGAGGCAATTCGCAAGATCAAGCGAAAGGGGCTTGCGGGCATTGCGGCGAACGACATCAGTGACCCCGCCATCGGATTCGACTCGGACGAGAACGAGCTGACCTTAGTGATGAAAGACGGCGTGATCCACAACAGCGGTCGTCAAAGTAAGCTGAGTTGTGCGTTGTGGTTATTGGAGCACGTCACGCTTTGATATCAAGACTCGATCACCTGGTGCTTACCGTGCGGGACCTTGATGTCACGTGCGATTTCTACCGTCGCGTGCTCGGCATGCAAGAGATCACCTTCGGCGGGGGACGTCGCGCGTTGGCCTTCGGCAATCAAAAGATAAATCTCCACCTGGCTGGTCACGAGTTTGAGCCGAAGGCTGAACGAGCGACGGCGGGAAGCGCCGATTTGTGTTTCGTCTTGGAAGGTTCGCTGGATGATGCGGTGACTCGTTTAGGGGTCGAAAAGGTTCCGGTTCTGCTTGGCCCAGCCGACCGAATCGGCGCTCTCGGGAAGATGCGCAGCGTGTACCTGCGGGATCCAGACGGCAACCTCCTGGAACTGAGCAGCTACGATATCGAGAGCTTTTCCTGACGAAACAGAACTAAACCGATAACTTGGCGCGACTACCAGTTGTTATGGACTTTCACGGCCATCAAGGTGAAGTAGACGTGCAGCAGCTGCGGATTGCCTTGCGGCGAGCCGGTGAGGGTCGTTCGAAGCAAGCCGAGCCGACTTCGACGACCGGCAAGCGGATCCAGACTCCCAAGGAGCGCGGATTCTGGCTGGTCATACAGTGCGTGTCCGGGTTCTGTGGGATCTTGGGCGTCGGCATTTGGATATTCGGAGCGTTCGCTTCGGATGAGTTGAGTCGGCAAGAACGGCTGGCACGAATCGAGGGAGTCCCTTTGACTCCGAACGACATCATTCTCCCGCCGGTACCGGCGAGCCAGGATGCTGCGCCACTGTATCGAAAAAGTTTCGAACTCACGCAAGGCATCCGCCTAAACGATCCCGAGGTCCCTTCGAGTGCCTCGGTTTGGTGGCCCACCGTCTACGAAAGGTCTCGATGGGAAACCTGTCGTCCATACCTTGTGTCGGCCGCGAATCTTGCCTATTGTCGGCTGGTGAGCCCCGCCGCATCGGACGCCGAGCGGTCTTTGGTGGAGAAGAAGGTCTCGGTGCTTTTCAAGCTTCTCAGCGGAACCGCGAGGTGGCGCGAGATCCGGGGTGATCTTCCGGGTGCGATGGACGAGTACAAGCTCAAAGCAAAGGTTATCCGCAATCTCACGGAGTCAGGTAATAGCCGACAACTGAACTTGTCAGCCTATCGATACTGGGGAACGTTGTTGGTTCAACTCATGGGACTTGCTGCGAGGCACCCGGAAAGTCGCGAGACGATTGCGGGGATTGACCAGGCAATGGCAGCCCTGGGGCCCTTTCCCAACGCCATGGACCAGATTAGGCCTGAACTGGTCTTTGATCGACAACAAATGATGCAGTATCGAAGCCAAGGCGGTTGCTACGACGATGAATGCAGCAGCTCGGGGCTTGGCTCGTTCGCCATTTCCACTTCGTGGGTGAGCCGAAGTCTGGACGCCTGCCAAATTGGGGCGAATCGAATTCTGATGAGTCGAATGCCAAAGGACTCTGAAGACGTTGTGGGAATCCGTGCCGCAGCGGACGCCGCCTCCAACTGGGCGGCGGACCAGCACATGCCGCTTGAGTCCCTCTACAGCGCCCCGGTCGAAACGGGCTCTGGTTACTTCAGTCTCGTGGGATCGAGCCTGGCCAGATATCGGATGTTGAAGTGTGCCACAAGGCTCTTGAGCTCGGGAAAGCCGTTCCCGATCGTCCTGCCGCGCTGGGGAAAAGACTCCACTGATCCCTTCACGAATCTGCCTTTGAGGTACCACAAGACCGAGAAAGGGTTCGTTCTTTTCAGCGTCGGCGCCAACGGGGTTGAAGATACGGATGAGGTCGGATCGTCGTCCGGGGATGACATCGCTTTTGTGGTCCCACCCATCAAAAAGCCGGACACTCTGACGCCTCCCAGTCCACCGAGAAGAGTGCTGTACTCCGACGATTGAGCCTCTGTGTGCCAGCTTGGTCAAGCGTGAAAAGCCGCTAAAAGGCTTAAATGATGATTCATATTTCGAATCTGGTAGAACTTCACGCCAACAAATGGGCTCACGAGACGTAGACACCTGAGTTGGTTCCTCTTAGGCTCAAATCATGACGACCGGTCAATCAAACACTCGTCTTCCTCTCGTCGACGTTCAGAACACGCGCGACGAACGCAACATTCCGATCGATCGCGTCGGTGTGAAGAAGGTCAAATATCCGGTCCAGGTGCGACAGAAGATCGGCGGACTTCAAACCACGGTTGGGACGTTTACTCTCACCGTTGACTTGCCACGGCACTTCAAAGGGACTCACATGAGTCGATTCCTTGAAGTCCTCTCCGAACAAACGGCGGGCATTGGAGCGGAGACGATTCCAGTCATTCTTTCCGAACTTCGGGATCGTTTGCTGGCGCAGTCATCTCACTTTGAGGTGGACTTCACCTACTTCCGCGAAAAGGCTGCGCCCGTGACGGGAAAGGTGGGAATGATGGGCTACGAGTGCGGATTTGAGGCTGTTGGTGGCGCCACCGAAGAGTTTTGGCTTCGGTTGGTGGTTCCAGTGGCGACGCTCTGCCCTTGCAGTAAAGAGATCAGTGAGTTTGGCGCTCACAACCAACGAGGCTATGTCACGGTTCGGGTGAAACCCAACGGCATGCTGTGGCTCGAAGATGTCATAGATCTGATCGAGGCGGCTGGCTCGGCTCCGCTCTACCCTGTCCTTAAGCGACCTGACGAGAAGTTCGTGACAGAACAAGCGTACTTGAACCCTCGCTTCGTGGAGGACATGGTGCGCGAGGTTGCGGTTGCCTTTGACGCGGACTCTCGGGTGGACGCCTACGAAATTGAAGTCGAAAACCACGAATCGATCCACGATCATAATGCCTACGCTTATTTGAAGCGCGACAAGTCAAGCTGAGGGGGAAGATTGCAGTTGGCAGTTTCTTAAGAGTGGGCAGTGGCCAGTGTTTCGTGGTCGGTGTGGACAGGGCCGACCGCTTTTCCGATCTGCGAACTGCGAACTGCCAACTTCATCCCACAACAGCTCTTGACAAAAATCCGAGTCTGAGCCATTCGCACGTCCTACGTCACCGCTAGGACTTGAGGGTGCAGAGTAAACTCGTAGAGCCTATGGCTAACTACGTCCCTAGCGTCGGCATGGAAGTGCACGCCGAGTTGGCGACGCGCTCAAAGATGTTCTGCCGATGCCCAGTTGCATTCGGTGGCGAACCGAACACGCGCGTCTGTCCTATCTGTCTCGGTCTACCGGGAACCCTCCCAGTCCCCAATCGGGCGGCGATTGAGATGGTATTGCGGACCTCGCTTGCTTTGAACTGCAAGATTGCCATGCGCAGCGTGTTCCACCGGAAGAACTATTTCTACCCAGACCTTCCGAAGGGCTACCAAGTAAGCCAGTACGGCGAAACAAACCCGCTGGGCTATCACGGATATCTGGATATTCCTACATCAAGCGGAGGCATCAAGCGCATTCAGATCACTCGAGTGCATCTCGAGGAAGACACGGGCAAGCTGATGCACCTTCCGGCTGGCGGAAGCGGAGTGGACTACAACCGAGCGGGCACCCCGCTCATGGAGATTGTCACTGCGTTCCCCCCGGACATTCAAGATGCCGAAGAGGCTAAGGAATATCTGCAGCAGTTGCGACAGATCTTGCTGTACCTCGGCGTTTGCGACGGAAAGATGGAAGAGGGATCTCTGCGTTGCGAGCCCAACATCTCCGTTCGGATCGAAGGCGCGGAAAAGCTTGGAACGAAGTCGGAGTTGAAGAACCTGAACTCATTCCGGAGCGTGCAGTTGGGAGTGGGTTTTGAGGTTCGGCGGCAGATCGCGACCCTTGAGCACGGTGAGAAGGTGCTTCAGGAAACTCGCGGTTGGAACGAACAGAAAGAAGCCAGTTATCCGATGCGCCTCAAAGAGGCGGAGAACGACTACCGATACTTCCCGGATCCGGACCTGGTTCCAATGGTCTTCGAGGAGTCGTACATCGAATCGCTTCGGGCCTCCCTGCCCGAGTTGCCGCTTGCGAAGGTTCGCCGATACCAAGAGGCACTAGGGCTTAGCACGTACGATGCCGGAGTTCTGACGGCTGATCGCGACTGGGCGATTTTCTTTGAAGAAGCAATTGCACTCGGTGGAGACGCGAAGACGGTCTGTAACTGGATGAACTCTGACTTCGCCAAGCTGCTCAACGACGCGGGGATCACCGCGGCTGAGAGCAAAGTCACGCCTGGACACATCGTTGAATTGACCAAGCTGATTGCCGACGGCACCATTAACGGCAAAATGGCAAAAGAAATATTCGCCGAGGCATTCAAGTCTGGACGCAATCCGACCGACATAGTAAAAGAACGGGGTGCAACTCAGATGACCGATACGGGAGAGATCCTGAAAATCGTTCATAGTGTCTTCGAGGCGAATCAAGAAGTTGTGACAAAGTACCGTTCTGGAAACGTCGGAGTTAAGGGCTTCCTTGTCGGTCAAGTGATGCGACAAACAGCCGGAAGAGCGAATCCTCAGCTTGTTCAAACCGTCGTATCCGAAGAACTGGAGAAATAGATGAAGAAACTGGCGTTATGCGTCGCAGCAATGGGAGTGGCAGCCCTGTCGGCAGCCCAAGCACCGACATCCAGTCGCGTGGACGCGATTTGGGATGCTGCGAACGATCGCATCACGCAACAGATCGACGTTTGGTTCCAAGACGGCGACTTTCCTGCCTTGGTTTCTCTCCTTTCAGTCCAGTTTGAACTGGACACCCGGAACTACGATGTTTGCACCAACCTGGGTTGGATGCAGGAAAACATCCAGCAGTGGGACGATGCCCTCGCGACGTACGTGCGTTACCGTGAGGTCAACCCGACCGACCCTGACCGCGCCTTGCCCGAAGCCGATTTTTACTTCCGTCAGAAGGCGTACGCCAAGATCCCCGCTCTGCTAGAGCCGGTAATCTCCTCGACGCCGCATCCTCATCCGAACGTGTTCCGAATTCTGGCCCACGCCTACGAGAAACAGAAGCTGTACGGTGACGCAAAGCGCGTCTATCTGGACTACATCGCGATTGCCCCCGGCGACCTCACCGCGAAGTCCAATCTGGCCAAAGTGGAAAAGAAACTCGCCGCTGGAAGCTGAATTCGCCCACTTTGAGTGAATTCAAACCGGGATTGCGGACTTTTAGTCCGATTCCTACAGAAGCAATCCATCGTTAGCCAAAAACTCCGTTAAAATACGGGGTGAGGTGAACGCGATGGATCGCATCATGCCTGTCGATTTGGATCGTACGAAGCTTAGGAAGAGCTTCCGCGGTTATGAGATTGCAGAAGTAGACGAAGTACTGAAGGTTTGCGCCCGAACGATCGAGGCGTTGCTAACCGAGAACCAGGCTCTCAAGCTAGAGAGCGAGCGCTTGAAGTTGGACCTTGAGTCCAAACGAGCCCAAGAAGACCTTCTTAAGGAAACATTGCTCCTTGCCCAAAAGGGCGCCGACGACACTCGAACGGCTGCTCGCGCCCATGCAGACGCCATCCTTGAAGAGGCACGCCAATCAGCTCTGGCTGAACGAGTGGCTGTCCAGCAGAAGGTTAGCGAACTTCGCTGGGATCTGGAGCGACTGAAGGCGGAAAGGCAGCGGTTTGCCGACGACTTTCGAGCCATTCTTGAGGGCCATCTTAGGGGGCTTACCATTGAGCCTATCACGGGACTCAGCGTGGTCAATGGAGATGCTTTCGAGATTGCCGGCGCCTAAGATACAAAGTATCGCAAAAGTCGGGGATCACTCAAAATGCACGGGAAAAGTGGCATTCGCTTCGCTCGCAGAATCGATTTCGCCCTCACCCCTCCCTCTCCCGCGTACGCTTCGCTGCGGGCGAGGGTCCACGTTACGACCGCCTAGACTTTTGCGATACTGTGTATATCCCCTCGACGGTGCTTGACGCATTACGGAGACGGGATTGGCTTTGGTGAATCGGCTTGAACACCCTCCTCAAGATAAGGGTTACCCCTCGAAGCAGCAAGAACGAAGTTCGTCTGGATGGGGACGCGGTGAAAGTCTGGGTCAACGCGTCTCCGACCGATGGCCAAGCCAATGAGGCAGTGATCGCTTTGCTCGCCAAGAGGCTTGCGATTGCCAAATCTCGGCTGACCTTGGTTTCAGGGCACACCGGTCGAGACAAGACCGTCTCAGTAGACGGGCTTGGTCTCGAACAGATCTTAGCGTTGCTCGCGCAGCCTTAACCGACCGACTTCGCCTGTTGGTACAGGCCAAATCCGTAAAGGAGGATGGCAGCGGGCGACTTCTCCACCCGAAGTCTGACCTTGGAAGTCCTTACGGCTTCCTTCAGTTTCAAGATCCGACAGTTCCCGATCGTGGTAGCGGTGGCGATCTCTTTCCAGGCTCCGTCCTTCCATGCGTCCATCGCGAACGCCTCGATGCGCTGACCGTATTTGATGGGTTCTCTCAGGCGAATGAGGTCGAACGATTTGTCGCCTCCGAGATCGATCTCGACCGATCCCGATGTCACCGCATCGTCGGTTGCCCAATAGCGTTTTGGATCCGTTGAGAGCAGGGCACGTGCCTCGAAAGCGTGGGCGTTTCCGCGAACGTTGGAGGCTGTGAGGTGGGCGTGGTCGGCGAGATTGTGTCGAAAGGTCTGTCTAAGGACTTCGCCAAAACCCGCGAGGGATTTCACGTCGGCGTCGTCCACCCGTCCCTCTCGGTTCGGTGGAACATTCAGAATGAGGGACGCGCCTCGCCCGACCGACTTCGTGTAGAGGTCAAACAGCTCGTCGGGTGACTTGACGCGACCATTCTCGGCGGCGTGCCAGAACCAGCCCGGACGAATGGAGACGTCGCATTCGGCGGGGAGCCACTGTTTGCCGTGAGGAGTGCCTTCGGGAGCGTTTTGGTAGTCGCTGTATCCGGGAGCGGCGGCATCGTGGTCCAGTCCGGCTGGATCGTAGGTCGCCCAAGAGGTTTCGGCGGCATGGCCCTCCTCGTTGCCAACCCAACGTAAGTCGGGGCCGATGTCGCTGAAGACGTTTGCGTCGGGTTGGAGCTTTCGCACCAAGTCCCAAGTGGTGGGCCAATCGTAGTAGGTTCGGCGTTCGATCGAGCGGTTCTCATTGGCGCCTCCGTAGTAGCCGGTTCCGCCATTCGCGCCATCGTGCCAGACCTCGAAGATCGGTCCGTAATGCGTGAGAAGCTCGGTGACTTGGGCACGGTACAGGTCGACATATTCCGGTTTGCCGTACTTCGCGTTGTTGCGATCCCAAGGCGAGACATAGACTCCAAATTTCAGTCCGTGCCTTTTGCAAGCGTCAGAGATGGCTTTGACCACATCGCCTTTTCCGTTCAGCCACTTGCTTTTCGAGACGTTGTGGCTAGTTGTGGCAGTGGGCCACAGGCAGAAACCGTCGTGGTGCTTGCAGGTCAGGACGGCGCCCTTGAGGCCCGCGGCCTTGAGGGAAAGCACGATCTGGTCGGCATCGAAATGAGACGGATCGAAGACCGATTCATCCTCGTTGCCAAGACCCCATTCGCGGTCGGTAAAGGTGTTGACGGTGAAGTGGATAAAGGCGTAGGTCTCGAGCTTCGCGTGGTCGAGTTGCCGTGGAGATGGAACCGAGCCGTACGGCGCGGGCGGTGTCACAGATCCCTGGTTTGCCATGCTTTGACTCAAAAGCGCTCCTGTGACAGTAAGAACAACGACTAGACGGAAGCGTTTTAGGTTAGCCAATCAAATCCTCTAAACGCCGGTTCCACAGGTTTGGTCGCTGGCATCAGGCGTTTACCTATGATATCGTTATCGTGGCTCATCTGTCTCCAGGCTCCTTTAAGACATCCTGCTCAACAAAGGGTCTCCAATTCGTAGCAGACGATCCGAGAATCTCTTTCGGAGAAATCCTGGGGGCCAAGAGTCCCAACGGGACACAACGTTTTTGTATCTACCAACGAGTTCAGCGCAGAAGCGTAAACTAAACAGGAAGACCACACCGTCTTAGGCCTACCGCTATGAGCGACGCAAACCGAACCCAGATGCTTTCGAGCGATCCCAACCGTACGCGGATGGGAACTGCTCCCGTGCTCGATCCCAACAAAACGGTGATGGGTTCGGCTCCCTCACTTCAAGCGACCCAGACGATCAAGCCCACCCAGTGCCCAGTCTGCAAGACCTTTAACCCGGCCGGCGTGATGTTCTGTATCGACTGCGGTCTCATCTTCGATCGCGCTTTGCCCGGAGACGCCTTTGGTGCGCCGGCGGTTCAGCTCCCGATGCTGGTGGAGCAGAGCGGCAAGGAGAACCCTCTTCGTCCGGGAACGACGACGATTGGAAGAGAGGGTGATATCGCTCTCTCAGACGGTCGAGTATCTCGAAGGCATGCCCAGATCACGAACACGGATGGCGTGCTCGTGATTGAGGACCTCGGCAGCACCAACGGCACCAAGGTTGCGGGAGTGAAGCTGGCGCCCGGAGAAAAGAAACCTCTCGCCGGCGGCGACAAAGTTTCTTTTGGTGGTCTGGAGTTGCAGCTCAACCTTCCAGGTCAAAAAGGCGGGAATACGACCCAAGTGTTTGGCGGAAACAAGACGGCAGCGATTGCGGCCGCGCCGGCGAAAGAAGTTGCCCCGGCAACCCTCGTGGGAGAGGGTAGAGAGATTCCGCTAAAGGCCGGCATCAACATTTTTGGTCGCAAAGCCGAAAACGACATCCAGATCGCGGATCCCTACGTGAGTGGAAAGCACGGCATGATCGAAGTGACCGACCAAGGTCTATTCATCACGGATACCGGAAGCAGCAACGGCACGATGTTGAACGACGCCAAACTCGGGCCCAACATGAGAACCAATATGACGCCGGAAGATGTTATCCGGCTGGGTAGCCTGGAGTTCCAAGTTCGCCTCAACGCTCCGAAGATCTAAGTCGCCGACCCATGGAAGAAATCACCGCAGAATATAGCTCCGACCAACTTGTGCCTTCTCAGGAGCTTCGCGTCAAAGCACTCGTCACCTTCGCTGCCAAGACGGACCTCGGACGCAGACGAGAAAACAACGAAGACAAGTTCGAGTTTTTCGTTCCGGAGGATGACTCTCGACTCGCGAGCCGCGGTCAGGTGTTCATCGTATGCGACGGAATGGGCGGACATGCGGCTGGGCAGTTCGCCAGTGAGCTGTCGGCCAAGACGTTTATCGACGTGTACTACTCTCACCCCGCACAGGACGCGGAGGCGGCGATGACCGCGGGCGTGGTCGCGGCGAACCGGTTTGTCAATGACGTGGGCCGAACGGATCCCGCTCGAAAGGGGATGGGCACCACCTTGAGTGCACTCGTTCTCTTGCAGGAAAAAGCCTACGCGGTTCAGGTTGGCGACTCTCGAATCTACCGACTTCGCAATGGCGAACTGCTGATGCTGACTCATGACCACACGTGGGTGGACGACGCCGTCCGGGCTGGCTTAATCACGGCTGCTGAGGCCGAGAATCATCCTTATAAGCACGTGCTCACCCGCGCCATTGGCGGTGACGCCGACGTCAAGCCCGACATCTTCAGCGACGACGTTCAAGTGGGCGACACCTATCTGCTTTGCAGCGACGGTCTCATCAACCACGTTTCCGACGACACCATTGGCGAAGTTCTACGATCCAAAGCGCCGGCGGATGCGGCGTGGAATCTCGTGGGACAGGCACTTCAGGGCGGCGGAAGCGATAATACGACTGTGCAAATCGTAAGAATTGATGCATTAATAAAGCCGGAAGGCTGAAATGAGGCAATTCGATCAGAGTTTAGGCGGCCGACGACCCCTGTCTAGATTCCGATAGCGGCCACAATTTAAGAGTGCTGGACCAATACTTACGTCGGAGCCTGCTCGCGCGGGTCTACGACGTCGCGCATGAGACGCCCCTCGAACGCGCGCCGACCCTTTCGGGGAGACTCAAGAACAACGTCTTCCTCAAGCGAGAGGATCTGCAGCCCGTCTTCTCCTTCAAAATTCGAGGCGCTTATAACAAGATTGCCAACCTCGATGAGGAAGCCCTCAAGCGCGGAGTGATTACTGCCTCGGCTGGGAATCACGCCCAGGGAGTTGCCTTGAGCGCTCAAAAACTCGGGATTCGAGCGGTCATCGTGATGCCCCTGACGACCCCCAGCATTAAGGTCGACGCGGTTCGCTCTCGTGGCGGCGAGGTCGTGATGTTTGGTGACAACTTCGATGCGGCCTACGCCCATGCGCTGGAACTGGAGAAGGAACAGGGCCTTACGTTCGTTCACCCGTACGATGACCCGGACGTGATCGCCGGTCAGGGCACGATTGGGTTGGAGATTCTCAAGCAGTTTCCTGCCCGGCTCGATGCGATCTTCATTCCGGTCGGGGGTGGTGGGCTGATCGCCGGGATTGGCGCGGTGGTGAAAGCCCTGCGTCCAGAGATTCGCATCATCGCGGTCGAACCGGAAGACGCCGCTTCGATGGCGGTGTCACTTCATGCCGGTCATCGCGTGACCCTGGATAAGGTGGGACGCTTTGCGGACGGCGTGGCGGTACGACTTGTCGGGGAGCACACGTTTGAGGTCGCCAAGCGGGTTGTGGACGAGACCGTTGTGGTTAGCAATGACGAAATCTGCGGCGCGATCAAAGATCTCTTTGAAGACCGGCGAGCCATTGTGGAGCCTGCAGGAGCTCTCGCCTATGCCGGGCTGAAGCGCTGGGTTGCCGATAAGCAGGTCGAGGGGCTATCGTTGGTGGTCATAGCCAGCGGCGCTAACATGAACTTTGACAGTTTGCGTCATGTCTCGGAGCGCGCCGAACTAGGCGAGAAAAGAGAAGCGGTATTCGCCGTCACGATCCCAGAGCGTCCGGGAGCTTTCCGGGGGTTCTGTCGCATCATCGGCGCGCGCGCGGTGACGGAGTTTAACTACCGGTTTGCCGACTCGGATGCCGCTCACGTCTTCGTGGGAATTCGGATTGGAAACCGCGATGAGGCGGAAGAGATCGCACGGTCGCTCCGTTCCGAAGGATACGATGCGCTGGATCTCACCGACAACGAGACGGCGAAGCTTCACGTTCGGCACATGGTAGGTGGGCGCGCGCCGGGAGCGGATCATGAACGAATCATCTCCTTCAGTTTCCCGGAACGAGCCGGTGCTTTGACTCAGTTTCTTGACGGCATGGAGCATCCCTGGAATATCAGCCTTTTTCACTACCGAAACCATGGGTCCGACTTCGGTCGGGTTTTGGCAGGAATCCAGGTTCCTCCGAACGAGTCGGAGGAGTTTCAGGCGTTCCTTGACCGGATAGGATACGAATACTCAGAAGAGACCGACAATGCCGCTTGTCGACTCTTCTTGAAGTGAAACAGGATCACTTCTTGGTGTAGCGCATCTGAGGAGCGGTCACGTAGAGCTGCTGGATGATCTTGGCAATGACGCCGGTCCAGCCGGTCTGGTGGTTCGCTCCCAAGCCCTTGCCAGAGTCGCCGTGGAAGTACTCATTGAACAGGATCAAGTCCTTCCAATGGGGGTCAAAGTCAAATCTCTCGTTTCCTCCATTGCACGGTCTCCGTCCCTCGGCGTCGGGTAGGAAGAGCTTCAGCAGTCTGGCCTCGAGGTCGGCGGCTGCGTTGCCAAGGCTCATCGGCGGTCCTTCGTGTTCCGGTACGGGAATCGTAAAGGTCGGGCCGTGATAATGGTCGAACTTCTGGAGTGACTCGACGAGGAGATAGTTGGTCGGGAACCAGATCGGCCCACGCCAGTTAGAGTTTCCTCCGAACGAACCGCTCGTCGACTCGCCCGGCTCGTAGTCGATAGAGTGGATTTCATCGCCAAGTTGCAGCCTGAACGGATTGTCGTGATGGAAGCGGGATACGCTCCGAATGCCAAAGTCCGAAAGAAACTCGTTGGGATCCAGCATCCGGTCAAGGATTCTCCTCAGCCGATCACGACCGACCGCCGAGAGAAGCAATCTCTCACCCTCTCCCGGAGCTTGCATGCTTGCCACGTTGCGCGTAAGGTCGGGACGATTCTCCAGGAACCACTGCATGCGAGAGCGGAATCCATGGAACTTCTCCAGAGTCTCCGGCTCAATGGTAGTCACGGCGAACAGTGGGATGAGGCCAACCAGCGAGTGCACCTTGTTGAGTTCGCAGGTGCCGTCTGGATGGAGTAGGGCGTCGTAGTAGAACCCGTCCTGCTCGTCCCACAGATTTACCCCGTCGACTCCCTTGTAGTTGAGCGCGGTGGCGACGTACATGAAGTGCTCAAAGAACTTTGAGGCGACGTCTTCGTAAGCGACATCGTGCTGGGCGAGTTCCAGGGCGATGTCCATCATGTTCAGACAGAACATAGCGATCCAACTGGTCGCGTCGCTTTCTTCGAGCCGATAACCGTCGGGAAGGTGGCGGTTTCGGTCGAACACTCCAATATTGTCGAGCCCGAGAAAGCCGCCTTCAAAAACGTTGTTCCCTTGAGTGTCCTTTCGGTTGACCCACCAAGTGAAGTTCAGGAGCAGCTTGTGAAATGCTCTTTGGAGGAACGTGATGTCGGGTTTCCCGGTCGACTTAGCTTCGATCTCGTACACCCGAAGGGCCGCCCAGGCGTGAACGGGCGGATTGACGTCACTAAAGCTCCATTCGTAGGCGGCGATTTGCCCGCTCGGGTGTTGCAGCCATTCTCGCATGAGGAGAATCAACTGATCTTTGGCGAATTTGGGATCGATCAACGCGAAAGGGATGGTGTGGAACGCGAGATCCCAAGCGGCAAACCATGGGTATTCCCAGGCATCCGGCATGGACATGACTTCCGAGGTGTGAACGTTCCTCCAGCCGGAGTTACGGTCTCGACCGGGAGGAGGGGCGGGCTCATCAGGATCTCCATTGAGCCAGGTGTTCACATCGTAGTGATAAAACTGCTTGCTCCAAATCAGACCAGCAAATGCTTGTCGCTGAACGAGCGCGACTTCCGGAGGGAGCCCTGGGGCGATGTTCGCGTAGAAGACGTCGGCTTCCGCGCGTCGGTTGGAAATGATCTCATCAATGTCGGCGGGTAGATGGGCATCGCCTTTCAAGATGGCGTAACGGACGGAAACGGAGCCCCCGGCAGGCACGGTGAAGTGATGCTTTGCGCCAGCTTTCGTTCCTCGCCAAGCACGATTCACGCAGTTGGGGTCTCCTTCGACGACATGACGATGGAAAGCGTCCTTGACGAAGGGTTGGGAATTGGGCGCCCCAAATACTTTCTCTTGATTGGTTTCGTTCTCGGTGAACATCCACTCAGGGGTGTCTTCGGTCGCGAAAGTGAGCGCCCCGAGTTTCGGGTGGTCGATGTGTACTTCCCCGGTGGCGCGTTGACTCATTTCCGGTCTAAGGGCGCCGCGCTTCCAGGACCACGTGTTTCGGAACCATACCTGGGGGATGATCCATAGGGGGGCGTCTTCCGGGCCCCGATTATAGGCGGTCACCTTTGCGACGGTAGTTTCGCTATCGATCTTGGCGTATTCGATTTCGACGTCGAAATAGCGGTTCTGGTCGAAAACTCCGGTATCGACGAGCTCAAATTCGGGCGCTTCCCGGCCAGCGATGGCGTTCTCGTGAACCAGACGCTCGTACGGGAATGCGGCGTGCGGATACTTGTACAGCATCCGGCAGTAGGAGTGAGTGGGAGTCGCGTCGAGATACCAATAGCATTCCTTGACGTCCTCGCCGTGATTTCCTTCCGAGTTCGTGAGCCCAAAAAGCCGCTCTTTCAGGATTGGATCGTTTCCATTCCATAGGGCCAGGCCGATGTTAAGGACCCCACCGCGGTCGCTCCAACCGCCCAATCCGTCTTCGCCCCAACGGTAGGTTCGCGATCGAGCCTGATCGTGGGTGAAATAGTCCCAAGCGGTTCCCCCTGGTGAGTAGTCCTCGCGCACGGTGCCCCACTGTCGCTCGCTGAGGTAAGGCCCCCATACATTCCACGGAGCGTTGGAGTTTTCATTTTCGGCCAGACGGCGGGACTCAGCGCAGGGTTCTTGGTTTGGCATAGCGTCTACTTTTGAAAGTTCAGACTGGGAGGTCGATCGTAGCGTTCATTTCCCGCGGGTCGACCTCCTGAATACAATGTTTGGTTAGCCTCCGGTTGCAAATCCGGGATAGAGGGTCATGCCGCCGTCGACGAAGATCGTTTGGCCGGTAATGTAGTCGCTTTGGTCGCTCGCAAGGAACACGGCGACCTTGCCGATGTCATCGACAACGCCGACTCGATTGTAGGGAATCAGCGTGAGCAGCTTTTGTTCGGCTTCCGGCGTCTCCCAAGCAGATCGGTTGATGGGAGTCTTGATTGCGCCTGGGCCGATTGAATTGACGCGGATCTGATGAGGAGCCACTTCCTGGGCCAGCGATTTCATGAGTTGAAGAATGCCGCCCTTACTAGAGGCGTAATTTACGTGACCACCCCAGGGAATCGTCTCGTGGACGCTGCTCATATGGACGATCTTTCCAAGTGACGAAGAAACTTCGGGTCTTGGGCCGCGGCGCAAGAACTCTTTGACCGCTTCGCGAGCGCATAGGAACTGGCCGGTCAGGTTGACCTTCAGGACGAACTCCCACTGCTCTAAACTCATTTGGGAGAAGGCGGCGTCCCGTTGCAATCCTGCGTTCGGAATGCAGATGTCGACCGTCCCGAATTTGGAGATGACGTCGGCAAACATTGTTTGTACGGCGGCTTCAGAACTCACGTCGGCTTGGACTGCGATCGCGGTCCCTCCGTTCGCGTTGATGTCTTCACAAACGGCGTTTGCCGCTTCGGGACCGACCACATAGTTGACGGCTACGTTAGCGCCGGCCGCTGCGACATGGCGGGCTACGCCTTCGCCAATACCGCTGTTCGCGCCCGTCACGATCGCCGTCTGCCCCTTGAGCGGCTTGTGGGGATAAAGTGCCTCGATTTCGACTTGAGTCGCCATGACTTTCAGCATAGCGGGTCTCTGGACCGATGTGGAGGGGGTTTGCAGATTGCGGTCTGACGTAGGCAAATTTGAGGCGTGGTGGGTGGCTTAGAGATCCTCAAGCCAGGGACGAGAAAATTTTTTAAAAATTTTCGTGAAATCAATGCGCGCATGAAACCTGATGGTAGGAGACTCACGTTATATAGTTATGAAGCAGGCAAGCTTCACCAGAAGGAGAAAGAAATGCTTAGAACGCTAGTCAATCTGAACCCAGCCAACGAGTTTCGATCCATCGAAGAGGCATTCGAGTCTCTGTTCGGTAGTCCAAGCCGAACAAACCCCAATCTGACCACCTTAGCGGTGGATATCACGGAGCATGAAGGCAACCTGTTCGTTCGAGCGGCAGTTCCCGGCGTTGAACCAAGCGAATTGAACATCACGATCGAGAAGAACGTGTTGACGATTCGTGGCGAGAGCCGCCAGGATAGCGTTGGCGAAACCGAAAAGGTGTACCGGCGCGAAGTCAGCTACGGTCAGTTCGCCCGTTCTATCCGACTTCCGGATGGGCTCGATCTTGACCGAGTAGATGCCGATTTTAAGAACGGCATCGTGACCATCAAACTTCCTCGCGTCCCTGAGGAGAAGCCAAAGTCGATCAAGATCAACGTGCGCCACGAGGGTTCGACGACTCCAGAGCCGTTGGCCGAGACGAACCCGGTCGGGTGACGTCGTGACGGGAGGATTGGGTTGGGCGGCCCAATCCTCCTGCTGCTCGAGCACGGCAGCTCGTCAAACGTCATTTGTCGTGTTTTGACGCAAATGTAAGCTAGCCGATCCGAACCCTCAAGCCCACATCATCCCGAGTCCCCGATGCCTAGGATTCAGGCATCGCGTTGCACGAAAAAGTCGGCGAGGCTGAAACGACCGGACTGCAAACTGCGCACCGCATACTGCCGACTCTCTTAGGAGCCTGCGAGGGATCTCTTCCAGGTCAACTAGCTTCCAAAATCCGGCTCGTGGGTTCGGTCAGCGGGGAGGAGGTCCCTCGCGTGCTCGGGATGACGGTTCGATGAATTGGGTCGTGAGGTTACAAGTTCTCAATTTCGCAGAAACCAGAGTAGGCAATTGGGCTATTTACCGTCATCGCTTAACGGCTGGGTTCGGCGAAGGAAGTCGTCCAAGGGTTCAGGTTGGTGGGTTAAGAATCCCTGAATGAAGTCAACGCCGAGCGCGGAGAGACTTTCAAGAACATCTGTGTCTTCGACAAGGGTCGCGATGGTTTTCTTGCCGAGCGCCTTGGAAATTTCCACGATGGACTTGACGGTCAGAAAGTCGACTTGATCCCTGGCAACTTCCTTTGTGAGGTGCTGGTCGACCTTAAGATAGCTGACCGGGAGTTGTCTCAAGAACCCGAATGACGATGAGCCGGCTCCGAAATTGTCGATGGCAAACTGGATGCCAAGTCCGCTCATTCGCTCCATAAAGGCGATTGTGTCCTCGAGTGCGGAGAAGGCGGCCTGCTCTCCAATTTCAAAGCAGAGACCTGATAGATTGGCCTTGGTGCTCTGAAGCAGAACTTCGACTTCGGCTCGGAAGTCTCGGTCGCGTATCGATTGTCCTGACAGGTTGACGGTGATTAATCGGCCAGATTGCTGCCAGGCTGGTTGCTCCTCCAGTCTTTTCAGGACTTCGGCGATCACCCAGCGATCGATGCGCGAGGAAAAACGAGATCGCTCGACAGCGGGCAGGAAAGCCGGTGGCAGAAGCGTTCCTCCAAGGCCGTCCCGCATTCGGAGCAGGATCTCCGCTCCAAACGGGTGTGACGGAGCTTTGGGTGGTCCAAATTCCTGAACGTAGAGCTCGAATCCATGATGCTCCAGTGCTTCCTCTATCCTTATTGCCCAGTTGAATTCCCGCTTGTGAGTCGCCGACCGATCATTCGGAGCATCGTAGGTGTGAATCCGGTTCCGGCCCAGTTGCTTGGCCATGTAGCACGCCGAGTCGGCGGCTTGGATAATCTCACTCGTTGTTGACCACATTGCGTCGATCGAAACGAGTCCGATGCTGGCTCCGATCCGGAAACGTCGCCGCTCGTGGCTGAATCGGAATTCTTCGATTCGCTCACGTATTTTCTCGGCTACTGTCAGAGCCGAGGCAGAGTTGCACTGTTCCAGAATGACGGCAAACTCGTCTCCTCCCAGTCTGGCAAGGGAGTCTCCGGCACGCACGCAACTCTCCATAAGGGTCGCGATCCTCTGGAGCAAAACATCTCCGACCGCGTGGCCACAAGCGTCGTTCACGCCCTTGAACTCATCCAGGTCGATGTAAAGCAGGGTGTGCTCAAGAGCTTGTTCTCGAGCGGAGGAAAACGCACGAGTCAATCTTGATTCGAACTCGGCTCGGTTGAGTAGGCCGGTGAGTGGATCGTGGGTTGCTTGATGGCTTATTTGCCTTCCCAATAGTCGCTGGGCGCTGACATCATGGAACACAAGAACCACGCCGATCACATTCAGTTCGGAGTCACGAATCGGAGCTGCTGAATCCTCAACGCCGAGTTCCTCGCCTTGCCGGTTAATCAATACCGTGTGGTTCCCCAATCCCACTGTGCGATTCTCCGTCAGACATTTTTCGACCGGGTTTAGCAGAGGAAGTCGAGTCATTTCGTCGATGATCTTGAACACGTCGACCAGGTCCCGACCAACAGCCTGTTCCAGCGTCCATCCCGTCAGTCTCTCGGCCACTGGATTCATGAATTCAAGTTTTCCGTGAGTGTCGGTCGTGATCACCGCATCTCCAATTGATTGAAGTGTCACTCGGAGCTTTTCGTGCTGTTTGGCGAGAGAGGCCTCAAGCTCTTTCCGGTCGCTCACGTCGTATGCGAGAACGAAGAAGCCATCGACTTGTCCCTGTGAAGCCGAATAAGGCATGTACTGGAATTCGGCAATTCGAGTGTCGCCCCCCGAGGTGACCTCCGTCTCAAACGAAACTTCTTTCCCTTCTAGGACCGCTTTAGCGTGATCTAGGATTGGCGAAGCATATCGAGTTTTTTCCGACTCGTCTGCTCTGTAGTTTTCCAGTTCGGGCTCGTTACCGGCAAACCATTCACGGTATTTGCGGTTAGCGAGGAGTCTTGAAAGGTTTCGGTCATAGAACGCCATTGCCGCCGGGACATGATCCAGCAGTGCTCGCATCGAGGCGTTCGAGATTTCCATCTGCGCCTCGTAGTCGCTCCTACTTTCGGCTCCTTTCAAGAGATCGTCGCGTCTCCCGCGTAAGAACTCGGCTACTGCTTCGGCCAGGGCCTCCAAATGCCTTCTCTGAGCGTGAGAGAGCGACTTTGAGGCAGTGTCTAGGACGCAGACGGTGCCGATTCGGATCTCATCTCGGATGACAATGGGCATTGAGGCATAAAATTGCACCTCTGGGAGGCCGGAGAAAGTGGGCGATTCGGCGAACCGAAGGTCAGATCGAACGTCGGGTATCTCCAGGAGGTCGTCGGTCAAGATTGCATGCGCGCACGCGGCCCGTTGTCTCGGGAGGTCGAGTGGGCCAGGTAATCCATGCTGCGCTTTGGAAAGTACGCGGTCTTCCGTGACGAAGTTCACGAGACCAATCGATGCGCCACAGAGCTCTGCGGCCAATTTTGCCAGGGTCTCGAAAAATCGGTCGGTTCTAGGATCGAATACTTGCAGTGAACGCAACACGCCTATCCGTTCTTCTTCGTTCGGAGGAATCGGTTCAAGAGCGGCCATGGGTTTTCACGAGCAAAGCACTACTAGTGGATCGTTTAACTCCGGAGTAAACAAGTAGGGTTTTCGAGTGCTCCGATGTATCTGACGATCAAAACCTCACTCAAACCTACCTCACGAACACCAAAAAGCCAAGATTTCGCCATTCGGAACCCGCGTCGTCGACCGAGTCAGAGACTCAATGCGGTTCGGAAGACAATTCGAAAATTACAACGGCCCCTTTAAGTTCTTAAAGCGAATATTAACCCAATAGGTCTTGTATGTCAAAAGTGCTTTGCGCCATCCCAAGCTGTCGTCTCCCAATTGTCCTTCACGTGCTCGATGGCGATCCAAGCTGGCAAGTCCATCACGAGTTCCGCTGCGAGACCAAAAACGAAAGGTTCGTACAAGGCTCTCGTTTCCCTTAGGCGAATCTCAGCCTCTTCAGACCGATTGAGAGGGACACCAGTGGTCTGAAGCACCGCGTAGATGGCGTTCAGGGCCGCTCCGGAAAGGCGATCATCGCTCGGTTGTTTGGGTTCGGCATCGAGGATGTAGGCAAGATCAACTACGACGTGGCGCGCCATGGAAAAAGTAGCCTTTGCCTGGAATTTCAGACTTCGCTCCCAACTGTGGGAGCCCTCGAAACCAGCCTCGATCAGCGCACAAGTGTCCATGATTGCGGTCAAGCTATGAAGCCAATTCTGGTCGTCGTGCTGAGATCTATAGTAAGCAAGTACGGGGTAAGAGAGGTAGGCCTCCAATAGTTCCGCCGAAAACCGCTCCCAGTCTTTTAGTAGATCCACTAATGCGGTCATTGCGTCTCCCGCCGCGTGCCTTCGAATCAGCTCTGTCGCAGTTGGTTCTGATCCGGCCTTACTATCAAGAAGCAGCATCTGAATCTCGCGCCGACTAAACGCCGCGTAGATCACTGGAATGTAGGCGATGACCAAGGCAAGAAACCCGAAACCAACTCCAGCTTCGCTTACCGCGAGAAACCGACCGAGGCCGTTCGACGGTATGACGTCGCCGAACCCCAGGGTGAAGAATGTGACGCCACTAAAGTAGAGGTCTTCCCCAATTCCAGAAATGGACTGAGAGGAAACGAGGGGTTGACCTGCTCCCCAGAGGATCAGCGCGAACCCGAAGATCATTGCGACCGCCCATAACCCGATCAGGCCAATGAGCATCATCGGGGCAAATCCGTTGAGCACGGTTTGTCGACGGGAGCATTTCTTCAGGCGTCCGATCATGCCGTACATCACCGACATCAGCCAAAAATATCCGGTCGTCAATCGAATGGCTCTCCGAACCGTCCTTGGCAACACGACCGTTTCGAATGCGTCCACGAGGACGATGGCAATGAGAAAGACGCCAAAGAGGAGGGTGAAGAGCTGCATGGGAATCAGTTAGGCTTGGATGAAGGCGCTTTCACTGTACATCGTCCGTGAGTTGGTCCGCGCCGTTCTCCTAAACTAGGAAGTGAGTGTAGCGATCCCGATTCCGCTGAGGAGACTCCTTGATCCGCGTCCTACCGAGATCGCGATGCGTGATCCGGTCTTAGACTCAGTGAATATTCCAGCCTGGGAGTTGCCGGATCGCACTTACGAACTGCCGGGGAAAACGGAGTTGATCGAGGTGGCCGACTTCGGCCCAGCTTCGACGGTTGCCGTCGAATGGTTGAACGCCCATGGTCGATCTGCACGCCTGGCCGTCGCGGAGTTTGGTACAGATCGCGGGTCAGGCCGGCTTTGGTCGCCCAATCCCTTTCTAGAGGAGTGTGTTGTGGATCTCACTCCCAATACCGCACTCGATTTGGGCTGCGGAGCGGGGCGTGAAGCCGTCTTTTTGGCTTCGATGGGCTGGACGGTTTCGGCGGTCGATCTTCTGCCGGATGCGTTGGAACGCGCTTCGCGCTTCGCGGCACATTACCCAGAGCTGCAGGGACGAATCTCATGGGAAACGAGGGATCTTGAGTTGGAATTTCCCGACCTCCAAAACCTAGGTCTCGTCTCGATGCTTTACTTTTTGGACCGAAGTGCGGTTCAGAAGGCCAAGTCACATCTTCGGCCGGGTGGGTCACTCGTTCTCGAGACGTTTACCGAGCGACATCGTGAACGGTTTGGAAAACCTCAATCTTTGGACCGAACACTTCGAACCGGAGAGCTAACGGACTTGGCTGCGGGAATGGAGATCCATCACCTGTCGGAAGACTGGAGAGCAAACGGACGACACACGGGACGGCTCTGGGCGACGTCGCCAGTTTAGATGTGTAGCGTCACGCGAGCAAAGGCTATTGCGGCGCCGGCCAGAAGGATGAGAACCGCGATAACCGGTCCAGGGATGCGGAATCCAGAAGCCGTCTGTTTCGTCGGGTTGGTCGAGGCTTTGGGGAGCGGGGCGACGTAGCCGGTCATTGCCGGGGCGGGGGCGCTGGCAATCGACGGGAGTGATTCGTTACCAGGCGTCGAAGGTCGCGACTTGACCCGACTCATACAGTTCGGACATAGTCCGCGTCCGGCCGCATAGACTGTGCGCGGAATGTGCTGTTTGCATGCACGACAATAGACGGGGTTCGATTTGTCCTCGCCGGTGAACCAATAGGGAAGCTCCGCCACTTCTTCAAACTATATCACCGGGACTGTCTCGTAGGTCTTCACGCCTAGCGATGTATGGGTATCCCTGACGATTTGAGCTCAAAAGGCAGTGATTCGGCCGATTGTTTTTTGGTCTCACTTATCTCATTCTTGGGGTCGGAGTTAAACGGGTCTGCTATTCCGGCTCACATTGCGCTTTAATGACGGGGCAATGGTAGCAACGTCGCTTGGAGACATGATGAGGCGATCCGTCGCCCAGTATCGGGACAAGGTGGCTTTCCTCGTCCCGGAGAAGAATGACTTTCGGCCAGTCACCTATCAGGAGTTTTTTGATCTGGTCCGAGGCTATGCGGGCGTGATCAAGGCCCAAGGCATCTCGCGAGGTGAGCGGGTGGCGATTATTTCCGAAAATTGCTTTGAATGGTCGCTTACCGACTGGGCGTGCCAGTGCCTCGGACTTGTCGTAGTGCCGCTCTATCCGACTCTTACTCCAGACCAGGCCGCCTACATCGTATCGGATGCAGGCGCAAGGCTGGTTTTGGTGGGGTCGAACGATCAGAGGCTAAAGATCGACTGCCTTCCCAATCTGGTGATCATGGACCTCAAGGGAACGGATGGATCGATCGACACGCTTGCGAAGGTGTCTGGCATTGCATTGACTCTGGAGGCGATCAACCAAGAAATCGATGAGACGAAGACCGACGACTTGGCAACGATCATCTATACGAGCGGCACGACGGGTCAGCCGAAGGGGGCGATGCTGCCTCATCGCGCCATCTCCCACATCTGTGAGTTGGTGCCCGTCGAAGTTCCGATGAACTCCTCCGACGTGTTCCTGAGCTTTCTTCCTCAGTCTCACGTGTACGAGCGAGTCGCGGGTCAGTTTCTTCCCATCTCCTTGGGGGCGACTCTTGGATTCGCCAAGAATCTTGCCTCGCTGGCTGGCGACATGGCCAAGGTTCGACCGACTGTTCTGCTGTGCGTTCCTCGGTTCTTGGACTCCTTCCGAGATCGGGTCTTGGATGCGGTCGGAAAGCAGAAGCCCCTTCGGCAGAAGCTGTTCGCTTTAGCCCTCAGCCAGGGCGTCAAGAAGGCGCAGGGCAAGTTTGCCCCCATCAGTGGAGTCCTGGATCCCATCGTCATGAAGAAGATTCGTGAGCGCATGGGGGGTCGGATTCGGTTCCTCGTTTCGGGAGGCGCTGCACTTCCCGCGCATACCGCCGAGTTCTACATGGCGGCTGGCCTCACCGTTCTGCAGGGGTACGGCTTGACCGAGACAACCGGAGCCTCGTTCGTCAACCGACCGAGCAATAACAAGTATTGGACGGTGGGAGAAGCCCTCGGCGTGGAGTGCAAGATTGCCGAAGATGGGGAAATCTTGCTCCGTGGTCCGGCCGTGATGACCGGCTACTACAATCTTCCCGAAGAGACCCGGCTTGCGATCGATTCCGAAGGGTTTTTCCACACCGGAGATATCGGAGAATTCGAGGGAAAGAATCTGAAGATCACGGATAGGAAAAAAGATCTTCTTGTCCTGGGCAACGGAAAGAACATCGCGCCGCAACCCATTGAGAACAAGCTTAAGTCTTCCGTCTTTATCTCCGAAGCGGTACTGATCGGTGATGGTATGGACGCGTGTGCCGCCTTGATTATCCCTCACTTCGATGCGGTGAGAAAGGCACTTCGATTGGCCGATGGGGAGAGCTTGGCTGGAAACGAGGAAGCGAAAGCTCTCATTAAGAAGGAGGTCGAGCGAGTGAACAAGACGCTGGCCAACTTTGAAATGGTGAAGCGGCATGCGATTCTGAATGCGCCGTTTACGGTGGAGTCAGGCGAGCTGACCCCAACCCTAAAGGTAAAGCGAAAAGTGGTCATCGAGCATTACAAGGACATCATTGCGACGCTCCGATGACCGGTTGAATCCTGCTTTTATTTCGGATCTGTTTCGGTCATAGGGGGCGGAGTTACACGCTTACCGTGCGAACCCACTAATTCTGTTCTCTATATCGAAAATCATGGCTACTAGGGAGCACACCCGCTTGCATCCGTTCGGCACAATGATGCAAGCACCATGTCTTCCATTGCATTGACTCTCATAGCCTCTCTCGCAGTCTCATCGCCGGTCCCTCCGCAAGCGGACGAATCGACCATTAGTCGCATTATCGATGAGGGAAAAAATCACTCCCAGGTCATGATGCAGCTCGATGGGTTGACCCACAAGATCGGGCCCCGCGTCACGAGTTCTCCGAAGCTCCATAAAGCTCAGCACTGGGCCATGGATCGGTTTCGATCGTGGGGACTTACGAACGTTCACCTTGAGAAGTGGGCGGATATCCCCGTGGGCTTCGAGAGAGGCGACCACAACGTTGGGCGCTTAGTCGCCCCGTTCCAGCAGGATTTTGAGTTTTCGACGAACAACTGGACTGACGGAACCAATGGCCTTGTAAGAGGTCCTGCTGTAAAGGAGCCGAAGGATATCGCCGAGTTCAACGCGAACAAGGCTTCTTACAAGGGCGCTTGGATCATTTGCAGTGGAAGAGCCTCGATGAGGGGCCCCAGCAACAACGAAGCAGCGGACGTCAAAAAGGCATTGGATGAGGCTGGTATCGCTGGCAGAGTCTACGGGACACCTGGGGAACTGGTTTGGGCTCACGGGACCTGGAAGGACAAGACGTACGAGAAGCATCCGGCAGGCGTTGAAGTCGTGATTCGACACTCCGACCTGTTACGCATCAATCATGTTTTCGATCTTGGCCAGCCCCCCATCCTTGAGTTCAATTTGGAGAACCACTGGATCAAAGGTCCAGTGCCGGAGTACAACGTGGTGGCCGAGATCAAAGGAACGGAGAAGCCAGACGAGGTCGTGATCGTCAGCGGACACCTCGACTCGTGGAACGCACCCGGTTCGCAAGGCGCCAGCGACAACGGCACCGGATCGTCGGTGGCTTTGGAAACTGCGAGAATTCTTGAAGCCGTCCACGCCAAGCCGAAGCGCACTATTCGGTTCATCCTTTGGTCGGGTGAAGAAGAGGGACTCCTGGGTTCGACCGCCTATGTTGCTGCCCACAAGGATGAGTGGCCGAAAATCAGTGCGGTCCTCGTAGATGACGAAGGATCGAACTACCACTCGGGCTTCCAAGGGTACGCAAAGATGAAGCCTATCATGGAGGCCGCATACGCACCCGTGCAAGCCGCCTTTCCTGAAAAGAAGATGCGCTTCGACATTGTGGGCGACATGTCCCGAGATAGCGGAAGTGACTATGCCCCGTTCAACAAAGTTGGTATTCCCGGCTTCAATGTGAAGCAGGAAGGCAAGCAGAACTACGGCTATATCTGGCACACCCAGCACGATCGGTACGAAGAAGCGATCCCCGACTATCTCGTTCAGGGCGCTACCGACTTTGCTGTCGTGAGCTACACGCTGGCATGCAACCCTGACCTCGTTCCGCGAGGCAAGTAAGCTCCTCGTTTCCCGGTAAACCCATGCGATCTTTTCTCAATCTCGAACCTGAAGCTTCTAGACTCTCGGCCCCGCTTTCGCAGGATTTGCGCGAGATGGATCGCATGTTGGGCAAAGTACTCACCGAACTCGAAGGTCCTGAGATCATCGATATTGCTCGATCTTTGGTGCGCGAGAAACTTCCCGAAAGAGGAAAACTGTTCGAGCAGTTTCCCTCGCTCCAAGATCCAGCTCGGCTGCGAACGCTAGCGCGTGCGTTCACCGTGCTTTTTCAACTTGCCAACGCCGCCGAGCAGAAGGAGATTGTTCGAGTTAATCGCGAAAGAAAGGAAGCCAGGACGGAGTCGATCGCGGACGCGGTTCGGGGTCTCAAGTCTCGCGGGTTGACGGCGGCTCAGGTGCAGGAACTGATCAATCGAATTGAGATCACTCCGACGCTTACCGCCCATCCAACCGAAGCCAAGCGCCGTGCGGTGTTGGACAAGCTTCAACATCTTGTTCTGTGTCTGGGAGAAGCACAGGCCACTCCTGGCCTGACTCAACCTCTCGATTCGCACAACCAGCCAATCGAAGAAGCGGAAAGAACCCTGATCGAATTGTGGCAAACCGACGAGATGCGAGCGGCGCAACTCACGGTTCCGGAGGAAGTGCGAAACGCCCTCTACTTCTTCGAGAGAACAATCATGGAGGTCGTCCCCAGGCTCCATGAAGATCTAGAGTATGCGCTTGCTGAGCATTATCCGAACGACAAGTTTACGGTTCCGACTTTCTTGACGTATCGCTCTTGGGTAGGGGGCGACCGGGACGGGAATCCCAACGTGACGGCGGACGTCACTTGGAAAACGCTTTTGGATCATCGAGTGATGGTCCTCGAGAGCCACTTCAACAAGGTCGGCGTCCTTCGGCGGGAACTGACTGAGAGCATCAAGCTGGTGCCGGTGAGTCAGGAGCTGTTGGATTCCATCGAAGAAGATAAGAAGCTTGGTCTGGTCCCGGACGAGCTTCAGAAGCGCTATTCGCAGGAGCCGTACGTCACGAAACTTTTAGGTGTCGAGGCGCGATTGAAGGCGACCCTAAACCAGGCTAACGCAATGATCGGTGGCGCTTCAAAATCGACCGTTGCCACGGGATACGAACATCCCGAGGAACTGCTGAGTGACCTCAGAATCGTCCAACGTAGTTTGGCGGAGAACGCTTCCTCAGCACTCGCGTCGGCGGGCCGGCTCCCTCATCTGATCCGTCAGGTTCAGGCTTTTGGGTTCCATCTGGCAACCCTCGATGTCCGCCAGCACAGTGAGGAACAAGCGCGCGCTCTGGACGAGATTCTGGGCGCCGCTGGGGTTCTGCCGGAAGGCAAGTCGTACCAACAGCTGAGCGAAGCGGAAAAGGTCAATCTCCTCACGGAAGAGATCGCCAACCCGAGGCCTCTCCTTTCTCCTTTCTTTTCCGGTTCGGAGACGGTGCGCCGAGTCCTTGACGTGTTCCACGTGATTCGTCAAGCACGTCGTGAATTAAGCGACCGTTCGGTGGTGGCTTACATCATCTCGATGACTCACGGTGTCAGCGACCTGTTGGAAGTTCTCCTGTTTGCGAAGGAGGCAGGGATTGCCCACGAACTCGACGTTGTCCCCCTGTTTGAGACAATTGAGGACCTTCATGGTTGTGGCGACCTCATGCGGGAGCTGTTCGCGAATCCGGAGTATCAGCTTCACCTGAAAGCCCGGGGCGGTCTTCAAGAGATCATGCTCGGGTACAGCGACTCGAGCAAGGATGGCGGCTACCTGGCGGCCAACTGGGCTCTCCAGTCCACCTTAGATCGTCTGGCGAAGGTGAGCGAGGATACCGGGATTCCCATGCGTCTGTTTCATGGGCGTGGCGGCACCGTCGGACGGGGTGGAGGTCGCGCCAATAGGGCGATCCTTTCCCAGCCAGCGGGGTCGTTCTCCGGAAGGATCCGGTTCACGGAACAGGGAGAAGTGATCTCCTTCCGCTACGGCCTCATTCCCATCGCGCATCGCCACCTTGAACAGATCGTGAGCGCAGTTTTGGGAGCCGCGTCGGGCTTGGGGGCAAAGGGAGCGGAGGCGCTGTACGGCGACACGATGCTTGCGTTGGAAGACCAGTCTCGTAAGACCTACCGAGACCTGGTTTACGACGATCCTGAGTTTTGGGAGTTTTACACTCAGGCGACTCCGATTGAGCACATCAGCTTGCTTCCAATCGCTTCGCGACCCGTATTTCGGCCTGGCAAAGCGCTTAGTAGTATTGAAGGCTTACGGGCGATCCCTTGGAACTTTGCTTGGGTCCAGAGCCGTGCGGTGATGGTTGGATGGTACGGAGTTGGCACGGCTCTTGAGACTTATGTGGCCAAAGACCCGTCCGGCCTGGAGACGCTCCAAGCGATGTACCGAGAGTGGCCGTTCTTCCGCACGGTTATCGATAATGCGGGTCTTGAGCTGGTCCGTGCTCACCTGCCGACGGCGCAAATGTACGCCGCTCGCGTGGAGCCAGCCGAGCTTGGCTCCCGCATTGAGAAGCTGATTGAGGACGAACATGCTCGTACATCCGAAATGATTCTCAAGGTTTCTGGACAGCATAACTTGCTGCAAAACGCGGCTGTGGTGCGTCGAACAGTTGAGTTCCGTAACCCTTGCGTGACGCCTTTGAGCGTCATCCAGGTGGCCTTAATGGACAAATGGGGCGACCTCAGCGAAGAGGAACAGGCAGGGGTTTGGCGAGAGGCGATGCTTCAGTCGATCGCGGGAATCGCGGCTGCCATGCAGAGCACTGGCTAGTCCGAAACAATTAGGAAACAATCGTGATGGTCGCCTCGCGTCGAGTTGATTCGTCAGAATAGACCCATGTTCATATCTAACCGTTTCGCCGGGGCTTGTTGGTGAATCGCGTCATTGCATTGGGTGGGGCTCTATTCTTGGCGGCTGTCAGTCAAGCCGCCGACGATGGATCGGCCTACAACGCATTTGATACCGGATCATCCATCGTGGTTGGCGGAGGTCTTTCGATCCCCATGCTCGGAAGTTGGGAGCGTAGAGCCGGCGGCTTGGTGGGCTACTCGACTTGGAGACCGGAGCCGAAGCTTACCAAGCGACTTGGCGCTCACTCCGACGTCGTTTGGACCTACTACGGAATGTATCACGTCGGGCGTGACGGCGATTTTTCCCCTGAGACAACGTTTGCTGCGGGCTTCACGTACGGGTACCGCAAGTCGTGGGAAGACGACAGTGGACGCGGATTCGCCTACCAGCTGTATTGGGGCGCGCTCCAAGCGGACCGCGGAAGTCGTGATCTGCCTTCGTCACTGAACTCCACTCCGGGGATGGTGTTCTCCTGGCTACGCCCGTTAGGCGCGAAGAACGTCAACGCGAATCTCCAGTACTTGCATATTTCCAACGGCGGAACGGTTAAGAGGAATCGAGGCGAGAACTTCTTCCTGTTGACCCTGGAATTTAAACTTCACTGATGGCTATGGAAATCCGATTCGGCGCTGAGCACACGGATTTTGAGACGGTTCACGGCTGGCTGACGGCGACCTACTGGTCACCTGGAGTCACCCGAGAAACGGTCGAACGTGCGGCAAGCTATTCGTCCATCGTGGTCAACGCGTTCGTAGGGGAGCGACAGATCGGTTATTGCCGAATCGTCTCGGATCGGACCACGTTCGCCTGGGTCTGCGACGTCTATGTCGTGGAAGAGGAGCGAGGCAAAGGGTACGCGAGAGCGATGGTTACGGCAGCCATGGAAGACCCTGAACATCAAGGACTTCGTCGGTGGCTGTTGGCGACGCGCGACGCCCATGGCGTATACCAGCAGATAGGGTTCGAACCTTTGGTCGAGCCCGCTCGCTGGATGGTCAGGCACTAGTCTCAAGAATAGGATAGAGTGCTTCTTCATGCATAGCGTGGGGAAGCTTCGGCTCCTGCCCTTGGTCGCCACCATCTACTTTTGCGTAAGTGGTGGACCGTTTGGGTTAGAGCAGGTGATGCAGTCGGGGGCCGGCATGGGCTTGCTCCTGATCCTGCTCGCCCCCATCATCTGGGGAGTTCCCGCTGCCTTGATGACGGCGGAACTCGCGAGTGCCATGCCCGGGGAAGGTGGGTACTACATCTGGGTCAAGCGAGCGATGGGGCCGTTCGCAGGGTTTCTGTGTGGCTGGTGGACCTGGGTCTACTCGTGGGTTGACGTCGCCCTCTATCCCACGATCTTTGCGAAGTACCTCTCGACGATCATCGTTCAGTTCGGTGGCCATTCCGCGATCGATACCAACCCCTGGGTCAAGTGGGCAGTCGGGCTGGTGATCATCGTGCCGCTCACATGGCTAAACATCCGAGGCACCCGGCTCGTAGGAGATGCAGCAACCGGTTTCATCGTGCTGTTGCTCGTTCCGTTCGCGGTGCTCGTGATCTTTGGGTTCTCTCATGCAATCGGGCACCCTCCGACGGGATTTCTGCCCGGAGGGCAATCTCCTTCCCAGGCCTTCGGGGCTGGTCTCTTCATTGTCATGTGGAACTACCTCGGATGGGACTCCATGTCCGCCGTGGCTGCCGAGGTCGAGCAGCCACAAAAAAACTTTCCTCGGGCACTGGCAATCGGTGTTCCCCTTGTCACGCTCTCGTATATTCTTCCGGCTTACGTCGGGATCACCTACATCCGGGACCTTGGAAAATGGGACGAAGGCGCTTGGACCCTGGTTGGTCACGCAGTTGCTGGGCCATGGTTGGCGATCTGCATCGCCGTGGCGGGACTTGTAGGCGCATGTGGGCTATTCAGTGCGACGCTCTTGGCTTCAAGTCGAATACCCATGGTTTTGGCGCAGGATGGATATCTACCGAAGCGGCTCACCGCGATTCATCCGAGGTACGGCACGCCCATGATGGCGATTCTACTGAGCGCAGCGGTCTACACCGCGCTCAGTTTCCAGGGTTTCAAGGCGCTCGCCGCCCTTGACGTCGTGGTCTATTCCGCCGGTCTCTTGTTGGAACTCGCGGCACTCTTGGTTCTGCGGGTCAAAGCACCCGAGATGTCGCGTCCTTACCGGATTCCCGGCGGTTGGCCAGTGATCGCTTCAGTCGGGCTGTTGCCGTTTCTGCTGGTTCTCTTCGGAATCTTCAGCCAGTATCACGACCCCGAGGATGGAGGGCCAAAGTTCTTGCTCTTGAGCGCCTTGGGACTGCTTTCTGGGCCCATCGTGTACTGCTTCGTCAGGGGAGGACGGTCATCCACCCAAGCGCTCAATTCGAATGCATGAAGGGCACTTCCGTTTTTCGTTCGGCCAATAGGATGCCTATCGCTCAAAAAATGCCCTACAATGATTGATAGAAGCGAGTCCTATCAATCATGACCTGGAACTGGGAACTGCCGGATTGGCCGAATTTTGTATGGGATACCGCCAAGCTCGTCGCTATCGAGCAGCAGTTTCTGCGGGACTCGGGAGTGTTCATAGGAACCTCGAAGCACCTAAAGGCTGAGGATCAGGATCAGCTGCGCGTCGAGTTTTTGAGTTCAGAGGCGTTAACGACTTCTGAAATCGAGGGGGAAATCCTTGATCGGGCGAGCGTACAATCGTCCATCCGCAAACAACTTGGCATTTCTGGAGACAGTCGCTTATCCACGCCCGCTGAGCAGGGCATCTCCGAAATGACGGTCGACCTGTACCGCACGTATGCGGAGCCTCTCAGCGAAGAGACTCTGTTCGCCTGGCACCGAATGTTGTTTAAGGGCAGAAACGACCTCATCGACATAGGTCGTTACCGAGCACAAGCTGACCCGATGCAAGTGGTCTCGGCCGGCCTTCATCTGCCGAAAGTGCATTTTGAAGCGCCACCTTCGCAGAGGGTGAAAGCGGAGGCGGCTGGATTCATTTCGTGGTTTAACCGCACTGCGCCCGAGGGTCCGGAACCGTTGCCGGCCCTAACACGGGCCGGCACAGCGCATCTCTATTTTGAGAGCATCCATCCCTTTGAGGATGGGAACGGTCGGATTGGAAGAGCGATTTCCGATAAAGCGCTGGCCCAAGCAATCGGAGAGCCTACGTTTGTCGCTTTGTCGGCGACGATTCTGAACAAGCGGAAGAGTTATTACCAAGCCCTTGAGGCAGGCAGCCACTCCAATGAGATCACGACCTGGCTGTTGTGGTTTGCCGCAACGGCGCTCGAAGCTCAGCACAGAACAACCCGTTTGGTTGAGTTCCTGATCGCAAAAACTCGCATGTTTGACCGGCTAAGCGGCGAACTCAACGAACGCCAGGAAAGGGCCCTGCTAAGGGTGTTTCGTGAAGGCATCGATGGGTTCGCGGGAGGCTTAAGCGCCGCCAATTACATGAAGATCACGGGTGCCTCGCCGGCTACGACGACTCGTGACCTCGCAGACCTCGTTGCTCTTGGCGCTCTGTCTCGGGTCGGTGAACACCGTCATGCAAGGTATCTGCTGATTCTGAAATAACGGAACTCCTTTACGCGCATCTGCAGCCACATGGGGACGTTGAATCGACTATGATAACGTTAACACGGTAGAATCCGGTGATAGTCGGCCTGTCTCAACGACGAGCAAACGGTTCCATGAAACACTCACACTTTCGGATGTTCCCCGTTTCGTCTCGAATACGGTTGGGGCTGCTCTCGGTGGTTGGATTACTCATGTCGAGCGCCCATTCACAATCGCCGGACAAGATTGGTGTCGCACTCTCTGAGTCGATTGTCAGCACGAGCGAGCTTCCGACTCATGAGAATGGAGTGTGCGTGGCCTTTCGGAAAAGCTTCCAGCTTGCGGCTACTCCGGTTGAAGCGAAGTTTCATGTTTTTGCCGACGCGCGGTACATGCTTTGGATAAACGGCAGATATGTCGACCGGGGACCGGGGAGGTTCGAGGCGAAGGCGCCAGAGTACGACACGCTTGACGTAAAGTCCTTCCTGCGAGCGGGCCGGAACACGATCTCCATTCTGGTGACCGGGCAGATCAGCAACGGAAAGGTTCAATGGCGTCCTCTCGGGCTCGCGGCGCGACTCATTGCGAGAACCGGCAAGAACGCGACGGTGGTGGCTCAAACTGACGCGTCTTGGAAGTGGAGCCGATCCATTCGGTACCGGACGTTGAGAGTCGACTGGGCAAATATCGATGACGTTGCCGACGCCCGTGTGGAAGATGGGGATTGGACGCAAGCCGAGTATGACGATGCGAAATGGGCATCCGCTACGCCCCTCCCGCGTTCACTCTCCTGGTTTCACGCTCGTACACGAGTCGACGATCGTGAAATCAATGTACGTATCGATCCATTCGACCATGCGTCATCGAGTGGGGATCGTCAAAGCTGGTGGGGACCGCTTACTGCGCGGCGAGCACCCTTGCTGCGAGAAACAGAAGTCAAGCCAGCTTGGCAAGATGGGGTCCAATGGCCGGTGACGCTTTCAGCCGGGCAGGAGGTTGGGCTCAAGTTTCCTCACATCGTGCTGGCCTACGCCGATTTGGAGCTCGAAGCTGAGGCGGGAAGTGTTGTTGAACTGACCTACTCTCCCTCCACCCGCTATGTTTGCAAGGCGGGGATTCAGCATTTCGTGACATCGGACACCCACTCAATCTTCGAAGGGGCGATTCGTGTCAGCGGTGGTCGAGTGACTCTGAAGCATGTTCGATTTGTCGAAAGGCTGTACCCGTTTTCGGTGGCAGGGAGCTTCAAGTCCAGCGACCCGTTGCTCGACAAGCTTTGGACGACGTGTGTTCGGGGTCTGGAGGTGACGAGTGAGGATGCATACGTCGACTGCACAGACCGAGAGCGGGTTGAGTGGATGGACTGTGATCCACCCGCGTTCTACGTCACTCGTGTGGCGATGGTCGGTCCTTCGGTTGGCAATAAACCAGCCTACGGGGACCCGAGATTACTTGAGGTCATGCTTCGTCGGACGGGCTATTCGTTGCAGGGGGATGGGTGGGTCAAGGCTCACACTTCGTCGGATCGTTTCGACATCCACGCGAAAATGGAAGACCGCGCCTGTGACTGGGTTGAGGGTGCGCGCCGATACTATGAGTCTTCCGGAAAGCTCCAAGTGGTGCGCGAGATCTGGCCGGCGATCGTGCGCCAAATGGACTACTTCTTGGCTCGACGGTCATCGAGAGGGCTGGTGAACGCGCGAGAATGGGTTGTTTGGGGTAACCCGGTCGGCTATCAGACCTGCGAAGGCACGGCACTGAATGCTTTTGTTTGTCGTGCGCTCAACGATGCGGCGTTTCTCGGACGGAAAATTGGCAAGACTGAGGACGCCGGACGGTTTGGCCAAGAGGCCAAGCAATTGGCCGAAGCGATCAATTCCGTCCTTTGGGATGAATCGTCCGGAACCTACTTCAGTGGCTACTACGATCTTGAGGAGGCCAAAAAGGCCATCGACTATCGACCGTTGAAACTGCGAGTGACGAATCACCTGATTGAGCCAGACCGTCATGCGGCCTTGTTTGCGCTCGACCAAGGGATCGTTCCGAAGAGTCGTCGAGCCCGAGTCTCCAAATATTTGATGGCGCATGCTCCGACCGAGAACGACATCATGCAGTACTACTACTTCTTTAAGCAGCAGTATGCCGCCGACAGTCCGGAGCAGGATTTGAGTGTGTTGCAGACACTGCGCAAGGAATGGAAGGACATGGCCGAGAGTCCCTTTGAGGCCACTTTCGAAGGACTGCATTCGTGGGGTTCCCAGGCTCACTGCTACGGAATGTTCCCCGCGTATTTCTTGAGTTCGTATGTGCTCGGCGTCCGACTGGATGGCCCAGTTCAGAACAATCGACTCATCATTGAGCCGAGGCTTGCCGATCTGTCCAGCGCGTCGGGAACGGTGGTGACGGAGTTTGGACCTGTCGTAGTGAATTGGAGGAGGACTGAGTCGACCGGAGCGTTCCACGTTGTGGTTCCTGAAGGGGCGAAGACGGTATTGCGAATGCCCTTTGTCCCAGGAAGTCGCCCGGTACTAGATCGCAAGCCACTGGTTCAGTCGCATCGAGTCGGTCGATGGATCGAGGTGGCTATTAGCCCTGGATCTCATTCCGGGTCCTGGTGAAGCTTCAGCAGAAGAAGAAATCCGAACTGATTCCCATCTGGATCAAATCGGCCTTAGTCTTTAGATCCGCTCTGCAGCGTCTACGGCGTTGCTGAGCAAGGTGGCGACGGTCATCGGTCCGACGCCGCCGGGAACCGGGGTGATCCAACTCGCGACTTCCTTGGCCGTCTCAAATTCCACGTCTCCGACATCGCCCTTGCGCCCTTCGACCTTGTTGTAGCCGGCGTCGATGACTACCGCTCCGGGCTTGATCCAGTCACCCTTCACCAGTTCGGCTTTGCCTACGGCGGCGACCAGCACGTCGGCTTCACGGCAGAGATCAGCCAGGTTTTGGGTTCTCGAGTGGGCAATGGTGACGGTGCAGTGCTTTTGAAGGAGCATCAGGGCCATCGGCTTGCCGACAATGACGGAGCGGCCAATGACGACAGCGCGCTTTCCGACGAGCGGGATTTCGTATCGCTCTAAGAGCTTGATTGCTCCAGCGGGGGTGGCACAGCGGAATCCTTCGAGGTCTGCGACGAGTCGTCCTAGCGACTGGGGCGTGATTCCATCCACGTCTTTGTCTGCCCCGAGCGCCATGAGAGCGGCGTTTTCGTCCAAATGCTTCGGCAACGGATGCTGCAGGAGGATTCCGTGAACCAACGGATTGGCATTCAGCTCGCCGATCTTGTCAATCAGCTCTGCTTGGGTGGTCTGGTCGTTGATCTCCCACGACTCGCCCTCCATCCCGGCGGTCTCTGCCCACTTTCGCTTCATCCGCACGTACGAGAGGGAAGCGGGGTCGGTCGCCGCGACGAGAACGTCCAGTCGAGGGACGATGCCTCGCGCTCGCAAAACGTCGACCCGCTCTTTGAGCTGGGCACGGATCTCTTTCGAAAGGGTCAGACCGTCAAGGATGTTTGCCATGAGAGATGTTTAGGATTCTCGAATTGTCCACGAGCCGAATCGTTTGGCTGTCTTTGCCTCGTCGGAGTCTTCTTCCACGACCACTTCTTCCACTTCGACGGGAGACTCAACGAACCGTTCTTCGGCTTCTTCGGAAGGAGCGGTTGTCGGGTCCCAATTAGCTTTAGAAGTGGTGAGGATGAACTTGCCTAAAACGCCGTTGACGAATCGACCGCTTTCGGCGGTTGAATAGCGCTTGGCAATCTCGATCGCTTCGTTGATGGTAACGGCGGGGGGAATCGCGGGCTCCTGGAGCAGTTCGTAGGCGGCTATGCGAAGGACGTTCCGATCGATGGCGGCAATGCGATCGAAGTCGTAATCTCGGATCAGCTTTGCCAGACCGTTGTCGATCTCGCCTTGGTGCTCTAACACGCCTAGGACGACTTTCTTAGCGAACTGCAACTGATCGGGCGCCAGTTCAAACTCATCGGCAGTGGTTTCGAGCGCATCGATTGGGTCGCTCTGAGCGATTTCGACTTCGTAAAGACACCGAAGAGCCATCTCTCTTGCCTTGCGTCGGGATCGAATAGCCATCCTGGTTACACTGCCTCCCCGGAGAGGAATCGGGGAACGAAGCTAGTGTCGAACTGACCGGTGCGATATCCTTCCGAGGCGATCAAACGTCGAAGGAACGGAATGTTCGTGGCGATTCCTTCGACCTCAAATTCGTGGAGGGCCGACTCCAACTTACGAACGGCTTCTGCGCGGTCTCGACCGCGAACGATGAGTTTTGCCAAAAGTGGATCGTAGAAGGGGCTGACGGAGAACCCGGCGTAGCAGTGGGTCTCCATCCGAACACCTCTGCCTCCCGGAGCTCGCCAACCCGTGATGCAGCCGGTCGAGGGGGCAAAGTCCTTGTCCGGGTCCTGGGCAGTGATTCTGGCTTCGATCGCGTGTCCGCTCAACGTCACATCTTCCTGGGTGATCGGGAGACGCTCGCCGCTGGCGATTTTGAGCATAAGATGAACCAGGTCGATTCCGGTGATCTCTTCGGTGACCGGGTGCTCTACCTGGAGTCGGGTGTTCATCTCAAGGAAGTAGAACTTGTTCTCGGAGTCGACGAGAAACTCGACGGTTCCTGCGTTCTGGTAACCGACGCTTTGGGCGACCCTAACGGCGGATTCGCCCATGGCGCGCCGAACGTCGTCGGGTAGATCAGCATAAGGCGCTTCCTCGACTAACTTTTGGTGGCGCAGGTTCTGGATCGAGCACTCTCGCTCTCCAAGATAAACCATGTTGCCGAACGAGTCTCCGATGACCTGAATCTCGACATGCCGGGGAGCGACGACAAACTTTTCGATGAGCATCTCGCCCGAGCCGAAGCTGGCCTGAGCTTCGGCCTGGGCGGTCTTCCAAAGGCCGCTGAGTTCATCGGGTGAGTCCACCCGGCGGATGCCTCGGCCGCCTCCACCCGCCACCGCTTTCAGAAGAACCGGGTAACCGATCTCTTCAGCGACTTTCAGGGCTTCCGTATCATTAGGCACGGCGCCTTCGCTCCCGGGAACGACCGGGCAGTTGGCCAAAACCGCGGCTTTCTTGGCGCTGGCCTTGTCGCCCATGGATTCAATGGCGGCAGTGGGTGGCCCGACGAACTTGATGCCGAGCGACTCTAGAGCGACGGCAAAATTCGCTCGCTCGCTGAAGTAACCATAACCGGGATGCACCGCTTCGGCGCCGGAGATTTGGCAGGCCATTAGGACGTTCGCGAGGTTGAGATACGAATCGGTGTTTGAACCCGCGCCCACGCAGACCGCTTCATCGGCGATCTTTACGTGCAGGCTCTCACGATCGGCCTCGGAGAAGATAGCGACGCTCTTAATGCCGAGTTCACGGCAGCCGCGAATGACGCGGCAGGCGATCTCTCCACGATTTGCTATGAGAACCTTTTTAATCATCAGTACTTGTCGTGTCCGGGGTGCACACAGTGGACCTGCCCGGTCGAAGGGTCGTAAGCGTAGGGCTCATGCCCGATGGGGCATCGGTAGAAATCGGCCCCAATGTGGGTCTCGTCAAGCGACTGAGGGTACTTTCCGTCACCGTCAGTCGTTTCCGCGATCTGTAGCGCGGATCGAACCTGTGAAAGGTTGCTTCGGCACACGTCGTCTTTGGCTGCCCACTCTGCCGCGCCCATGACGGTCGTTCCTTTCCCATCCTTTCGGGACGAGGTCGCCTTGGAACTGAACATCCCGCTGCCTTTAAAAAGGGCAACCGCAAGAAGAGCCATGATGACTAGAGTCACCATCGTGGCCACCAGTGTCGAACCTTGTTGTCGCTTCATCCTAGCCTCACTTTTGCCAAGGGCTGGCCAAACTCGACCGGCTGGTTCGCGGCCACAAGCACCTCGACAACCTCGCCCGTGACCTTGGACTCCACTTCATTCGCAATCCCAAGCGCCGCGACGATCGCGACCACTTCTCCCTTCTTGACGTTGCGGCCGACCGCCAATGGTTCTTTAGCGTCGCGGTAGAAACCGACCAGCGACGATTTAATCTCGCCAAACTGCGGCTCGTTCGAAACTTCGGTCGTCGCAGACGCTGGGCGTGCCGCCGCTTGCAGCGGATCCAGGCGCGCGGAGAACGATCCTTCCTCGCCTGTCAACTCAACTTCGGCGAATCCTCTGGCTCGTGCAACGGTCAGCGCATGGCGCACAAGATCGACGTCCATAAGCTAACAGTGTACCGGGATCTGATGCTCTCGCCCAATCGCGAATGATGCCAGGGAACTCCCTGCGATCGCCCCATGACCTCCGTTTGATTTTCCCGCTAGAATCAGAGTCTAGGGGTGATCTCGCCTCCGTGAGTGCGTAGAGGCATCTGTGAAGTCGATCCCAGTCAAGAATTCTTCGATCAAGATCTATCTTTTCCTGGTGGCCTTCTCCCTGGTGGGATCGTTAATCTCACACTACAACCACACGAACCCGACTGGGATCGCTCACCCGACTGCTCTACTCACCCTGGCGATTGGTTGCTTGGCTGCCTTCCAACCGACTTGGAGGGTGCAGGGAGCGAAGACGTTATGGGCTCTCGGGGTGGTTTGGTTCATTGGGGCGCTAGCCGAGTTGGTGGGGTTGTCCACCGGATTCCCTTTCGGACGATACCGATACACCGATCAATGGTGGCCAGTGGTCCATCTTCCCGGGGTCGGAGCTTTTCCGCTTCAACTGCCATTCGCTTGGGTGCTCGTACTTGGAAGCTCCTATCTCCTGGTTGCGCCTCGGCTGCAAGGTTGGGCAATCGTGGTTGCTGCCGCATTGGCCATGCTGGTAGACCAAGTCATGGAACCCACCATGACTCGGTCACTGGGCTACTGGAAGTGGATCGACACCGGACCGCTGGCCGGTAGATCGCCCATCTGGAATGCGGTGGGCTGGTTTTTGGTGTCGATGGTCGCCGCCTACTCGCTTCGTTTGATGCTGGGCAAGAACCTTACGCAAACATATACGCCAGGCATTGTTCTGCTAGCACACGTTGGACTGGTGCTGGGATTGGGCTGGATCTCAGTGGCATGAGACTCCAATCACGTATCCTCGAGACATGAAGGTTGTGAAGTTTTGGAAGCCCTATGGAGTCCTTCCTCAATTCACTGATCCCGAGGGTCGGCCGACTCTGGCGGACTTCATCCCGCTGTCGAATATCTATCCGGCGGGAAGACTGGACTTCGATAGCGAGGGCCTGATGATTCTTACCGACGACGGAATATTGAATGCTCGGCTGACTCAACCACGGTTTCGCCATCCGAAGACCTACCTCGTGCAGGTGGAAAAGATTCCCGACTCACGGGCTCTCCAATCTCTTCGTACGGGAGTGGAACTGAACGATGGGATGACTCTTCCCACGAAGGTCAAACTTCTCGACACGGAACCTATCCTCCCCCCTAGGTCGAAACCAGTGAGAGAACGAAAAGCCATTCCCACCGCATGGCTTTCGATGACTCTCACCGAGGGCCGAAACCGGCAAGTGCGTCGAATGACCGCTGCGGTGGGTCATCCTACGCTTCGCCTGGTGCGTTGGGCTTCGGGGCCTGTGACTCTAGACGGACTCGAAGAAGGTCGATGGGCAGAACTAACGGCTAGCGAAGTAAAGCAACTGTTTTCGTGAATTGCAAAAGATCGCAGACCTGGGCGCCTTCGGACCCTATTCAACGAGCAGTGACTACCCGATAAATCTCCCAGGGTCGCAAACGTTTTTGAGGACGTCTTGGCGAAGGTCGCTGACGCATCGAACGATCCTGCTTGGAGGAATATGAAGTCTTGGTTTGCAAATCTGAAGTTGTCAGCGAAATTGTCGCTTGGCTTCGGCATCACATCTTTTTTGACACTCGCGGTGACCATTCTTGCGGTTGGGGGAATCGGGTCTCTCCACGGTGACATTCGATCGGTGGGCGACAAGGCCCTTTCCGGGGAAGTCAGCCTGGCTCAATTCGGACTTGCCAGCACTCAATTTCGCGTGCTTCAATATCGAACTGCAGGCATCACGGGCACGAAAGCTGAGGAGATGGCAAACCTTGCCGATAACACCGGCACGAAAGCAGATCAAGCCCTCACGGAATTCTCCTCTAAGGTGACTGATCCTGAGGAGCGGAAACTCACGGAAGACGTGATTGACGGCTGGCGCAAGTACGAAGAGGTCTGGAAAGAAATTCGACCGAAGATCCTCGTCGTCAGCGCTGCGGATGGTTACAACCTCATGGAGAGCCGCACGGACAGTTTCAATAGCGAGTTTATGCCCGCGCTCAACAAGTTGAGTGAGTGGAACCTCAAGTTCGGAGCCAAGACATCCAAGCAGGCCGACTCTGACGCGGGGTCGCTGACTAGCTCGGTGACAACCATGGGTCTTGCCGCAGTCGGGCTCAGTATCTTCCTCGCAATCGGACTCGTTCGAAAAATCGTTGCTCCCATCTCAGCCGTCTCGGCTGGCCTCAAGTCAATTCGTGAGCATTGCCTCCGAGACCTTACGAACGGCCTAAACTCCCTGCGAGCAGGCGACCTCACTCAGGAGGTCGTTGCGGTGACCAAGCCGATCGAGAATAACTCCCACGACGAGATTGGACTGATGACCTCGACCTATAACGATCTCGTGCTGCTATCGCAGGAGTCGATTGAGTCTTACAATCAGGCCCGAACCTCCTGGGTGGGCATCGTGAACAACTTAGGGACCAGCGCGGTAGCGGTGGCCGACACGAGTCGCATGCTCGAAGACGCCTTCGAACAGAGCCGCGCCGCGTCCGTCGAGATTGCGACCGGCAGTGAGCAGTTAGCCCGAGGGGCGACGCAGGCCGCTAGCGTCATGGATGAGCTTCTCATTCGGGTAGCTACCGTGAAGTCGAGCAGCCAGAACCAAGAGTTCGAGGTCTCCGGCGCAGTTGGTGAGCTTCAGGAAGCCGAAGAGGGAATCAATGGCGTGGCCGGCGCCGCCCAGGAAATGACGGCTGCCGCTCAAGAGGGCAACCTCGCGGTGAGTCAGACCATTGCGTCCATGGACCGCGTTCGAGATCGGGTTGGCGTCTCTGCGCTGAAGGTCAAGGAGCTCGACGAGAAGGGCAAACAGATTGGCCACATCGTTCAGAGCATCGAGAGCATTGCCGGACAGACCAATCTTTTGGCGCTCAACGCGGCCATCGAGGCGGCTCGAGCAGGCGAGCACGGCCGAGGCTTTGCGGTGGTTGCCGACGAAGTCCGCAAGCTTGCCGAGCAGGCCAGCAACGCGACTCAGGAAATCTCGACCCTCATTTCCGGCGTAACGGCAACCGTGTCTCAAACTGTGGAAGCGATTGAGAGCGCGTCGGCAGAGGTCATCGAGGGCGCGGCTCGAAGCGAAGTGGCGGGTCGATCCCTTAACCATATTCTCAAAGCAGCGGAACAGGTTGCCACGCAGGCCGAACAGGTGGCAGCGAAAACGCAGCAGGCTACGGGAAGGATTACCAATATCTCGCTCGCGGCGCGGTCTAATTCCGAGTCGACCGAGGAGATCGCCGAAGGATCCAATACGGTCGCGAACGCCATCTCAAACGTGGCGGCAGTGAGCCAAGAGTCGGCCGCGGGCGCTCAAGAGCTGAGCGCGACGATCCATCAGATTGGGGAGGCGGCGCGAGAGCTTACGACGATGAGTAAGGATCTGCACGGAGTTATCGCCAAGTTTAACACCGGACAAGTCAAGGCAAAAACCAAAGCTCTCCGAATCGCAGCTTAAGCAGACAACTCGGTGGAGCGGCATTCGCTCTGTATAGCCACCTAGCGGATCGGCGGATTCTCCCGCAGCTTCACTAGAACTGAACCTAAAGAGAATGACGCCGCGTCTTGCGGCGTCATAATCCTGTTGATGCCTCCCGGTTCAGACAAAGTAAAGATCGTCACTCTCGGCTGCGCCAAGAACGAAGTCGATAGCGAAGAGATCGCCGGCGTCCTCCAAGAGGCGGGTTATGATGTTGATGGCGCGGCTCGGAAGACCGCGGTGACCATTATCAACACCTGCGGATTTCTTGAAGCCTCGAAAGAGGAGAGCATCAAGGCGATCAAAGAGGCGGTGCGGGAAAAGCATGCTGGCCGCACCGGAAAAGTGATCGTGGCTGGGTGCTTGGCCCAGAGACTCGGACCCGAACTGATGCGACTGGCGCCAGGCGCCGATTCCTATGTTGGCGTGGGTCAGATGGGTCGGTTCGGGGACATCGTCAAGGAGGTCCAGGCCAGCCGTGAACAGACTTTAGACGTATCTCCTCCCCATCACCGATGGGCCGATGTCCCCACCCGTGCCCGTACGGGCAGGCCATGGAGCGCCTATCTCAAAATCTCCGAGGGTTGCGACCACCGTTGCACCTTCTGCACCATCCCGAGCTTTCGGGGAGCTCACCAGAGCAAGCCGATTGAGCGGGTCGTCGCCGAGGCCAGACACTTGGCCAACACGGGCGCCCGTGAGATCAATCTCATTGCTCAAGACGTGACTCAGTACGGCTTTGACCTTTACAAGGAGTTCACGCTTCCTAAGCTCCTGCGAGAGTTGAACGCGATCGAGGGCATCGAGTGGATTCGGCTCCTTTATTTCTATCCGAACCGTCTCACGGATGAGGTCATTGAAGCGATGGCGACCTTACCGAAGGTGTTGGAGTACATCGACATTCCGCTACAACACGTTCACCCGGAGACCTTACGCCGGATGAAGAGACCCTGGGACGGCGAGCGTTACATGCGGCTATTCGACAAGGTGCGGGCGGCCATGCCAAACGCGGCAATTCGAACCACGTTCATCGTCGGATTCCCCGGGGAAACCGACGAAGAGTTCGAGTCGTTGATCGATTTCACCAAGGAAGCTCGACTTGATCGAGTCGGCGCTTTCGTGTTCTCGAGAGAGCCAGGCACGCCCTCGCACGACATGGACGACCAGGTGTCGCTCAAGGTCAAACGCGAACGATACGATCGCCTCATGCGCACGCAACAGAAGATCTCACTCGAGGTCAACCAGGGGTGGATCGGGAAAGACCTCGACGTCTTGATCGAAGACGAACGAGACGGATGGCTGATCGGTCGCTCTCACCGGGATGCTCCGGAGATTGATGGGCTCGTGTTCGTTCAGGGCGACGCGCCGATGGGACGCATCGTGAAGGCAAGCATCGTGGATGCGGAGGCCTACGACCTCCACGCCCGGGTGGGCGCCGTCCCTGCCGTCAAGAGCCGCTCTCTGACCCAGTTGAGACAGGCCGCTCCCGCGAGACCGCTCTAGGAGTTTCCGTTGCGATCACGCGAAGCCAAGATGGAGATCTCGGTCGGTGAAGTGATCTTCTAGGCAAGTCGGGCATTTGCCCCTTTTCCGATCCAAAGCTTCAAGTTGTTGACGGTAAAAGGAAAGGCTTCCGCTATCCTAAAGCCGTTCGCGTACGTCTAATTCTTCCATGTACTCCGTGATCGCCTTTGATGGACAGGTTTACGGCCCGGTCGACATCCGGACGCTGATCGCGTGGTGTCAACAGGGAAGGATCGTCGCGAGTACGCATTTGGTGGAAACTCAGACGGGCCGAAGCTTTACAGCTGCGGACATGCCGGAACTTCGCGCAGTGTTGGCTCAAGCTCAACCGGTTGGCCCGCAGGCATACGTGAATCCGCAAGGTGGCCCGGGAGCGCCTTATCAAGCGCCGTACCAGCCACAAGGACCAGACCCCGGCCAGGGTCCGATCCAGGCTCCGTATCAACCACAAGGACAGGCGCCGAACCAGGGACCGTTTGGGATGTCTTCATATCCAAGACAGGTTCCGTACGGGGCTTATGGCTCCTACGGGGCTCCCAAGAGTAAATCGCTCGCGCTTTTGCTTTGCTTCCTAGTCGGGGGTCTCGGAGCCCATCGATTCTATTTGGGACACACTGCCTCCGCCATCGCAATGCTCATTGTCGGGTTGCTTTCATGCGGAAATGTGTACTTCCTGGGGATCGCGCTGATCTGGGGAACCATCGATTTCATCCGACTTGCGTCTGGCACGATGGCTGACTCACAGGGCGTCCTTCCACGCTAAGCGGGCTTTTTGCGCTCTAGGAATACGCGATAAGGTCCGATCCCAAGGGCAACAAACATCATGGCCCCGAACCCACGCATCACGTTCCCAGCTGAAAACGCCGTCTCTTCACCCGGCGAGGCCTCGAATTCGAGTTCGCTAGAGTAAAGCGAGTTGGAAACCTTGACGACGTGCTTCCCACTGGCGATATCGAAGTCGACGGTGTTCCCGAATGAAAGGTCAGTGAGGTAATTGCCGTCGAGGAGGACTTTCAATCCTCGCATCTTTATGTCCTGGTCGGACACCCGCTCGACGATCAGTTTGGCCGGTCTTGCACTTCCGATAACTGAAGCCATCACGTCTAGATTGTGGCGCGACTCAGATCGCGAACAGGACTAGTGCTGAAATTCTTCCAAGAAACCGTCGTTTGCGGACAAGGGCGGCTCGACTGACAAACGATTTTGGTAATCGCGTACGAGTCGGACGTCGGAATCCGTGCTTAGCCGTTCGAGGGGAGTTCCCACTAACCCTTCAGCAAGTTGCAGCAATGTTCTTGCGTGAAGTAAAATAAAGTCTAGATTTGGTTCTTCCGTCGACAAGTGAGCGAATAAGACGTTGACTTCAGTCTCAATTCGTGAGAGTACCATGCTAACTCGTATTATCGATGGATTGAGGTCACATGGGAATACCCCTGCTTACATACCCGCAAAAAACATGACACGGAGACCCCATTTTTGCCACCTTAGTCGAAAGCAATTGGGAATACTAAGCGACTAGGATGAGCAGCGGTTCAGCACGGTTTTTACGAGTGGCCAGTAAGATGCTCCAATGCCAACGGAAAGTTCGACGATGAACCGGGTGCTCGTGGAAGCCATTGCCTGTTCCGCAGACGACGCACGGCTCGCGGCGAGAGTCGGAGTGGATCGCCTGGAGGTTTGCTCGGCGATGTCTCTGGGAGGACTCACGCCATCCGTAGGCGCGTTCAAGGTCATCAGGGCAATGACTGACTTGCCGCTCATGGCGATGATTCGGCCCCGAGCGAGCGGGTTCTGCTATTCCCACCTCGAGTTCGAATCCATGTTGATCGACGCGGATTCTCTGTTCGATGCGGGCGCCGATGGCATTGTATTTGGGATTCTCGATGAACAGGGAGAAATTGATGTTCCGAGATGCCGAGAGCTGATCGCTCTTGTTGACTCACGTCAAATCGTGTTTCATCGCGCGTTCGATGCGACGAATGATCCCCTCGAATCGCTGGAGGTGCTGATCGAACTTGGTGTCACAAGGTTGCTTACGAGTGGGCAAGCGCCAACTGCTCTTCAAGGCGCGGAGACGATTCGCAAGCTGATCGATAGGGCTGGCGGTCGAATAGAGATTCTTGCTGGAGGTGGAGTGAGACCTGACACCGCCGGCGAGATTGTGTCCTTGACCGGAGCCAGCCAGCTCCATCTCGGCCCGTTCGTCTCTCGTTCGGATCGCTCAATTGAGGCCTCGGAAGCCGCCTCAAGAGCATTTGGTGACACCTTCCCGGTCGCGGATGCGGACACGTTAGGCCGAGTCGTTCAGTTATTTCGTGGCTAGTTGAGCGACAGCTAGGTGGACGGACTGCGTATAACATAGCTGTGAGCGATCAAATCAAGCAATTGGCAACATTTGGAGCAGGCTGCTTCTGGGGCGTCGAGGAAGAGTTCCGTCGAATGCCTGGCGTGCTCGGGACCGCCGTCGGCTATGAAGGTGGGCACACCTTGAACCCGACCTACAAAGAAGTTTGCACCGATGGCACCGGTCACGCGGAGGTCGTCCAGATCGAGTTCGATCCGGCCATCGTTAGCTATCGACAATTGGTCGAGGCGTTTTTCGGACTTCACGATCCAACCACTCTGAATCGTCAAGGACCTGATTTCGGAACCCAATATCGGTCGGCGGTCTTTACCCACTCTGACGAGCAGGTTCAAATCGCAAGCGCGGTGAAGGCGGAGCTTACGGAGGCTAAGAAGTTTTCACGGCCTATCGTGACTGAGATTACGCCGGCTCAAACGTTCTACAGGGCGGAAGAGTATCACCAGCAGTATCTGGCCAAGCGAGGCCTGAGCTCGTGCAAGATCTAACTCGTTAAACGAGCTCGCCGAGAGTCAGACCGGGAGCGGGCGAGTCTCCTGAATGAGGAGTTTCGCCCCCCTCATTAGATGGTTGCGAAAGTGCACCGTCCATTGCGACTGGAGTTTGAACTCGTCGGCTTGACTTCGGAAGGAAGGGCTTTTCAAACACAAGGGAGAAGAGCCAGGCGCCGAGAATCACGGCGGGTAAAGCGATCACGAATTGATAGACGACCGCCCCAGGACCGCGCAGTGAGATTGGCTTCAGCCAGAACATCACTTGCTCGATCGGATGGTGCATGAGGTACAGGCTGTAGCTAAACGCTCCGACAAAAGTGATGGGGCGGAGGCTGAAACCGCGGGCGATCCAATGAGTCGGTCTCGCGGTGAAGGCGTACATGGCACAGGAGGCGGCGATACCGAACAATCCATCCTGGAGTGGAAGATCGGTCCCCTGAGCGCACGACCTCGCCCCGAAGAAGATCAGGATAGCCGCTACAGCCAACGCGAAATTGGGAACCAATCCAACCCTCAGGTGGGGGCGGTAGGCTAAGTGGGCGCCAATCATTCCCGCAACGAACAGCGGGAGGTACCACGGATAGAGCTTAGGCGCGCTGCTAACCGTGTTCAGCACGAGCAACGCGATGGCCACGCATAAGCCAAAGGTGACCGTTCGGCCCACCCGGTTCAGCCCCTTAACGAGCAAGGGGAAGATGACATAGAGTTGGACCTCGATAGCGATGCTCCACAGGACCCCGTTAATCTTGTACATCCAACCGACCGACCAGTTGTGGACCAAGAACAAGTGGGTCAGCAAGGTGGTCCAGTTGACCGGGAGATAGATAGCGAATGGGGCTCCGTACCGCTTGAGCAGCTGAGGAGTGATCACCAGGGCGACTGCCACCGATGCGGCAAGACACGCGTAATAAGTGGGCAAGATCCTTCGGATCCGCCGTCGGTAGAACCGGCCGAGGTCCTTCATCGTGCCGTCTCCTGCACTGAAGAGCGATAGCTGGAGGCTAAAGCCCGAGATAACAATGAAGATAGCGACGGCAAGATGCCCGTAAGCAAAGCAGGCGACGAACCGTTTCATCGCTTCCGGCGAGCCATCCTGCACACCCACCATACGCGCGGGGTCCACCATCGTGCACAAGTGGCCGAGGGCCACATAGAGGGCGGCTACACCCCGCATGCCTTCGATGAACCTGAGCTTGCCATTGGGATCGGTGAGTTCAGGCTCCGGGTCCGATAGTTGGCCTGGAGTTGGCACGGCCTGGCGAGAACGAGACAACGTTCGCCACAACTCCTTAGAACTCATCCATTTCACCTTTACCCAGGTCGCCCGCCTAGCGGTGGTTGAAGCCTTGCTCTTCCAACCACCCTTTCAATACTTGACGTCCGGTGAGCTGATTCGGTCCGACTCGTCTTGCGCTTCGCATCGACCAGGACACGTCGCCCCGCATCTTCATCTCGAGATAGAACTCGCGCATTCGCTCGTCGTATTCGGCGACGTTAGGCTCTGTATTGTACGTCTCTCGGAACCAAACGGCGTCTTGACTCAGTCTTGGCTTGATTTCTGCCGTCAATGGCTCCTTTGGCCATCCCAAGCAAAGGCCGAAAACGCCAAACACTCCCATCGGCAGGCCAAGCGTCTGCTTGATTTCTGCAGGGTTGTTTCGAAGCCCGCCGATGTAGCAGATGCCAATCCCGAGAGATTCGGCCGCACACACCATCCGCTCGGCAGCGAGTGCCGCGTCAATCACCGCCATTGTGTAGAACTCGGTGTAATCCAGCCCTTCGGCTGGTTGCCCCGATTTTTCAGCGGCATAGCGAATGCGGTGGTGGTCAGCCAGGAAGGCAAAGAACCAGGCCGCGTCGCGAATCTGTTGTTGATCGCCGCACAAGTCGGCCATCGTGTTCCGCTTCGACCTGTCTTGTACGCTCACGAGGGACCAGAGTTGGAGATTGCTGCTGGTCGCAGCGCTCTGGGCGGCGGCGACTAGCCCCGCGATGGTGGCTTCTGGAATCTCTCTTGCGTCGTACTCTCGCACGGATCGATGGGTCAGAAGAGCGCCTAATTCTGGCGTTCCCTCGGGTGGGGCGGTACCGAATCGAAGTCTCCATGCGAGATCGCGGTTCTCTTCAAACATTCACTCAAGATACGCGAAACCGTCTTGCCATTTTCGAATGAGCCCACTACACTTTGCAGAGTTGCTGATTTCCCGGAACCATAACGTAAGCGGCTCGATTTTTAGCGATCAATGCGTGTAAGCTTCTCTCGCAGCTACAGGAATATTCTTGCATGATTGGACCATTGGTGAGCGTTGCGATCTTAGTTTTAGGTGGCTTCTCTAGGCATCAAGGACCAGCAGATCCCGGGATCATTTACCCAGACTCGAGCGTTCCCGTCTTCGATAACGGTCGAACTGCGCACACGAACTACGTATTCTGGGTTGGGACGCCCCAGCAACACCATGACTCGCCCGACCTAATCAGCCCAGAACCATTCGGTCCTCAACGAACTGTCACCCCAAGCGGTTACTATCCCGCGGATATCCGCGCCGCCTACCATCTTCCCAGTTTAGCGGGGGCTAAGGCGATTGCCATCGTGGATGCGTACCACACGCCAACCGCGCTGAATGACTTCAATGTCTTTTCCAAGCAGTTCGGTCTCCCGGTCGAGACTTCGACCACTGCAACCGCGACCAAGAACAACGTATTCCAGGTTGTCAATCCGACGAACGCTAAGTTGACGACCAACACGTCTTGGGGACAAGAGGCAACCCTTGACATTGAATGGGCTCATGCAATCGCGCCGAACGCCAAGATCTACTTGGTCGAAGCCGCAACGAATAGCACGGATGACCTTTATGCAGCCGTAAAGCTTGCCGCCGGCCTGCCCGGCGTGGCCGAGGTCTCCATGAGCTGGGGTTCGCCCGAATTCCCCACTGAGTACGCGTATGACAGCACGTTTGTTCAGAAGGGAGTGGTTTTCATCGCTTCGTCTGGGGATACCGGCGCGCCCGAGTATCCCGCTGCGGGTGTCAACGTAGTCGGTGTCGGTGGAACGAGTCTGACGATGTCCAAGGGCGCCTTTGTCTCGGAAACCCCATGGGGCAGTTCGGGCGGAGGTCCGAGCGCGTATACGAAGCTTCCGGCATTCCAAAGCGCGTTCTCCTCGATCTTCAAATACCGAGGGGGACCGGACATCTCGTGCGTTGCCGACCCCAAAACGGCAGTGGCAGTTTACTTTTCGGGCAGTTCGAGTGGTCCCGGCTGGACGACCCTTGGGGGAACGAGCGTGTCTTGTCAAATCTTTGCGGGCATGGTGAACGCTGCCGCCAGTTGGCAGACGTCATCGGCAGCCGAACTCACGAAGATATACGCTGGACTTGGCGGGGCCGACTTCCGCTCGATCAAAATTACCGCGAGCAATCTTTTGTGGAGAGATCCGGGCCATCCGACGGTCACGAAGGGCTGGAACTACATCACTGGAGTGGGAACTCCGTTGGGCCTTCACGGGCTCTAACGTTATCTCCCAGCAGTAGTTCTCGTGGCTGGCAGGGTAACGAGCTAGTTAGCGCTTTATCTACTAACTTATGGATGGTTATCCTGTTAATTCCACAGGATGGCACCTGTCATTCTGGCGGTAATTGATGTCAGATGAGCTCAAGCCAGGTAAGAAATCGCGGCAAATCCTGAGGTTGTAGTGGCAAGACCAAAACAATATCCTCAGGAGGAAGCTAACCAATGCTGCCATTTATCGCCTTGTCGCTTCAGGCTGCTTACGCCTCACACTTCGGACCGTCCGACTTGAAAAACCCGAATCTGCTCTTTCCGGAAAGCTCGGTGGCTCGATGGTATGACGCAGGACTCGCCGCTCACTCGCACGTCATTATCTGGAATGGCGCCGAACAGCGCCCAGATTATCGCCGGTTTGCGATGACCGAAGATTCCAATGTGTTTAGCGGTCCTGCTGCCCGAGCGACAACTCCGGCCGGATTTGGGCCTTCCGATGTCCGCGCCGCCTACAATATCCCTTCTCTCTCGGGAACGAAGGCGATCGCGATCGTTGATGCTTATCACTATGCCACCGCGCTGAACGACTTCAACGTCTTCGCCAAGATGTATGGCCTTCCCCTTGAGACGTCGACCAACGCGACACTCGCTACCAACACTCACTTCCAGGTCGTGTACCAGGGAACGACGGCTCCCTCCGTCAATTCGGGTTGGAACATGGAAGCGGCTCTGGACATCGAGTGGGTCCATGCCATCGCGCCCAACGCAAAGATCTACCTTGTGGAAGCGAACAGTTCGAGTCTGAACGACATGTATGCAGCCACCAAGAAAGCGGCGACGCTTGCGAACGTCAAAGAAGTGTCCATGAGTTGGGGCGCTGGCGAGTACAGCGGGGAAACGTCCGCTGATTCTACGTTCTCGGCGACGGGTGTGGTCTTCTTCGCTTCCAGCGGCGACACGACTGCCGTTCAGGAATATCCTTCGGAGTCTCCAAACGTAGTCGCCGTCGGCGGAACTTCGCTTGTGATGTCCAACGGAGCGGTGACCAAGGAGACGCCATGGTCCGGAGCGGGCGGAGGCATTAGCAAGTACGAGGCGATCCCCAGCTACCAGAAGTCGATTGCTAGTTATGTCGGAACGAAGCGTGGCGCCGCCGATGTCTGTGCCATCGCCGATCCCAACACCGGTGTGGCGGTTTACGACTCGACGACGGTGAGCGGCCGATCCGGCTGGATGGTGGTGGGCGGTACGAGCCTTGCCTGCCCAGTAACGGCGGCGATCACCAATGTCTCTGGTAGCTTCCTTGGCTCCTCGCCCCTGGAACTCGCCAAGATCTACGGTGGTCTCGGTGGCGCCAACTTCAGAAAGATCTCTGGCCCAACCCCCAAAGCGACCTGGTACTACGCCGTGGGAGTAGGAAGTCCCCTCGGAACAAAGGGTCTCTAAGCAGACGGATCCTCTTTGAGCGGACCCCTGAAGGAAATTCCTTCAGGGGTCCGCTGCTATTTGCGCCGTATTCGAGCAAATCGTTTATAAAATACTTTGTCTATCGTTTAAGTAGACAAGATTTTCACAAAGAACCTTGGTAATTCGACCATTTCTCGATTAGAGTAAATATGCCGGGCGACGATAGTCGCCCAAAGGAGGATTCCTCAAGTGCTTTCGCTCATTGGACTGTCTCTTCAAGCCGCCTATGCGGTTCTTCATGGCCCCGCGGCCCTTTCTGACCACCGTGTGTTCGTTCCGGATTCATCAATTCCGAAGTGGTACGAGGCTGGCCTCGCCGCCCATACCCATCATCTGATCTCGATCGGACCGCAGGAAAACCCTCAGCCGATCTATCCGACCGAGTTTGCGCTCAACGGCCCTTTGGCGGCAGCAACGCCAAGCGGGTACTCACCTTCGCAGATCCGATCGGCCTATGCCGTGGTTGGCGCAGGTTCAAAGGCGATCGCGATCGTCGATGCCTACAACTATCCAACCGCGCTAAACGACTTCAATGTGTTCTCGGCCCAGTACGGGCTGCCCCAGGAGACTTCGACAAGCGTGACCGCCAGCACCAACAAGGTCTTCCAGGTTGTCTATCAGGGAACAAAAAAGCCTTCGAACAACGCAAGTTGGAACGAAGAAGAGGCGCTGGACATTGAGTGGGCTCACGCACTCGCGCCAAGCGCCAAGATTTACCTTGTCGAGGCAAATAGTGCCAGTTACGCAAATCTTTTCGCGGCGATCCAGAAGGCCGCCACTCTGACTGGTGTCTCGGAAGTCTCCAATAGTTGGGGAGGGTCTGAGTTCTCGGGGGAGACCTCGTATGACAGCTACTTCACCACAAGCGGCATCGTGTTCTTCGCATCCGCAGGTGATACGGGCGGAGCTCAGGAGTATCCGTCCGAGTCTCCAAATGTCGTGGCGGCGGGAGGCACCACGCTGAATCTCAGTGGCACTACGGTGACTAGCGAGACGGCTTGGAGCGGGTCTGGCGGTGGCCCGAGTAGCTACGAGGCGAGACCTTCCTATCAGAGCGGCATCTCCTCGATCGTGGGTAGCGTCCGAGGCGCCCCGGATCTTGCCGCTGATGCGGATCCGAATACCGGTGTGGCCGTCTATGACAGCACCAGCTATGCCGGTTACGTCGGCTGGCTTGTCTTTGGCGGCACCAGCGTGGCGAGCCCAGTTCTGGCTGGAATCACGAACGCGGCCGGCACATTCAGGGCTTCTTCAAACGCGGAGTTGACCGCCATCTACTCCAAGTTAGGAACCTCAAGTTTCCGAGATATCACCTCTGGAAGCGCTGGCTCGTTCACCGCCAAAGTCGGATGGGACTTCATCACCGGTGTGGGTGCTCCGGTCGGAGCGAGCGGTCTTTAACCGTCGGTTCCACTGCCTGACATTTGGATCGTAAAGGAGAAGAAAAGGGCTGCTCTTGAATAGAGGGCGGTCCCTTTTCGATTTTGATCGATCAGTTTTGCGGGGTTTCACGCATCGTCAACGAAGAATCCCTGCAATTGAAGGTCAAAGGACTCACCTAGTGCCTCTCGGGGCGGTAACGTTCCTGCGCAATGAATAGGTTGCCCTTCTCTTTAATGCGCAGTGGAGCGCTGGCACTCGTGGGCGCCCTGGCAGCATTGAGCGCGGCTCAAGCGACTTCCACGTCCACGCCCTTGACGCTGGCCGAGGCTCTGGCGATGGCCAAGCAGAAGAATGGAACCGTCAAATCGGCTGAATACCTCGTGAAGGCGGCGGACCAGAGGGTCATTGAATCGCTCTCCGCGTTTCTGCCGACGGTCACCCCGACCTACACCTATAACAGTTCGAGACAGCAGCTTCCCGCGGTCAACGGCACGCAGTTTCTTCAAACCGAGGGTGGGGCTACCGCGATCAATTCAAGCCTGACCCTGATCGACGCCGGTCAACGGGGCTTTAACCTCAGTTCCAGTCGCCGTTCACTTAGTTCGCAGCGGTTCTCGGCACGGCAAACGCTCCGAACAACCCTCTTTTCCGTCACCCAGCAGTTTTACGAGACCCTCCGGGCACAGGAGCTTCTCAACGTTTCCCAGTCTGAGGTCGACCGAACGGCTCAAATCCTGGCTCAAACCAAGGCTCGCATCCAAGTGCGGGATGCGGCAGCGATTGAAGAGTTGCAGGCAAATGCGGACTACCAGAACGCGCGCGTCGCCCTCTTGGTCTCTCGAAACAGTGTCTCAACGAATACGGCAACTCTCAAAGGTCTCATCGGATTCGATTCAGACCAAGCTTTGCCCTCCCTTCAAAAGACCGATGCGCCGACCGCAACCCTCGCTCAATCGTCCGACACGCTCATTCGTCGTGGACTTGCAGATCGACCGGACCTGCTGGCGCTCCGCCAAAGTGTCGCGGCGGCACGATATTCGTACCTCTCAGCCGACCGAAACGCCAACCTGGGATTCTCGGCGTCGTTGACCTACGATCAGCAGGTCACCCCGACCTGGCTCCAGGACCGAGCCCTGCTATTCACCCTCAGTTACCCACTGTTCGACGGCGGGTTTACAAGAGCGGCCGCGCGAGAACTTCACGCGAACTATTTCTCTCAGAAGGAGACGCTCGTCCAGTCTGAACGATCCGCGCAAGCAGAGATCGAATCGGCGTTCGCCGAGAGTTCGCAGAACCGGGACCGTCTCGACGCGGCTAGCACCGCCCTTGACGCCGCCCAAAAGAACTACACGGCCGCACTAGAGTCTCAGAAACTTGGTTCATATGACCTGATCCAGGTTTTGACGGCTAACGTGAGCCTCGTAACTGCCCAATCCAACTACATCCAGGCGATCTACGATTTTGCGATCTCCGATGTAAAGCTCAAACTGGTGACCGGCCAGCCCATTCCCGGTGAGTGACACCCGAGTCGAAACCACGTAGGAAACACAGAAGATGCCCAAACCGATTATCGAAGTCCGAAAGATCAGCAAGCGCTATGTCATGGGCGACCAAGTGGTGAACGCTCTCCGAGACGTAGACTTGGTTATCGAGCCCGGCGAATTCGTGGCGATTATGGGTCCATCGGGATCGGGAAAGTCGACCTTCATGAATCTCATCGGTTGCCTGGATCGGCCCACGTCCGGGGAGTACTTCCTGAACGAGGAGGAAGTCGCTGGTCTGGATGACAATAAGCTCGCGGAGATTCGCAATCGCTATCTCGGATTCGTCTTTCAGAACTTCAATCTACTTCCCCGAACTTCTGCGCAGAAAAACGTCGAGCTGCCCCTCATGTATGCGGGCGCAAAAGGGCGGGGAGAGCGAGCGAAGAAAGCCCTGGTGATGGTCGGCCTAGGCAACCGAATGGACCACACTCCGGCGATGCTTTCGGGTGGTCAGCAACAGCGTGTCGCCATAGCTCGCGCCATCGTGAACGATCCCATGGTGATCCTGGGTGACGAGCCGACTGGCAACCTTGACTCTCGCACCAGCGAAGAGATCCTCGCTGTATTCCAGGAACTGAACAGGAACGGGAAGACGGTGATCATCGTCACTCACGAAGAAGATGTTGCTCAGCACTGCAAGCGCATTATTCGATTCCGAGATGGCCAAATCCGTGTCGATGAAAGGGTCGAGAGTCCGACCGATGCCCGGACTGTCCTCGACAGCATGAACCTCAGCGAAGAAGCAAAGCTCCAGCCGACGGCTTAGAGAAAGAGTGTTCTAGAGACGACCTTCAAAACTTCGGTCAAGTCCAAGGTGCTTGACGCGGGGAACCATTTTAGGTGTCGCTTTGCGACGGAGGTCTATTCAACCTGACATCTCCCTCGCGCGCTCTGCTGAAGGTGAGGGGACCGTTTGGCGATGATCAAGGGTTTTGCGATTAGCTCTGGAAGAGTGCGGTTAAGAAGTGTCGCGCATCAGTCTGAAAAGAGCCGTATCGGCCGAGATGGATTTAACCGTAAATTCAAAATATCGCTTGCTAGCCTTATTTTCTTTCAAACTGTTTCTCGGGTGGTGGTTTCCGTCCCTGATCTTCAAGCCACGATAACTTCTGAAGTGCTAATCTAGTTCAAGATGGCTTACTTCCCCGAAGTCGCAGAAAAGGTCCGTTACGAAGGAAAGGGCAGCAAGAACCCCCTTGCGTTCAAGCAGTACAACCCCGACAAGGTTGTCGGCGAAAAGACGATGCGAGAGCATCTCAAGTTTGCCGTCTGCTACTGGCACACATTTAAGGCTACCGGCAGCGATCCGTTTGGCCTGCCCACCATGGTCCGACCTTGGGACTCCGCTACCGATCCTGTTCAGCGAGCCAAGGACACGATGGATGCCGCCTTCGAATTCATCTCGAAGCTGGACGTGGACTACTGGGCTTTTCACGATCGGGACATCGCACCGGAGGGCGAGAACTTCTCGGAGAGCTGTAAGTTCCTACACGAACTCGTGGAATACGCTGAGCAGAAGCAGAAACAGACTGGTATTAAGCTTCTTTGGGGAACCGCGAACTTGTTTAGCCATCCCCGCTATCAAGCGGGAGCCGCCACGAATCCCAATCCCGATGTGTTCGCTTATGCGGCGGCTCAGGTCAAGCATGCTCTTGACGCAACTCATAAGCTAGGCGGAGCCGGATACACGTTCTGGGGAGGCCGCGAGGGCTACGACACGCTCTGGAACACCGATATGAAGCAGGAGCGGGAGCAGTTTGCCCATCTCCTCCATATGGCCGTCGAATACGCCCACGAGATCGGGTTCAAGGGGCAGTTCTACATCGAGCCCAAGCCCAAGGAGCCGACGACCCACCAGTACGATAGCGACGTGGCGGCCTGCCTGAACTTCCTGCGGGAGTTCCACCTCATGGACCACCTCAAGCTCAACCTTGAGACGAATCACGCGACGCTCGCAGGTCATACGATGCAGCACGAGCTTCGGGCTGCTCGCCACGCCAATGCGCTCGGAAGCGTGGATGCGAATACTGGCGACGAGCTGATCGGATGGGATACCGACCAGTTCCCGACCAACATCTACACCACGACGGCGATTGTGCTGGAGATCCTCCAAATGGGAGGTTTCACCACCGGCGGCCTCAACTTCGATGCCAAGGTGCGACGGCAGTCCCACACGACGGAGGACCTGTTCTATGCCCACATCGGCGGCATGGATGCCTTCGCTCGCGGCCTCGAAATCGCTCACGCGATCCTTGAAGACGGCCGAATCCAAGCCATCGTTGACGCGCGCTACGCGGGATGGCAAGGCAAGTTCGGACAGAAGATCCTACACGAAACCAAGAACCTCGCCGACTGCGAGGATCACGTTCTTCGACACGGCGAACCGACCCTCACCTCAGGGCGTCAGGAACTGCTCGAGAACATCATCAACGAGTACATCCTCTAGGCTAAAGCGGCCCCTGGCCGGAAGTTACCGAGAAATGGAGTGGTGGGCCGAATTGGCCTATCACTCCTTTTTTTCGGGGTCCATGGGCTGCGCCTTTGGGACGTCCGTTAGGCTAAAGTTGTCTACCTCGCAATGGCTGTTCGTCTTCGCTTTTAGATCTGGCAGATCGCGGTTGGACGTGTGAACGGCAAGGGCGGTGGGTCAACTCACACGAGGCAAGCGCACCGAGACCGTTGTGCCTGCACTGACATCGAGAAAAGCGACTCTCCCCTCCCTGGACTCGACGATTCGCTTGACGACGGCAAGGCCGATCCCTGCTCCTCCGTGGGCTTGGTTGCGAGCTTCGTCGGATCGATAGAAGCGTTCAAATACGCGGGTGCTGGCTTCTTTGCTCAGGCCGGGGCCAAAATCGTGAACCGTAAGCTCGACCTCTTCGCTGAGTACATTGACTCGGACTTCAAGAGGCTGTCCCTCCCCAGTGTGCCTCGCCCCATTGTCTAGGAGGTTGCGGACAATGATCTCGACTTCTCCGGCGCCGATTCTTGCCCGACCGGGTAGGGTGACGACGCTGAGTCTCGATGTCGGCCAATTGCTGGCTTCTGCCCACTCTGAAGCAACTCTCTGAACGCATTCACCCAAGTCAATCACGGTGGCTTCCGGACCGACTTGACGCGCCGTTGCCAGGAGTGTCTCGACGATGGACGTGAGCCGCTCGATCTGGATGAGCATTGCTTCCTGGGATGCCACATGCTGTTCAGGGGAGCGTGGCCGTAGGAGGTTCGTCTCGATACGGGTTTGCAGGAGAGCCAGTGGGTTTCGAAGTTCGTGAGCCGCATCAGACGCGAACTGTTCTTGAAGTGAGGCGGCATGACGGACCCGACCGATCAACTGGTTCAGAGAGGCAGCAAGCGACGCAAATTCTGCCCGATCGGTGGTGGTGAGAACTTGGCTTTCACCCGATTCAGACAATCGCTGAGCCGACGCCACGAGCTCCGTGACGGGTCGCAACACTAACCCTCCGCCATACCAGGACACGACCGCCGTGAGCATGGTCAGCGGAAGCCACAGAGCGCCCAACACCAAAGCCAACTGCTTAAGCCCCGCCTCCGTCTCGAGCCAAGAGCTTTGGCCAATAACGGTCTTTGCGGGATCGGACTTGCCAAATAGCAAGGCGTCTCCCAGCTTCTTTCGCCCAACGATTGGATCTGGAGGACGGGATAGAGTGGAGGCGAGAAGGCGTCCGGAGGAAGAATAAACGGTCAGATCGATGCCGGGAAAGTCGTCTTTCTCTTCACGCAAGGAAGCAGGCCCAGACCACTCGTGAGCTACTCTTGTAACGCTCGCCTCTAACTCGCTAAAACGACGATTCAGGGACTGCTCCCTCACAAGATAGACCACAAGAGCAAACACGCATACCATCGCGGCGGAGACGGTCGCGGTTAGAAGGATGGTGAGCCTGGCTCTATGATTCCAGTTCAGCCAGCGCGAGAACATATCCCCTCCCTCTCACCGTGTGAATGACTCGCGAGGTGCCTTGAACCTCCGTCTTCTTACGCAGGTAGTTGACGTACACCTCGACGATATTCTCGCCGCGGTATCCCTCGTCATGCCAGACCGCTTCCAGAATCACCGACTTTGAGAGCACCGTCTCCGGGCGTCGCATGAATAGTTCGAGGAGCGAGAATTCGGTCGCCGACAGGAACAGTTCCTTTGCCGCTCGGTGGGCTGTGCGGTTCGTGCAATCGAGGGTGAGGTCGTTCCACGTCAGCACTTGGGTCACGTCGCGTCCTCTACGAAGGGCGGCTCGTACGCGCGCGATGAGAACCTCCAGCTTGAATGGCTTCACCAGATAGTCGTCGCCGCCCACTTCAAGCCCTCGAACGAGATCTTTGGTCGTGTCGCGTGCCGTGAGGTAGATGATCGGCATTCGCAAGCCTTGTTCGCGAACCGCCTTGACCATGGCGAAGCCGTTCATCATCGGCATCATGACGTCGACTAACAGGAGATCGAACTCGGGGGCTCGCTTTAGTCCGGCTACGCCGTTTGGCGCCACCTCGCACGTATAGCCAATCTCAGTGAGGGCCTGAAACAGCAGTTCCGCCATTTCCGGCCCGTCTTCGACGATGAGGATGCGACTCAAAAGGCCTTCACCATAAACTAATGTCAGTTATTGCATGTTGGCCCTGATTCAATTTTGACTACGACTTGGCCAGCTTTTCTAGCTCGTGCTTAAACTCTTTGGCTTCGCCGGCTGGATCGACCGACTCGGTGTCTCCGACCTTGCCAGTGATTGGATCAAGTTCAACTTCCATAAGCTTGTGGTTCTTGACGACGAGCACACCATATACCCAGTGCCCCTCATCGAACTCAAACGTTGCCATAACGGCCTTGCCGCCCGCCTTCGTGCCGGCAATCTTCATCGCCTGAACTGGGGTGAGTTCGGCTACCGGGACGGTCATCGAATGGTGCTTTCCTTCGTTCGAATCTTCCCTTTCCTGCCCGAGCGCTGTGCCCGAGATAAGGACGATGCCAAAGAGAATGGCCGAAGCGGTGCCGAGGCTCAGAAGAGCCTTTGAGGATAGTTTCATGGTTCCTTCTTGACCACAGATCGGTGGTCTACACCCTTCATTGAACACTTTACGAGAACCACTTCTACTGAGAAGGTTCACAGCAGGTGGTTACCAGCAAATTCAGAGAAGGTCCTCAAATGGTGTCCAGACTAGCCACAATAGAGGCAGATCTGGATTTTCTTGTTCATCCTGAAGACCCTTTGCGCTTTGAGCTATCGCTGAACGCGCGTGAGATCTCGCTCCTTTTGCTCATGAGTTCACTAAAATTGTCCCCCTCCGAGGCTCGCGAAGCCTTCGACCAACTCGTATCCGGGTTGGCGCGCCAGCACACCCGGACGAAGTTCCGTAACTACTTCGCCAAAGGTGAGATCGTGCTGGATGCAAAGATCTTCGCCCGGGGCACCGTTCTTCCCGAGCGAAACAAGCCGGTCGCGAATATGCTTCAAGAGCAGCCAGACTCGATCCGCGCGACGTTGTTTACCGGGGCCGATGCAGCATTCAGCGCGGTCTCGCGAACCGAGCCTTCTTCGATCACGCTGCAGGAACTCCTATGTGAAGAACAGATCGAGCAGGCTCTCATCATTCGAGGCCGACGAGCCGAACTGTTCGCTTACTACGATCCCACCGCCGACATGCTTTATCTTCATCGAGTGGCAGTCGTAGATGCGGAAGAGAAGCCGAAGCCAGCGACCGCCCCAAAGAAGGTGTCGCGTAAATACCGCGCCAGTCCAAAGCGCCCCTCGACCAATCGACGATAGGGCGAACCACCCGCGAGTAAACTCCCCCACGTGAATCCCGCCGTTCCGCGATCAAACAACTCGGCGGCGACTCTCCTCGTGATCGCCGTGCTGTTGTTGGTGGCGTTCCTGTGTCATCTCGGGATCGGCAGTTCAGCCTGGATCTCCCCCATAACGGTAGCCCGCGAACTCTTTCGTGGCCCGGCAGAAGTAGAGACTCCGGGCAATGTTCACTTCATCGTATGGTCCCTCCGATTGCCACGTGGACTAACCTGTGTTTTCGTAGGAGGGACCCTTGGTCTCGTCGGGTCGGCTTTCCAGGCGCAACTTCGCAACCCGCTTTCTGATCCTTACGTAATTGGAGTGCCGTCGGGCGCGGCGGTTGGGGGAGCGCTCGCTCTCTTGATGGGTTGGGGGGCTGAGACGGGGTTTGGCAAGCCCATTTGCGGATTCATCGGCGGCATGATCGCGCTGCTGATGGTGTTGAGCCTTGCTCGTCGGAAAGGAGCGATTGCCAAAGAGTCGCTCATCCTATCTGGCGTGGTCGTCGGCTCATTTCTGTCTTCGGTGCTTATGATGGTCCTGCTGGCGGCTGGGCAGGATACAAACCAGATCCTCAGATGGCTTTTGGGTGACGTCCAAAACGTCCCTTGGCCCAATGTCTGGCTCGTGGGAATCTCGTTAGCACTCGGCTCGTTGGTGATGTTCACTCAGGCTCGGAGGCTGAATGCATTGGCCTTTGGCGAAGCGACGGCTCGCCATTTAGGCGTCGACGTCAATCGACTCGTCGCTATCGTGCTCGGGACGGGCACGGCAATGACGGCGGTGACGGTAGGTGTGGTCGGCGTCATCGGATTTCTTGGCCTTGTATCTCCCCACATCGCTCGTAGGGTGGTCGGCGTCGATTGGCGCTGGTCACTCCCTGGTTCAATGCTGGTCGGGGGGCTGTTGCTCATCTGCGCTGATATCATCTCCCAGCGAGGACTGTCGACCCTTTTCCACCAGCCGGGGCTAGAGCCCCCCGTCGGTATCGTGACGGCTTTCGTCGGTGCGCCGGTGCTCCTGTACCTCCTGAAGCACAAGGGCTGAATTGCGTTCAGCGAATAAACTATAGGTGGTACCTAGACCGCCATGGAATACTTTCGAGCCTTTTGGAACCGCGATTCGGGTGATTCTTTCGAGACGATCTTCCACGAAATCGATGACGACCGGCGAGAGTGGCGGCGGGTGAGAATGGCTGGAGATGGTGGCGTCTATTTCGCCGACTATGCGGGAGGAACCGGAAACGAAGTCTTGTCTCTGATCGAATTTCCGTCGCTCGCCCAGATTCGGCGTATTCCCGGCGTCCACGCCGAACCCATTTCTGAGGAAGCGTTTGAGGAAGTGTGGCAGCTAGCGGCACTGACCGGTGAAAAGCTTGACCCCATCTTTGAGTCTTTGCCCGAAAGCACTCGAGGAAAGAGTTGAGGGGTCAACGCCAAGGGCTGCGTCGGGGCGGGGTCCGGCGGCGCTGCTTGACTTTCGCGTTCGTGATCTCCAAGAACATCTTGCCGCGGGCTTGAACACCCTTCACGAAGCCCATTTTTGACTCCTTGAAGGTATTGCTTACCCCTCGGAGGATGACCCGAAGGATTCTTGCCTTGCGACGTTTTGCGGCGTCGTTAATCGCGACCTCGACCCCCATTCGCACGTCGGCGATGAAGGGAATTCCCTCGAAGAGTTCCCGCTTCATCGCTCGCTGGCCACTCAGGTAAGGAGTGATCCACTGGGCGCCATCGCTGAGGACACGGCCGCCCCGGAAGATCCCGACGCTCATGTCGCACTCGTTCTGAAGCGTTGGCCGAATGATGTCGTCGATGTGCTGCGACTGGAGACCTTCCAAGTCGGCATCGATAAACACGATGATCGGGGCCGCGGTTGCCTTGACGCCTGCCGCCATCGCCCCGCCCTTGCCCATGTTTTGAGCGAGGCGAACAACCCTTACTCCCAGGTTCTCGGCAACCTCGGCGGTGCGATCCTTGCTACCATCGCTGACCACGATAATTTCTTGAGCCAGCTTCGAGCCCTTGGCGGCTTGAATCACTCGGCCTATCCGGCCCTCCTCATTGAGGGCAGGGATGATGATGGCCACTTTTGGTGCGCGAGTCTCACCCATGGTTAGACAAGACCGCGCCCTTCAAGTCGTGCACGAATCCGGCATTCGACCTTAAATCCCATTGCATTCCATTTTGAACCGAGCCTGCCCAGCGCGCCCTCGCCTGGAGATATCGTGCGAAAATTCTTGTGCTCCCGTTGTGGTTTCCAGCGGCGTTTGTACCCTTCGTCGCCGCGAAGGAAATCGAACTTTTGCATTCCCTCGTCGATCGATCGACGAATCGTGCTTGCCACCAAAAGCGTTCCCGGCGACACCGCCCCCTGATCGGGATCGAAGCCTGCCTGATAATAGTAAGTCGTAGAACCAAGATTCATGGCATAAATCGCGCCAATCGGGCAATCTTGAAGTCTTAAAATGCTGAGCCAGAGCCATCCCTGCTTCTGAGCCAACTCGGCCCACTCTCGATGAAACCGCATCGAACTCGCCATGAAGGCGCCTGGGAGGTGACGCTTTTTCCATCTCGCCTTGTGCAGTTCGAACAGGTAGTCGAATCCCGTTTGAGTTTCGCCGGGCAAAACCGGTTCGATGCACGCCTTCCCATCTTTGAACAGCGTTTTGTCCAGCCGCTTTACGTCGTATCGGAGGCTCTTTCCAAGAGTAGCCAAATAGGCGTCATAGGTGTTCGGGAGGTCGAGGACCAGACAGGTGGCCTGTTCTACACGAACACCTCCGAGGCTTGGACCGACGCACGCCCAGTCGTCCCGTATCTGATGCAGATCGATGAGATCGACGTCCTTCAGTTCGCGCAGGTGCTCGGTAACCGCCCGGTTGACCGCAGCCTCGTAACCAGTCCTCGTCAAGGGGTGTAGGTAGTCCGAGGGGCCCATTCCCATCGGCCGCAGGGTGCGCCAAGCGCCACGGCTACGGACTGTGGGATACAGTCCGACGAGATCGTCTCCTTCATAGATCGCAATGGCTCGGGGCTCTTTTAGCGTCCCGAAGTGGCGCCACCAGGTGGACATCCACTCGTATGTCTGAAATGGGGTTGCCGTGGCAGAACAGCCGACAAGCTCTTTCCAGTCAGTCTCTAGCTCGGAGAAGAGACTCTCTCCTCGAAGCACCCTCGTCCTGAGCACCTAAAGAGTATAGACGGGTTCGAACGAGGGGGTAGGTCTCAGTTTGTTAGGCTTAGGCTCAACCGCCTTTCTAAACTGCGGCTTTAGCGAAATCTAGAACGCTTTCCGCGACATATTCCGCCTGAGCGACCGTCAAGTGCGGATGGATCGGCAGGTTGACGATTTCTCGGCAGGCACGCTCAGTTTCTATCAACGACCCATGGCCGTTGCCAAACCGCTCGTACGGGCTGTGGAAGTGCAAGGGTACGGGGTAGTAGATCATCGAATCCACGCCCTTCTCCTTGAGATGAGCCATTAGGTCCGCTCGTCGATCGGAGCGAATCGCGAACTGGTGCCAGGTGTTGTTATTTCCAGGTTGGGTTACAGGAACCTGGATTCCTGAGCCATTGAGCGCGTTCAAATAGACGTCAGCGATCCTACCTCGGCGGTCGTTCCAGTCGGCGAGGTGCGCCAACTTGACTCGAAGAAAAGCGGCCTGGACCTCATCCATTCTGGACGTGTATCCGAGGTGATCGTAGTAGTAGCGCTCTCGACCCATGCCGTGGATTCGCATCGACAGGCATTTCTCGGCGACATTGTCGTCGTTCGTGAGGATCAGTCCCGCGTCGCCAGCCGCTCCGAGGTTCTTGGTGACGTAAAAGCTTAAGGATGCCGCCGAGCCAAAATTGCCAGTTGGGACTCCGTTATGAGTGCAACCAACTGCTTGCGCGGAGTCTTCCAGGACGATCAGTCCATGTTTTCGGGCAATCTCGGTGATCCGCTCGACATTCGCCATCTGGCCAAAAAGGTGGATGGGCAGAATCGCTTTCGTGCGTGGGGTGATCGCAGCTTCAATCTGTTCGGCGTCGATGTTGTAGGTAACCGGGTCGATATCGACGAACACTGGGCGGGCGCCCGTCTGGACGATGGTTTCTGTGCTAGCCACAAAGGTGAAGGCCGTCGTAATAACCTCGTCCCCTGGTCCTATCCCGGTGGCGTCCATCATGATTCGGAGCGCGTCCGTGCCAGAGTGGACCGAGATGCCGTGCTTCACTTTGTGGAGGTCGGCGAGTTCGCGCTCAATGAGGCCGCACTGTTTTCCGCCCGAAATCGTGTAGACGCCGCTCGAAATCACGTTGTGAACGGCTGCGTCGATCGGAGTCTGCAACTCGTCGTACTGGGCTTTAATGTCGTAGAAAGGGACTCTCATCTCATGTACCGCGTTTAACATTTATTGTGGCGTATCGGGTTTCTTGGATGCCCCGACCTGAGTCTAAACGGTAACTTGGAACGCAATGCGTCTTCCATTTCCCGTCGTCCTTGCCAGCGGCTCACCTAGGCGGTACGAGCTCCTCTCGAAAATCGTCTCAGATTTCGAGGTCGAGGTCTCCGATGTCGACGAGGAGTCGCTCACGGTGGAGGATCCGTGGGAGACCGCCCAGGGTCTGGCGGAAGCAAAGGCGCTGGCAGTCGCGGATGCACGGGCACTCCGTCAGGCGCCTGCCGCGATTGTCATTGGAGGCGACACGGTGGTGGCCCTGCCTGGGCCGGTTATGTCGATTCAACTCGCAAAACCGATGGATGAGGACGATGCTATTCGGATGCTCAAATTCCTATCTGGACGTCGCCATGCGGTGATCACCGGGCTCGCAGTCGTCTCGCCCTATGGCGTAATCACCTCAGTCGACACCTCGTGGGTGACTTTCAGGGAACTCAGCGAACTCGAAATCAGGGCCTACGTGGCGAGCGGGGAGCCGATGGACAAAGCGGGAAGTTACGCGATTCAAGGCGGCGCCCAGCGATTCTTGGAGAAACTTGAGGGGGATATTGAGACGGTCGTTGGTCTCTCGACGAGCATGCTCCAGACGATGCTCAATCAGGTTATCGAGACTCTCCCTCCCAATCACCTTAACGAATAAGGCCCCCGTCCAGATCACTGGACGAGGGCCTTAAAGCACAAAAGAAGAGCCTTAGCCCTTCTTCTTCATGTCGTCCATCTTCTTCATGCCGTCGTGCTTCATCATCATGCCGTCATGCTTCATCATCGCGCCCTTCTTCTCCATCATGGCGCCCTTCTTCATCATCATCGCGCCCTTTTTCATCATCATGTGCTTCTTCATCATCATGTGCTTGTGGGACATCGCGTGCTTCGACATCATGCCGTCGTGCTTCATCATCATTGAGCCCTTCTTGTCCATGCCGTCCATCTTCTTGTCCTGGGCGATGGCAAGGCTTGAGAGGGCGCAAACGCCGACTACGATTAGGGATAGAATTTTTTTCATGACTTACTTTTCCTTTGATTGAAAGGCGAGCAATAGCTCTACTCTTTTGTTAATGCGGAGAATACCTCACAAGTCCTAATGTCTCGAATTTCGGTTTCTCCGCCCACTCTCTTGGAAATGCGCCTAGAAAGCGATTAGTTCCTAGAAAATCTTGAATGGGTCCATGAGACTGCGGTGCCGCTAACTGAATCTCTGCGTTTTACGCATCAGTTTCTGCAGCGGGCCATTTGAGCCGAGATTTGTGGATTGGAAAGTCTCCTTGCCCCACCAAATCTACGCCCGCGTTACTCTTCTGAACCCTTCGGCCACTTCAATCGTATGGATAGCAAATGCTGTTAGCGGTCGCGGTCCTTACGCAATCATTCCAGGCGCCCATCCCTGGCGTGATCCGGAAGTATCCTCCGGCCGAGTCCATCCGAATGGGGCCGACAGAGAAGTGGCAACTCACTCGCGTACATGCGCCGACTCCGCATAGCGGGGACACCGTGTACCCCATCACGGTAACGGTTCGAGGCAAACCGGTCAAGTTCCGTCCAATCTCCGGCTACATCGATATCGATGGGGCAGAACCGTACCCTGATGGCTCCGTCGTGCTTCACAGAGCAAATGCAAGGGATCAAATCGTCTGGACCTTTCGAGACTCGATCTGGTACGCGAGTAGAGAGAAGCCCGTCTCAGGTTCCATCGATGTATATCGTGATCGGTTGAACTATGCGGGCTCGGTGGTTGCCGATGCCAATGGAGTCACTCAGCCAAAGCAACCCCCTGAGGCCTACGTGACGAGGAACGGAGTCTCTCAAGACCTCGGGCCCGGCGAGGTGAAATACTGGGGGCGGGACGATGTTTTTGTGTTGCAAGTCCAGTTCGATAGCGCACTCAGGCCTGCCGGATTTGAGACGCGAGTGGGAGAGCTTTCGCGCATTTGCTGGAAGCGTGGCCAACAGGCCTTTCCTGGCTATCGGTTCCTTGGGCGCGCTCAAAACGGCTCGGTCTGGTTGGCTGGCGATCAGGACTCGGGCGGGTTTAGGGATCGCCCTGACTTAACCTCGCTCATTGAGTGGCGCGACGGAAAGATCCAACATCGATGGAATCTGCCGCGCCGGTGGTTCCCCGTGGGGCTGTCGCCGGCAGGGTGGGTCTTGGCACGGCACTCGCCCGGAACGGCCCTAACCCTTGATTCCACTGCGCCCACCGGACAATCTCTGAGCGTAGACGAAGAACGGAATTGGACCGTCGGGATCTTCCGAGAAGGTGTTTTATCCGGCATCACGTTTAAACGGCCCGATGGAACTCAGCGACTCCTTTGGAGGAGCGGGTTCGAACAGTTTGGTCCGAACGCTTTTCGCTTTACCGCGTTTTATGGGGACGACCTCCGACAATTCCGGGCAACCCCCGTAAGAAAGTAAGCAACTCTGTCGATGCTTAGACGTTCTCTCGGTGGGGTACCGACCGGGCCGCAGCTTCCGACGCCTTGGCGGCGAGGTCGGGCCGATGAGCGTCGGTGAACATTTGGACCACGGTCAACCATGCGTTTCCAACATGGTGCGATCGGGCCAAGAGGAACGACCTCCCAGCCTCAGAATGAGGATCGACTACGGTCTGCTCTGCCTGAGGGATGGCATCTTGGAGGAGTTGGGCTAGCTCGACGTCGTGACCCTTGCCGCGACCGGCCGGTACGACTTCTAGGAGCGTTCCGATCAGGATCGGCGCCTTAGCCGTAGGTGGCACGTTGAAGGTCGACCGCACAAGTTTGATTGCGGTTGGGACGTCATCAAGCTTGCAGTCGACCAGCGCGAGTCGCAAAGAATCGTTGACCTTACGGTCGTCGTCCTTGGCGTTTTTAACGGCAATCTCGTAGAACACCTTTGCTTGTTTCCACCGGCGGGCCGTACGAAAAACATCGCCGTATTCCCATGCCTTAGAAACCGGCACCTTCTCGACCTTGAGGCCGTTGAGCAGCCGGTCAGCGTAGTCGGCCAGGTAATTCTGGGCCTGATCGTCGGTAATCTCGCCTTTATACACCCTTTCGTAGAGAGAGTCGGATGCGCCCTTGAGGTCGCTTTTCAGCACTTCTGGCTGAGCATTGCCGACATCGTTGGGATCGTTCGGATCGGGAATCGAGCCGTTACCACAACCGGCAGCGACTAGACACGCTGATGCGAGCATCAGCAGCCCCAATGGGAATGCGCGATGTCGACGCAGGTTCCTCATGCGATGGAATACCGCTCGTCGCTGAAGAGCGCGTCTCGGTAGATTTCGCTGCCACAGAAAGTCAACATGACTTTGCCTTTAAGCGTCATGCCATGAACTGGCGTGTTCTTGCTCTTGCTGAAAGTCTTGTGCTTGTCGAAGACCCACTCAAGATTCGGATCGATGACCGCGACCTGGGCGACCGGGGTGTCTCCCGGACGCAGGGTTCCCGCATCGAGACGTAGAACCTCTGCCGGCTTCGTGCTCAGCTTGCGAATTGTCTCAAGTGGTGAAAGAATTCCCTTGTGAGTCAGGTTCGTGAGGGTCAGGGCTACGGCTGACTCGAGCTGAGCCGTACCAAAGGGGGCTTCTTCAAACGGAACGTCCACTTCGTGAGAAGCGTGTGGCGAGTGGTCGCTCGCAATGCAGTCGATCGTGCCGTCGTTCAGCGCCTGTACGATCAGATCGATGTCGACCTGCGTCCGCAGGGGTGGGAGGATCTTGAATCGAGTATCGAACTCGCCGACATTCTCGTCGGTAAAGCTGAAGTGAAGCGGGCATATCTCGCAAGTCACCGGAGCGCCTAAGAATTTGGCCTGACGGATCATTTCGACCGCGCCCCACGTGCTGACGCGCATGATGTGCAGTTGGCAGCCAGTGTGGAGAGCCAAGATGCAGTTGCGCATCACGGCGATCTCTTCCGCGGATCGGGGGATGCCCTTAAGACCGAGCATGGCGCTCATGGCGCCTTCGTTCATGCTCCCGCCTTCGGTCAAGCTGGTGTCCTCACAGTGAGCCATGATCGGAAGGTCGAGCTGGACACAGAACTCCATGGCCTGGGTCATCACCATGGCGTTCTGGATCGGGAACTCTTCATCGCTCGCGGCGACGATTCCTGCCTTCTTGAGGGCGGCCAAATCGGAAAGCTCATGCCCCTTCATTCCCTTCGTCAGCGCGCCAACGGGAGCCACGAACACGCCGCCCGCCTCGGGGGAAGCGGCTCGGTCGAGAATGAAGTCGACCAGCGCGGGGTTATCGAGAGGGGGCCGAGTGTTCGGCATGCAACAGATCGTCGTGTATCCACCTGCAGCCGCAGCCTGGGTACCGGAAACGATCGTCTCCTTGTGCTCAGAACCCGGCTCCCGAAGGTGAACGTGCATGTCCACGAGCCCCGGGGTGATCCACAAACCGGTGCAGTCGTACGTCTCGTCCGCATCTGGTTCGCCGATATCCCCGTAGTCGACGATCTGATCGTCTTCCATCAGCAGTGACCCGATGATGTCCAAGTCCTGTGAGGGATCGAGAATCCGGCCGTTTTTGAGGAGTGTTCGCATTGTAAAAGGTTTGGTTGGAGGTCAGGCTTTCTTGGAAAGGGGCTTGGCTTTCGCGGTTGCGTCTTCACCAAAGGTCCAGGCAAAGGCGGCCATTCGAACGAAGATTCCGTTCTCAATCTGGGAGGTGATCGCGGATCGCTCACCATCGGCGGCGACGTCGTCCACCTCGACTCCTCGATTGAGCGGTCCGGGGTGCATCACGAGAACGCTGGGAGAGGCGAATCGCATCGTTTCACGGTTCACCTGGTACATGGCCGCATATTCCCCGATCGAAGAAAGAAGGCCTTCCGCCATTCTCTCCTTCTGGAGTCGGAGGGTGATGATGACGTCGGCGCCTTCGATGCCGGTCGCCAAGTCGTAAAACACTTTCCCGGGGAGCATCATCGCGTGAGGCGGAATCAGGGTTCGTGGTCCGACGAATCGGACTTCCGCACCCAGCTTGCTAAGTAGCCACGCATTGGACCTGGCCACCCGGGAATGCTCAACGTCTCCGACGATCGCGACTCGAAGGCCTTCAATGGATCCTTTGCGTTCCAGAATCGTCAGCGCGTCACCAAGGGCCTGAGTCGGGTGCTCATGCTGTCCGTCTCCAGCATTGACAACCGGACCACCAAAGTGGCGGGCGGCTAATGAGGGCGCTCCAGAGAGTCGGTGACGAATGACCAGCGCGTTCAGCCGCTCGTATCGAAGGGTCAGGATCGTGTCCTTAAGAGTCTCGCCTTTGGACATCGACGAAGAGCCGGCCGTGAAATTAGCTGTTTTCAGTCCGAGGTAGTGGGCGGCCTGTTCAAAGCTCACTCGCGTTCGCGTGGAGTTTTCGAAGAACAGCATCCCAACGACCTTCTTGGAGAGAACGGGGAGCGGCCGATCCTCAAGAACCCGTAGCTTAAAGTCGGCCGAAAGCGCAATCAGGTCTTCGATGTCGTCTCGCTCGAGGTGCCGAATCCCAATAAGGTTTCTTTCCATCAGGCTGCACTCCCTGCGTTCGTCGCTTTTTCTAACACTACTGCATCCTCTCCGTCGTACTCGTTGACTTTGACCACGATGTGGTCACCTTTCTCAGTCTGCAGCTTTTTGCCACAGTAATCCGGTTCGATTGGCAATTCTCGGTGGCCACGATCGATCAGGACCGCAAGTCTTACCGCCTTAGGTCGACCAAAGCTCATCAGTGCGTCAAGCGCGGCCCGGGTGGTCCTTCCCGTGTAAACGACTTCGTCTACAAGAATGACCGTCTTATTCGCCACGCTGAACGGAATCTCCGTTCCGTCTTCCGACTTCCCACTCGACGGCTTATCGTCGCGGAACGACCGAATATCGATTTTGCCGCACGGAACCGTGGTTCCCTCGATCTGAGTCATGAGAAACGCCAGTCGCTTGGCGATCGGCCAGCCACGACGAAGTACACCGACGACCACAAGATCCTCAGCCCCTTGGTTTGCCTCTAGGATTTCATGCGCCATTCTGCCGAGCGTTCGGCGCATATCTCCCGCATCTAGTAGCACTGACCCCATTTGCCTCTCGATTATGCCCGACGCGTGAACCAAGGCACTCATCTAAAGGACTCAAACCGATCCGCTATTTAACTCCTGTAGGTTTCAGGTGCGATCTGCCGATCATTTTTACCGGGTGTAAGCCCTGTGCACAGGAGTATCGGATGTACGAAGCCTATTGGGGCCTCAATGAACCACCATTTAGTTTGACGCCCGATCCGCGTTACCTCTATTTGAGCAGACAGCACCAGGAAGCGCTGTCCATGCTCCAGTATGCGATCGAGCGCAACAAGGGCGTCGCCGTCCTTTCCGGGGAAATCGGACTTGGCAAGACAACCGTCTGCCGGAGGTTCTTAGAGACCTTGGACCCGGTCTTCAACCGCATCGTCCATATTGTCGATCCGAATCTCACACCGGTGCAAATACTGCGCGAGATCCTCGATCAGGTGGGTGAAACCACCGATTCGAGCGACCGACAACAGCTTTCTTCTCAGCTGCACCGAGTCGCGAAGGAATACTACACGCGTGGTTCCAGGATTGTCGTTTTAGTGGATGAGGCCCACCTCATTCGATCAGAACAGACATTCGAAGAACTGCGCCTCCTTCTAAACTGTCAGGTCAACGACGCATTTCCGATCTCCCTGATCCTAGTCGGTCAATCAGAACTTCGGGAAATCCTTGCAAAGGTCCCGGCGTTGGATCAACGAATTGCGATTCGTCAAGTTCTTAAGCCACTCGATGTCCGCGACGTCGAGGCGCTCCTTTCCCACCGACTTCGAACCGCCGGTTACATCGGCGAAGTGAGCCCTTTTAGTCCGGACGCGATCTACCTTATCCACCGGTACTCGGGAGGGATTCCTAGGCTTGCAACCCAACTTGCTGACTCCGTGCTCTTGGCCGCGTTCTGGGCAAAGCAGAAGGTAGCGGACTCATTCCTGATGCATTCCGTGATTTGTGATCAATCGGGAGCAGGTGTGCTGCTCAAAGAGAAGATCGTGGCATGAAGCTATTTCCAAAGAAGAGTTACGTGGGAGTCGATCTTGGTTCGTTCCGAATAAAGGTCGTTCAAGTTGAAGCCGAAGCGGGCGGTGGCAGAGTCATTCGGGCCGCCGGCTGTCCTACGCCACCGAATACGATTCGAGATGGACTTGTTCTGGACGTTGCCGCAGTCGCATCGGCACTCAAAGATGTCCTCAAGGAAGGTCGAATCACCGCGACCAATGCGACAGTCGCCGCCGCCGGAGGCACCGTTTTTGTCCGTCCGGTTGCGTTTCCGAAGGTCCCCGAAGCGGCTATCCGAAAGTCGATTCGCCTTGAGGCTACGCGATACATTCCAGGGACGGCGGTCGATAGCTATATCGAATGTGAAATTCTGGGCGACCTCGAAGACAACCGAATGAACGTGCTGATCGTTGCGGCCTCTAAGGAAGTCGTCGAAAGCCGCATGGCGGTATGTGAGGCGGCTGGCTTGACCGTGGAGGTCGTGGATCTCGAAGCCTTTGCGATGTATCGATCGCTGATCGAAGTCGACCCAACCGTATCCGTCCAGGAAGAGACGATCGCGTTGGTCGACATCGGAGCGAGCATGACCAGCGTCAGCGTGATCCACCAAGGCGTTTTCGTGGTGAACCGGACCGTTCCCCACGGTGGACGACTACTGACCGACGCATTGAAGGCGTATTTCAAGCTTGAGGACGCGGACGCGGAGGCGGGCAAGTCCCAACTTGATGCCCGAGACCTCCTCAGCGACCATGTCGTCAAGGAGAATCCTCCTTTGCGCGTGGTGCAGCCTCACTTAGACGATCTTGTGCGCGAAGTTCGAAGGTCGCTCAACTACTTTCAATCTCAGCAACTTGAGGGGACGCCTGGCGCGCGGAAGGTCAATCGAATCGTCCTTGCCGGGGGTGGGGCCAAGTTGTTGGGATTGGCCGAGTACATGGAGAAGAAACTGGGACTCCCCATCGCCTGTGCGGGCATCTACGCCGCCAAACAGTTTTCAGCATTGGGTGAGACTGCCGATTCGGGCTTAGACATGGCGGTAGCCGCCGGACTCGCCATTCACGGGTCTATCCGGAGGGCTGCCTAAACCATGCCTCTTATCAACCTTGTTCACGACCGTCAGGTCGCTATCCGAAAGAATGAACAGAAGGCACGGGGCTTGTTCTTTGCTTCGGTCGGCATTCTGGTTGTCTCGGTAATGGTGTTCGGCTCGCTCTCGCTTCAGGCCGACTCTTTTGGACGCGACCAGGCTCAACTGAGTCTCCGTCTGAGCAAATTGAAGCCTCTGGTGGCCGAAACGGAGTCGAACGAAAAGGAGACGGCAAACCTCCTCCCTCGCGTTGACACGCTCGAAAACGCCCAGAAGACTTCAGATCGATGGGCGCACATCCTCACCCATCTCACCAAGAACATGCCGGACGGGCTTTGGCTTACTGCCGTTCGGGGGAGCTCGGACGATGCCAAGAAACCGATTGGACTTACCTTAGCTGGCAAGGGGGCCGATCAAAAGACGATCGCCGATCTCATTCTTCGAACGGAATCGTTACCGGATCTTCAGAACGTGAACCTCAAGTATTCGGAGCTCCGGCAGGACGCCGAGGCCAATTCGATCGAATTCGAAGTCGTAGCCGACATCACGGGAACCGAACCACCGGTCGTCAAACCGGTCGGGAGTGGAACATGAAGCGAGCGCCTAATTCGACCATCTTCGCGATCATGATCGCTTGTTCCCTCGTTTTTGGGATCGGGATCAACATTCTTGCTTATAGCAAGGATTCTACGAACCGAGCCTCGTTGGCCGCCGTACAGGCGGAGGTCGACGCGGTATCCAAGGTGCCTGCACGACTTCAGGACTCACAGCAAAAGCTTCGCGACGCTAAGGCGGCGCTGAAGCACCTGGAACAGGGAGTCGCGGCGTCTACGTACGTTCCAACCCTCATGCGTCAGCTGGAGGATCTCGGCAACTCGTGCGGAGTCGAGGTCACGGCCGTGCGACCGGTACCAGTCGTTCCATCTGCGCCAACCGCGAAGGATAAGCCGGAGGCGCCAAAGCCCTACGATACGCTTGATATCGAAGTGCGCGGACTCGGTCGCTACGCGGATGCACTTCGATTTGTGAATTCGCTGGACACATTTCCCAAGGTGGTTGAGGCTCGGACGGTTTCACTGGAGCCGGCTCCACATGCGGTCGACAAGGCCCAGGCGGGAAGCCCACGACTATCGATGTCGATCCTGATGAGAGCCTATCTTTTCAAGGGTGACAATCGCACGGCGATGGCAGACCACAAGGTGAAAAATGCAGGATGAACGTAAAAAGCTCATGATTCTGGGCGTTCTGTTTGGCCTGATGCTCGCTGTCGGAGCCTTCCAGTTACGGCCAGTAGCCGCACCGGAACCCACGACACACTCGACGACTGCGGCAAAACTGTTGGCGAGCCAGGAAAAAGATGCTCCCGCAGTTGACGTGGCTGCGCTCGCCAAACTTCCAGTGCGCGATCCGTTCGAGATTCCCTCGCATGCAAGTCCGGCTCCTGAACGCATGGACAAGGTGGGGCCACTCCCAAGCACGTCCTCATTGCCCGATTCCAGGAGTCCGTCGGGGCCTTTCCAGCCCATGCCGGTATCCGGAACTCAACTGGTGAAAGATAGTCCACCAGCCGCCACCGTGGCTCCTGCCACTACCGCCGTGTCTCCGCCAGCGTCCGAACCGACGTTCGATTGGCGACTGACGGGCGTGATGATCGGAGCCCGCCCTGTAGCCATATTCACGGATCTCGCGGGCAACCAGAGACTCATTCAAGTCGGTTCGCTGATCGATCCTCGATCGCAGCTTGTCTCAGTGGACAAGCGTTCCGCGACCGTCGTTTTTCGGGGCAGGATGCTCCAACTTTCCGTGGGAGGAGACCCAAATGCAAAATAGACTCACCATAGCTTCTCTTGGAGCTGCCCTCTGCCTCTTGACCTACGCCTCGGGAACTTATGGATCGGCCCGCGCTTCTTCGGCTAAGAAGGCCGGTGCTAAAGCGGCGAGTGTCTCTCCCACCAGAAAGTCGGCGATAGTCAGTTCCAAATCGGTTTCGAAGCACTTGCTCCCAAGTCTTCCGGCCGCCCATCGTTTCTCATCCACGAGCACGTCCACAACCCCAAAGACTTTAACTCCTCCCGCTCGTGCCGTGGTCATCACGTCGCCTGGCGCCCCCGTGTTGGCGGTTTCGTCGGCGACTTCAGCCCAGCCCGAAAAGGTCAACCACGTTTCGTTGGAGTTTGTGAACACAGATATCGTTCAGATTCTCCGGGCGCTTGCGCTTCAGAGCAGTGTAAATATTGTTGCGGCCCCGGAAGTTAAAGGCAACCTTACCGTGTCCCTGAACGATGTGGACGTGGAAGAAGCGCTCAAGATGATCACGGGCATGACCGGGCTGGCCTACACCCGTGTTGGAGCGACTGTTTTGGTAGCTCCGAGAGACCGAATGGATGCGATCCGACGCGAAGTGACGGGTGAAGCGCCCGCGGCCGCTGCCGTTGCCGTATCCGAAGCTTACGTGGTCCGCGGAGGCAAGGCGGAAGATCTCGTTTCCGCGATCGCCGGCAAGGGCCAGAATTCGGTGGGTCAGGTTCTTCTCTTGGCGACCCCTGCCGATAGCACTAGTCGCCAAACGATCGTCATGCGTGGGCCAGAAGCTCAGCTTACGGTCGTTCGCAAGACTCTGGAGCAGCTTGACAATGCGGAGGACACCTTCGCGGGATACGAGATTTACGAGGTGAAGCACCTCGATCCGAGAGCTCTTCGAGAGGAGTTGATCGCCTCGATTCCCGGCCTCAGAGCGAGCGTGCTTCCTGGACAGGTCAGCAGCCCGGGCGTCTACAAGGCCTCCCAAATCACCAAGGACTCGATGGCTCGAGTCAGTGAGAACCTTGGTCAGCCGCTAGGCGGCGACAGTTCGAAAGGCGACGCTTCGGGTGGGAGTTCGAGTTCAAGTTCTAGTTCGGGCGGCTCTTCTTCGTCGGCAAACGACGTCAAGTCGACCGACGACAATCGGTCGGACCGACAAACCATGGGTCTGACCCAGCCATTCCAAGCCTTTGAGAAGGTCTCGGTGCCAATGAAATTGGTGCTTCGAGGAACAAGGGCTCAAATCAATTCGGCGTTGTCCTATCTATCGAAAATCGATGTTGCCCCCAAGCAGGTCGCCTTGGAACTTCGGGTCATGGAACTCACCAAGGATCAGGCACTTCGGGTTGGCCTCGACTGGAGCGTGCTCAGTGGCGCGGGGACAGTAAAGTCGATTCGGGTCAACCAGGGATTGGGTGACACCGCCGATACCACGGGCGTCATTACCGGCGCTTTGAGTGGTCACACATCGGTCACTGCGACCCTAGACGCTCTCGCCACCGATACAAATCTCATCGCTCGGCCGAACTTGTTAGCCGTCGATGGAAGGTCTGCTGAACTGTTCGTTGGGGACGTGATTCGGTATATCGAGACGATCCAAACGAGCCAGAACGGAACCACAGTCCAGACCGGAGAGGAGCATGTCGGCGTTCGACTGGCGGTTCTACCTAGAGTGGGAGCCGATGGCGCGATCGTCATGGAATTGCGTCCGATCGTGAGCTACTTGACGGGATTCACTGCCGTGCCCGGTGGAGGTCAGTTGCCTCAAACCAGTGAGCGTATCGAGCAGACGACCGCCATCATGCAGGACGGCGACACGATTGCCTTGGGCGGTTTGATCCAGACCCAAGACAGAAACAAAGTTGGCGGAATCCCCTTCTTGAAGGATCTACCCATCGTCGGCCAGCTCTTCCGAAGAACGGACAAGGATCGAAGCCGAACGGAAATCGTGTTCTTCTTGACAGCAAAGGTGGTCGATTCCCACAATAGCCCCACTGCCGCCGATCCAAGAATTGAGAGAAGTGTTCCCGCCGCCCCTGCGCGACGAAAAGATTGATGTTCGCAAGCTAGTGCAATAAGTTAGGTCTTTGGTTAGACGATGATAAGTAGCCCCCCCACCCCGCGGTTAGCCACAATCGACGACATCGGCAGGATGCGCGATCTCATGAGGCGAGCCATTCTGCGCCTCAGCGAAGGCATTTACAACGAAGTACAGGCCAAGGCCGCTGCCGAGTATCTGTGTGTGCCCGACCCTGCACTGATTGAAGATGAGACGTCGTACGTGATCGAGTCAGATGGCCAACTTGTGGCAGTGGGGGCTTGGAGTACTCGCCAGAAGCTCTACTCGGGAAGCGAAGACCAAGAGTTCCTTACCGAGCGGGTCATTCCCGGACTGGACGCCGCTCGACTGCGGGCGTTCTTTGTTGAGCCAAGCCATTCGAATCAGGGATTGGGTCGACTACTCTACAAGACTTGCGAAGAGGCGGCGATCATGATGGGATTCACCGACCTTGAACTCGTGGCGACGCTTCCCGGAATACCCTTTTACGAAAAACTTGGCTTTACCGGCATGGGCGTGGTGGACATTGAACTGCTCGATGGAACGATGCTTCCATGTCAGCCGATGCAAAAGTCCCTGTTCTAGGTCGCGGGAGACTACTTCGCTGAAGCCGTCGGGTCTTCATTCGCGAGAAGGCGGTGAGCACGCGTTGTTTCTGCAGACCGATGCTGTCCAAGGGCTCGTAACAGTCGTTTTTGGCCCGCTTCGTCGCGGATTTTGCTCGCAACCTGCTGAAGATTTAGTTCGGCCGCGAGACCTCGATGGTGGATAAGAGAAAGGAAGCTGCTTCCGCTCCAGACGGCCTTCTCCAATTCTCCCTCTCGGGTAAGGAAAGCCACCAAATGCTGGTCTCCGTCAACCACGACCTGCAATTCCTGCCAGGGCGCCTCCACCATAGATTCACGGGCAACTGATTCCACTCCAGGAAGTTCGTCTTCACTGTCGGAGCGAATCACAATGTCCACGCCTCGGGCCGCCGCCTCCAAGACCTCCGCTCTTACTTCCTTCAGAACGGGTGCCGGAACTGACGCCAGAACGATCTCTTTGGAATCGACGATCATCTGGCGCAAACGTTGAGTCAGCCCCTCTAGGGATCGGATTTGGTACACCCGATCATCGGCCTTCGGCTGACCAAGTTCTTTGAGCGCTCGCGAAGCGAGGTCACGGTGCGTTTGAAATTCCCGGCTGATTCGCCCCAAGAGTTCGTCTACAGGGACGGCACGACACTGCCTGCTCACGCCGTCCTCTACTACGACGGCGCCTTTTCTTTCAAGAGTTTGAATCGCCTTGTAAGTGTTGGCCGCCGGCTTGCCGATGGCTTGAGCGATTCGGTATCCGGTTGCAGGAGACTCGCCTACTAAAAACGCATAGATTTCTGCTTCAAGATTGGTGAAACCCAGTTGCGCGAGGGAGTGGACCGGATCGGTGGAAGACATGACGGACTTATTGTAACGTGATCCTTACTTTCGGTAAGTCTCTCGCGCCATCTCTCGCAATTCCAGCGTAACCCCGACCTCATTTGCTTCCAAGCTTCCGGCAAATTGCAGCTTAAGGGTCTCAAACATCGCGTCTGCCATTTGGACTCTCAGTTCTTCCGACCTTCCGGCAAGGATCATCACGGTGCAGTGAGCAATTCCGTCGGCATGACCTTCTCCAACCTTCCAAACGCTTCGTAGAGAGTGGTAGGCCTTCACCGACGAGGATGAGACCGACTCCAGGCTACTTAGCCGCGTCACGAGGGCCTCGAGGATGTCCGGAACGTCGGCGTTCTCCGGCAGGTCCGAAGTCGTCTCAAGATGGATGTGTGGCATGGTTCTATTTTTGGTGACTTAACGAAAGAAAGGAAGACACCGAAAAGTAATTCGTGTTATTCGCGTCATTATGCTCCTAGGTAGGATCGATCGGACGCATGACGGACAACTCTTTCGCGGTGTTTTGGGTCACCGGGCCACCGGCTTCCGGCAAGTCCACGCTTTGCGCGGCCCTCTCCCAGAAGTTAGACAGAGCGGTGCATATCCCAGTGGACGATGTTCGAACATGGGTGGTAAGCGGACTCGCCGAGTCCGTTCCTTGGACGGACGAGACTGAACGGCAGTTCCAACTCGCGGAGTCGGCCGTCTGCGAGACCGCTCGGTGCTACTTCGAAGGCGGATTTCACGTGCTGATTGATCATTGTCGGAATCTTCCGAGAGTCGAGCACCTCATTCAAGAGCGTCTGGCGAACATGCCGGTGATTCGCATATGCCTGATGCCCGACCTGCAAACGAACCTCCACCGGAGCCACACGCGAACGAACAAGAGTTTCGATCCCCACATGCTCGACGAAACCATCGTCTGGACGAACACTCACTACCGTGAAGACACGCGCCCTGGCTGGCTGGTCATCGACAATTCCAGGCTCAGTGTTGACGAAACGGTGAGCATCATCTTGGAAACGTTAAATTAGACTCGGGAACCTGAAATGTCTGGAGGTGCTGATGAGCGGACGGGCTCACGACGTAGATCGCAGTCGTGCGAGTCTATGTACTGCAAGAGGAAACGGTCATCCCGCGGCCGGTCGAAGAAGTGTTTGAATTCTTTAGCCGTGCCGAGAATCTGGAGCGGCTGACTCCCTCGACTTTGAGCTTTCGGATCTTGACCCCACTTCCCATCGAGATGCGCCAAGGCGCCTTGATCGACTACCAACTTCGACTGGGTGGATTTCCGTTCCGGTGGAAGACGGAAATCACGATTTGGGAACCGCCGCATCGGTTCGCCGACAATCAATTGAAGGGGCCCTACCGGCTATGGCTTCATGAGCATCGCTTCAGCGCCCATCCCGAAGGCACTTTGATGAGCGACACCGTGAGATATGCGGTGCCCGGATGGATCTTTGCCCCTCTCGTCCACGCGCTTTTCGTCGGACCGAGAGTGCGAGCCATTTTTGCGTTCCGCAAGGAAACGATGAAGGCCATCTATGGCTGAGAGGAGGTTTGCCGTTTGAAATTGGCGGTGGAAGCTAATTAAAGGGACGCATGCTTCATCACTGGTTGTGAGCGCTCCGCTCGTGATTGCTGACACGAAAAAGCCCTCTGGCGATGAATCGCCAGAGGACTCCGTCAGAGTTCAGAGAACTACTTCTTTGCTCCAGCCTTGATCCAAGCCTCGATAGTCTTGACGTCTTTTGCGTCAAGCTGTGGACCGCGTGGAGGCATTTGGCGATATCCAGTTGCGCCGCTAATGGCGAGATACAGAGGGCTCTTCTTGAGATCCTTGGCGACGACGATTGGGCCATTCTCGCCACCCTTCGTGACGGTCTCATAGCTCGTCAGTTCGATTCCGCCGCGAGGTCGACCCGCGCCGTGGCATCGGACGCAGCTGACCGTGAGGATCTTCTGAACGTCTTCGTACTTGACCTTAGCCTTCGTCGCTCCAGCGCCTGCATGAGGCCCCTTCGCAACTGCGACCTGGAATCCAACGCCGAGAATGGCGACTCCCGCCAACGCAATCCATAAATTTTTCATAGTTCTCAATGTAGCTCCCTGCCTCAGGCGCAGCAACGCATGCTAGCAAGTCGACGTACCAGACGTGCAAGGGTTCACTAGGATATCAAAAAATCCTGAAACCTTAAAGCTTTTATTTCTTTGCGCCTGACTTGATCCACGCTTCGATCGCCTTAATTTCCTTGTCGGCGAGTTTGGGGCCGCGCGGCGGCATAGGTCCGTAACCTTGAGTGGCGGTGATGGCAAGGTACAGAGGGCTCTTTGTCGGGTCACCTTTGACGATCACCGGACCATCGCTTCCGCCCTTGATCACCGATTCGTATTTGGCCAAATTAATCCCATTTGCCGCTCGAGCATCGCCGTGGCATTTGATGCAGGTCTTGTCAAACGACTTTTGGATGTCGACGTATTTGGGAACCGTATCAGGAGTGGGGTTGGAAGGCGTTTGTTGGGCAAAGGCGGACGCAATCGGCAATCCAACCGCAACGATGGCTGAAAGAGTGAGGAGGAGGGACGTGTTCTTCATGGCTGACTCCCTGAGATACGTCTGTCGCACTCTGTCTGCTCCCGGTCTCAGAAAAATAGTCTCAGTTGTGAAGATCTGGTTGTGAACTAGAAAGCGGGTTGGCGGTCCGGAGGGGGTTGGATTCTTGGTTTGTCCAACCAACTAACCTACTTTAGGCTCGTTGGCCTCGTTCCGCGAGCTTGTGATTCTGCTGACCTCACCCGTAAGCACCCGTCATGTTGAGCCTGTCCCCGGATCTCGCAGAAAGGAAATGAGAGGAGCGAATGGGGACGATAGGCCCTCTTCATCCAGCCCAGCCGCGGAACTTGCCCCCGGTTTGCTCACGATCGTCTCTCAGGACGGTCCTTACGACCGCCCTGGGGTGAGTTAGTGGGACTCGGACGTTGAAGCAGGCGGCTGGCGTCGAGAGGCTCGAAGCCGCTACTTCCAGGACTTCCAGCCGGGTCAGCCACACGTCAAGGCGGCTCTCTCCTTGGCGAACGAGAGCTCGAAGCATATCGAACGCCTCTCTCCGATAAAGGGCACAAAGGGGCTGGGGAACGCCTTGGACGGTTGGGACGATTGCCGCCCTATTTCCGATACGGTTCTGGAGGTCGGTCACGATATCGGACCGAAACGCGACCAGGTTGCACGAAGCCACAAAAACGAACTCTTCGCGCGGGAAGAACTCGGCTAAGGCGGCCATTGGACCCCGCCCACTCTCTTGGTCGGCCAGGAAATCGAATGACGGCAGGGGGGTGTCACCCATGATCGTGACCCTTGAGGAAACGGTGGTTAGCGAACTGGCGATTCGCTGGGCGAGGGCAAGGCCTTTGATTCCAAGCGCTTCACCGACGCCACCACGTCGAGACTGTCCCCCAGCCAGCACGACCGATTCCAGGCTCATGGCCTCACCTTCGGGTTTGATGGGAAACAGCGATCGATCATGAATTAGCTCGCAATCTGGAATCCGTAGCCGAGACCCCTTCGAGTCTCAAGAAGTGACGATGCGTGGGGAGGAAGCTTCGATCGCAGCCGACAGATATGGATGTCCACCGTACGGTCACCGCCAGCGAATTCGATTCCCCAAACCAGTGACAGCAAGCGGTCACGGTCGAAGAACTTGCCCCGGTGAGTGCAAAGAAATCGGAGAAGCTCGAACTCGCGCCGGGTGAGCACCATCTCTCCTCCGTTGATGTCGAACGCCTTGCCGCCCGAGAGATCCAGGGTGAGGTCGGCAAATGTCAGCAGTTCGTTGTCTCGCGCTTGTCGAATGCGGAACAGTTGAAGGGCGGCACGTACGACCAGTTCTCCAGGATCGTAGGGAGGCAGTAGGAAGTCCTCCACAAAGGCTGGCAATTCAGGAAGACTCAGGTGATAGGGAATCAGCAACGCCAAGCAGGGAAGCCGGGTCTCGGCGCCCCAAATATCACGAAGTACCCATTGGACGTGACGTAACGGGAGGAAGTCGCTCGCCGTCGTAAGGTCGGCAACGATGAGGTCGGCTGGCCGGCCCTGGAAGGCTAGGCGAATGGAATCCGCGAGATCGTAGCTGTCGTCCTCAAATGAGGTTGCGACCACGGTGTGACCCGCTCCACGAAGGGCTTCAGATAGACCTCGCTGGGAAGACTCAAGGACAAGAACTCTGGGCATTGACGGGCGCTCGAAGACCGAAACAAAAGCGCCGCGTCGGTGCGGGGTTCAGGTCGGCGACAATGCCGGTCTGAACGAGAAATCAAATTTTATGATCCTCATCGGGATCTATCTCAAAGGGTGAGTTCCGAAGAACTGCTCCCATTGTCCTTCACTTCGCGACAAAAGTTAACAGATCTTTGCTAATTTGCCCGCTCTGTGCGCGAGAACCTGCTTCTATCGATAGATCGACCTTGATGTTTCTCTCCGTTTCGGGGAATCGGGGCCAGTATGGTTTTGGGGTTGACACGATCGTGCAAGATTCTGAGCATGGCTGCGGCACCGTTTTGGGGCGACCTCATTCTTAGCCGAAAGCTTATCGCCGAGATTTCACTGTGCGGAATGGCGCTCGATATTCTGGGAGGCTGTTATCTCGCGTACGATCTGCTCGGTGGTCAAAGTGGACCCCTCCGAACCTTTGCCAGAGCCGTAGGTTACATTGCCTTATTCCTGGTCGGATACGAGGTGGTCTTGGGGCTCCAGTACGCGCTGGTGGCCTCGACGGGAATGGGGGCGCTTCTTGCCGTGGAGTATCGAACGGCAGGCTCGCTTAACGGGCGCATTACCGCGCCGCGAAATCGCACCCTGCTGTTTGGGTTTCTGCGAGGAATCGTTTTGGGTTTCGCGGGCTTGACCCTGGCCGGCTGGCCGTTTGCCGTCTGTTTTGGCCTGCTTTCCGGGCTCGCATTGAGCACCGTTTACTACTTGGGATTTACCCCCATTCGAGATTACGAAGCTCAGGCCAAGCCTCGGATATCCAAGCAGAGAATGGTCGCGTCTCTGATGCGTGCGATCGCGGTCGGAATTGCAGGCATCCTGTCCGGGCTCATCTGCTCGGTAGGGGCAAATCCTATCGGATTTGGGCTCAGATTGGGACTTGCGGCGGGAGCGGTTAGCGGCATCGTCGGACTCTTCAGCCCAGCGATCGAGTGGTGGATCGAGCACCTGCCGGAGCGGCGAATGGGCGCCATCGGCCTTGCCCTGATCGTGTTTGGAATGGTGCTGCAGAGCGTCCAATATTGGGTGGTGGTGTTCGAGGTTGCGGTCAAATAGATTCCAAATCGGACCGAGTGTTGACGTTCGCGCATGCTGCCCCGTGAGGTAACTGTCGCGAGTCGATGCGCAACGTATCGATGGCGTCAACCCAAGCCATCATTCGTGATTGCCCAGCCCTCTCAATATCGGCGAGATGATCGAATGCCGACGCGCGGTAGAGCGCGCAGAGTGGCTGCTCGCGTTCGTCGAGGACGGGGATTGCCGCTTGATGCGGCCCGATGACACTTCTCAGCTCATCTACGAGTTCTGCCTCGAACCGAACGAGGTCGCAAGACGCAAGAAAGACGAATTCGGCAGAGATCCGGAACCGCGAGAGCGCCTTCAGCGGACCGGCATACTCCTGCGCGTCCTCCAAGAAATCGTATCCGGGCAGCGGGACTCTCCCGAGCACGGTCAATCTCTCAACTCGGGTCGATAGCCTGTTCGCAATTCGGAGTCCAAGGGGCTCGCCATCGACAATAAGCGACGCCTTGTCGGTCCCCATTCGTCGACTCGCACCTCCGGTTAGGAGCACTGCTTCGATGATCATCGTGCGGCTCCGATTATGTCGAATACACTGGTGTCATGAGTAAGCCTCCGAAGAGATTCAATCGGTTCATGAAGACCTATCCGGCGGTGGCCGATGCCTATCATGCCATGTCCACAGCGGTTGCCGAAGCCGGCCCGCTCGACGCCAAGACGCGCGAACTGATCAAGATCGGCATTGCCATCGGATCGGCCCAAGAAGGGGCGACCCATAGTCATGTTCGAAAGGCGCTGGATGCGGGAGCTACCCCGGAAGAACTGAAGCACGCAGCGCTTCAGGGTCTCACCACGATCGGCTTCCCTAACATGATGCGAGGTCTTGCTTGGGTCGAAGACGTCTTGGAAGAAGAGTCTAAGTAGAGCCCCTCACAGGGGGTAAACCTTTACAGTTACCCCTCGCTCTAACCGCTCGGCATCGGGTGGTAGTTCCATAAGGCAATCTGCGGTCGCCATTCCAGTGAGGAAGTTCGAACCCTGTTTTGGCCGGGCATCGGCCCAGAGACCGTCCACTTCTGATCGGAGGTTGGCTTGAACGAATTCGGTCCTTCCCGGCCGCTTTTTCTGTCCATTGGCTAGCTTCGCGAGAACGGTGTGGTTTGTGGGGGCGCCTGCTCCGGCTAACTTTCGAATGGCCGGTCGAACAAAGAGGTGGAACGCGATCATCGCGGCGGCTGGATTCCCGGGCAGGCCAAACACTAAACGTTCTCCCTGCATCCCAAAGTACACGCCCTTTCCGGGCTTCATGGACAAACCGAAGAAGACCTCGCGGACACCCTGCTCGGAAAATGCTTGCCGAACATAGTCGGCGTCGCCGAGGGCGACGCCGCCCGATGCCACCACGATATCTGAATTCTCGATCGCCAAGCCGACGAGCCGACCGATTTCAAGGGGATCGTCTCGCACAACATCCCGCGTCGTATCTGCCCCTGCCGATAGAGCCGCCGCTCCGAAAGCCCATGAATTTGAGTCGAGAATCTGTCCGGGCAAGGGGACTTGTCCGACCGAAATGAGTTCACTGCCGGTCGCGATCACCGCTACTCTGGGTCGGCGGTGGACAGTGAGTCGCGACAGACCATTTGATGCCGCCAATCCGATGATTCCCGAATTCACTTCAATTCCTGCCGAAATCAGGGTCTGACCGGCGAAATACTCCTCACCGCGGCGGCGGACATTTTGTCCTAATGTTGCTCGTTGGGCGATTGAAACGGTGTTCGCTTCCCACTCGCACTCCTCCTGCATGACAACGGCGTCGAACCCGGGCGGAAGAGGCGCTCCGGTCAGAACTCTCACCGTCGTTCGTTCATTTAAGAAGACATCCGACGGCAGGTCCCCGGCCAGGACGCGGTGTCCCAATAGGAAGTCGCCGGGCGAGTCCTCGCACCGGATGGCAAAACCGTCCACCGCCGAGTGATCGAACGCCGGGTAGTCGAATTGGGAGATGATGGGCACAGCGAGATACCGACCGAGCGACTCGAGCAGAGTCTGCTCGTAAGATTTCGCCGGTTGGGAGTTCTCAAGAACCAATCTCAGGGCCTCATCGGGCTGCATCATAGCTTGTGCCAAGCCAGAAACGACCTGTTCCCTGAGTATGGCGACAACCGAGGCAGTAGCTCTCAAGTTCTGCACCCGGGTGAGGTGGAGCGCGACCTCAGACGTTCAAACTCCGTCTGGGTATTCGATGAAGCCTGCGTCTACGACGATGCTGCCCGTCAGGGCGCGGGAAGCGGCAAAACCGATCTCTAGGCGAGTTCCTGCTGGATGGCTTTCCGTGACGACGAGGGGAATATGAAAATCGCCCTTCGGCCCGACTGGGAAATAGCGAATTGGCTTGCTGTTGGCGGTCACCGTCAAATAGATAAGGTCGTCGGACAGGTTGCCACCCCTAAAGTACACGAGTTCAGCTCGTCTACCGGCTGGGACTTCGTATACCAACGAATCATTGAGGGTGTGGGTTGAGAAGAAGCCTCTTCCCGCGAATGGAAAAACGCCTTGAAGGAAGAGCGGCTTAGCGGCGCCGGTCCGGATCAGGTGCTGGAGACGAGGCTCGGATACGTTGGAAAGGGCATTAGGGTCAATGACATCAGGAGGCATAGAAAAGATCTCGTGCGAAGGAATCGGTTGGGGCCGCTATGCCGGGAAATTGTCTTCGTCGACCCTCAATCGACCCTTCATCGGACTCGTCGAGGATTGGGTGGGGCTGTCGCATCCACCGTCAGGATGGGCCGAAGTGTAGAGGGACTATGTTTCTGAATTGTTTCGTGTTGCAAACATTGCCAATAACCCCATCTAGTAGGCTTATTGGGTGTCTATTCTGATCGTGGGCAGTGCGAACGTCGACCATGTTTTTCGTTCTCCTCGCCTGCCGAACCCCGGTGAAACGATCCTCGGGCAGTCATTCGCGATCCATCCAGGGGGAAAGGGCGCCAATCAAGCCGTCGCCGCTGGCAAACTCGGAGGGAGCGTCTCATTTGTGGGTTGCGTAGGCTTGGACGCCGATGGCGCGCTCCTCACCCAGAGTTTGTCGGAAGCAGGCGTCGACCTTCAGTACTTGCGAAAGCTAGATACGCCGACGGGTGCGGCGGGGATCCTTGTCGGTGACGAAGGAACAAACGTGATCGTGGTCGCTCCCGGGGCGAATGCCTTCGTTACCGCGGCTCAGGTCGCAGCGGCTCTCGATTCCGTAAAGCCGAAGTACGTCCTCGCACAGCTCGAGATTCCGATCGAGGCGATCGAGGAGGTCAGTCACGCCGACCGGTTCATCTTGAATCCGGCGCCCGCTCAGCCTCTTTCCGCCGAAATATTGGCCCGCTGTTTTGCGCTCACTCCCAATGAAACCGAGTTGGAGATCCTCACCGGCATTGTTCCCGATGACGACGCGACGTGTCAGGCGGCGGCGTGGAAGCTCTTGGATAAGGGGGTCGAAAACGTGATTGTGACGCTCGGCGCGCGCGGCAGCTACTGGGTTAGCCAATCCGGTAACCGACTGTGCCCGCCTCCCCACGTCAATGCTCTGGACACGACCGCTGCCGGCGATGTGTTCAACGGCGCCTTGGTCACGTTCCTTGCCGAAGGTCGAGACATCGCCAATGCAATCGACCTGGCGAACCACGCCGCCGCCTTGAGCACCACGCGTCCGGGTGCTCAAGAGTCGGCGCCTTCGAGATCGGAGCTGCAGGCCTTTGCGCCTTGGTTGGTGTAGGAAAATAGACTCGGGCTTCCGGCTCCTGCTCCTGCCAGAATTTTTAAGTGTTCGAGGGTCTTAAACCTAAGCGAACCACAGGCAGTCTTCTGCGGCTCGCCAGGTTGAGAGGCACTCAGCCGAACGCTTCGACCAAGCGGTCTTCCAATTCGTCGGCTTTCGCGTCGATCTTCTGACGCGTCGCGTCTTCCTCGTACCAGGCGACGATCTCCTCGGCGCCTCGGCTGAAGGGGATGTTGGCGCTAAAACCGGGGACGGCTGCCTTGACCTTAGAGTTATCGAAGATCATCGAGTTGGCTTTGTCACCGAGCAGTCCGGGGCCCCAGCCTGGATCCCACTTCGCCAGGGTGTCGGACGACACGTGGACGAGCTTTGGCGCTTCGACGCCGGCCGCTCGCCCAACGATCTGGTAGATCTGGTTCCAGTTCAAGAGCTCATCCGATGTAATGTGGAACACGTCGCCGACTGCGTGCGAATTGCCGAGGAGGGGGACGAACGCCTTCGCGAAGTCTTTGTGGTGGGTGAGCACCCAGAGCGACGTTCCGTCTCCGTGAACGATGACCGGCTTGCCCTTTCGCATGCGGTCGACGACGGTCCAGCCGTGATCGAAAGGCAGCAGGGTGCGATCGTAGGTGTGCGAGGGCCGGATGATCGTGTATGGGAACTTACTCTCTCGATACGCCTTGACAAGGAGCTCTTCGCAGGCGATTTTGTTTCGCGAATACTCCCAATACGGGTTGTCCAACAGTGTCGACTCAGTTACCGGCAGCGCAGAAGGCGGAGTCTGGTACGCGCTGGCCGAGGAGATAAACACAAACTGTCCGGTCCTGCCAGAAAACACGTCGATGTCCTGTTGAATGTGCTGCGGCGTGAAGGCGATCCAGTCGACAACCGCATCGAACTTCATGTCCCCGATGGCGGCTTCCACCGACGCTCGATCGCGGATGTCGCCATTCAAAACCTTTGCGCCCGCTGGCACTCCTCGGTGAGACTTGCCTCGGTTGAGCAAGAACAGTTCGATTCCGGACTCCACTGCGAGCGGCGAACAGGCAGAACTGATGATGCCTGTGCCTCCGATGAACAGAACGCGCATGGCCGTTTTTACCTGACTAACACCTTGCTAGATGAGTGCCTAGAATTCGACTTAAAATAGTGTTCGTTGGAAGCGGCGATTGGCAGGAAATTGTGAACAATCGATTGATTCAGAGACCGTCCTCCGTTTCTCGGTTAAGTTGCTCCCGAAGCGATGGTAACGCGTTCTAGTAGGGCTTCAGATCAGTTATTATCGGCGCATGCTCGTCGGTCCCAGCGCCTCGGATGCAGTGAGTGCATCCGAGGCAGTGCTTCAGCGAACCATCGGGTCAAAGGCTTCGGCGTTTGTCCTCCAAATCGATCCCAAACTCTCCGGCGAGACTGACCACTTCGTGGTTGAAGCCCATGGTGGCAAAGCCTATGTCTCGGGCAACTCAGCGATAGCGCTTTGCCGAGGGGCGTATGACTATCTGAAGGGAGCATGCCATTGCATGGTTTCTTGGTCGGGTGACAATGTCCGCCTCCTTGATCGCCTTCCCGACTACGCCCGCCGCGAGGTCGTCAGCCCCGCCAAGTATCGGCACTATTTCAATGTCTGCACTTTTGGCTACTCCACCGTGTGGTGGGACTGGTCTCGGTGGCAAAAAGAGATTGACTGGATGGCGCTCCATGGCATCAATATGCCTCTGGCCTTAAACGGGGAGGAGAAGATCTGGCAAAAGGTTTTTAGAGGTTATGGGATCCCGGATAGTTCGATCCAGAGCTTTTTCTCTGGCCCCGCGTTCCTTCCTTGGCAACGGATGGGAAATTTGAACGGGCATATGTCGCCGCTCCCCCAAAGCTGGATTGACGGCCAAGCTGCCCTCCAGAAGAAGATTCTGCAATCGGAGCGAGCCCTCGGCATGACCCCCATCGTGCCCGCTTTCTCGGGCTTCGTTCCGGGCGATTTTGGCCAGTACCATCCAGAGGTCAAGCTTGAGAGCACGAACGGATGGGTGGGCTTTGCGCCGACCCATTTTGTGTATGTTCGAAGCAAAATGTTTGTCGACATCGGATCGAAATTCCTCACCGAATATCGAAAAGAGTTTGGCTCTGACCATCTTTACTTGGCCGACACATTTAATGAACAGCTTCCGCTATTTCCTCCCAGCACTAAGCTCGAAGACCTCAAGAAGTGCGGCGAAGCGGTCTACAAGTCCATCCATGCCGCAGATCCGAAAGGCGTTTGGGTCATGCAAGGGTGGCTGTTCTACAATGCTCGGAACTACTGGAAGGAGCCCGAAGTCGAGTCTCTGCTGGGTTCAGTGCCAGACGGAAAGATGATCGTGCTGGATCTGGCCGACAACATGTACGAAGCATGGCGAGAACACCCGGCCGTCCGAAGAACCGGGTGGATCTACAACACGCTGCCGGGATTTGGAGGAGACACCGCGATACAAGGCACCCTCGATATCGATGCCCAGCGAGTCGCGAAAGCTCAAAACGACCCCTCTAAGGGCCGCCTGCTTGGCGAAGGGCTTACGATGGAGGGAATCGACCAGAACCCGGTCGAATATGAACTGATGACCGACGCGATGTGGCAGCCCGATGCGATCGACGCGAGTCACTGGATCGATGACTACGCTAAGGCCCGCTACGGTCGATGGGACGATTCGATTCGGGATGCTTGGCATATCTTTTTGGTTGAACTCTATACAGATCCGAAGTCGAGTTACGAAGCGACCTGGCGTTTCCGACCTAAGAACCAGGACCCGGTCATGCCGGGATTCAATCCAGAGCATTTGGTGCAGGCGATTCAACTACTGCTCAAAGATGGAGATCACCTCAAGACCAATTCCCTCTACAGCCGGGACCTCGTTGATTTCACGAAGACATGGCTGGGAGCCCTTGCCGACCGCGAATTGACAGCCGAGCGGAAATCGGGGACCGACAATCATGCCGTGTTTCAGGGGATGCTCCACGATATCGATCGCCTAGTTGCTTGCCGACCGGAATATCGCCTCTCGTCCTGGATCAGTGATGCGAGGGAGTGGGGCGTCACCTCCTCAGAAAAGGACGCAATGGAAGCCAACGCTCGCATGCAGATCACCGTTTGGGGTGGTAAGGACCTGTTCGATTACGCCAACAAGGAGTGGGCGGGGCTCATCGATGACTTCATTGCGAATCGATGGCGTCAGGCGTTCGCCGGCAAAATGGCAGAACTTCCCGATTGGGAACTTGCTTGGGATCACTCCACGGCTCCTCCTCAAGAGTCGCCAAGCGGCGACGCGGTTTCGATTACACGCGAATTGATCGCTAAATACACTTCACTGCCGGCTCACTAGCCGAACGACCCCTGAAAGAGATAGGCTAACCATCCGTGATTTCATTAAGTTTTTTCCTTCTCGCTAAAGCCGCCCAAGCGGGCCTGCCTACCGTCATTCCCAAACCAGTGTCGATGGTTGCCGCGCCGGGAGGATCATTCGAAATTACCAAGGACACCAAGATCGTCGGAGCTGACGGCCTGCCCGCAGTCAAAATCTTCCAGTCCTTGCTTCAAGAGTCGGCCGGATTCAAACTCCGTGAAACTCGGGACGGGGATCAGGCCAACGCCATTACGTTCGTGAGAATCACTGGGGGGGCGATTCGGCAGGAAGGCTACACCCTGCACGCGGACGCCTCGGGGATCAAAATTGGCTACGACAGTCCGGCTGGGGCCTTGTACGCGGTCGAGACGCTTCGTCAACTGCTGCCTCCGGACATTGAGAACGGCAAGGTCACGAAGGACATCCACTGGACGGTGCCCGGAGTCGAAATCACCGACTCTCCCCGGTTCGGTTGGCGCGGCCTGATGTTGGACGTCTCTCGACACTTCTTCCCGGTCTCCTTCATCAAGCGATATCTGGATTTCTTGACCATGGAGAAGATGAACGTCTTCCATTGGCACCTCGTGGACGATGGCGGTTGGCGCATTCAGATTGACAAGTACCCTCGGCTGACCAGCGTCGGGTCGACTCGCTACGGAATCACGAACGACTGGGATCAAGGAAAGCTTCGATTTGACCCGGAGAGCAAACTGCCCGCTTACGGGGGCTTTTATACAAAGCGCGAGATCCGAGACATTATCAAATACGCTGCCGACCGAAACATTACGATCGTGCCGGAGATCGAGATGCCTGGCCACTCGATGCCGGTCTTCGCTGCGTATCCGAATCTCGCTTGCCAGAACCTGACCCCCTCGACGATTCCTGGTCGACCCGCGACCAACGTCTACTGTGCGGGTAACCCGGAAACCTACACGTTCATTCAAAACGTGTTGACCGAAGTCATCGACCTTTTCCCATCCAAATGGATCCACATCGGGGGTGACGAAGTCGACAAGGAGTTCTGGCATGGCTGCACCCGATGTCAGACTCTGATGAAAGAGAAGGGCCTCAAGAATGAGGAGGAGCTTCAGAGCTACTTCATTCGTTCCATCGAACACTTCGTGGCCTCGAAGGGTCGCCGACTCATCGGGTGGGACGAAATCTTGGAGGGTGGCCTTGCCCCCGGGGCGACGGTGATGTCTTGGCGCGGTGAGGATGGCGGTATCGCCGCCGCTCAGGCTGGTCACGACGTGGTGATGTCTCCGACGACCTACGTGTACTTCGACTTTCCGTACGCTGGCCAGTCGACTGAGCATGTTTACAGCTACGAGCCCATTCCCTCGGCGCTCAACGCCGAGCAGGCGAAGCACGTCCTCGGTGGACAGGCTAACGAGTGGACCGAGTGGATTCCCACGACGCAGCGGGCCGAGTACATGATCTTCCCGCGCGTCGCCGCCCTTTCAGAGGACCTGTGGACGCCCAAAGAGAACAAGGACTTCGCCGATTTCACGCGCCGACTCCCCGATCTCTACAACCGACTCGACCGCCAGAAGATCACCTATCACATCGAGGCGCCTCACGTGAACGACTCTGCGATCATCTTCTCGGACCATACGGTCGTATCGGTCGGCGCCGCCCCGAACATGCCGGGGATGCTCAGATACACGGTGGATGGCTCGATCCCATCCGGATCTTCACCTGTCTACACCAGTCCCATCGATGTCACGACCGACACCGATGTGCACTTTGCTTACGTGACCGCCTCAGGGCAGCCGGGTGATGTGTCCACGGTGTCCTGTCGGAAGGCGGCGCCCATCGACGTCAAGACGATCACTCCGGGCTGGAGGGTGGGTTACTACGAGGGCACGTTTGAACTCGTGCCGAAGTTCTCCGATCTGAAGGCGACCGGAGTCAGCGTTGTCGATCACATCGGACTGGAATCTCGAGTCCGCGATGAGAACTACGCCCTCCATTTTGAAGGGGTATTTCATGCCGAGACAGACGGCGTTTACAACTTCACGATCTCAAGTGACGACGGTTCATGGCTGAAATTAGGTGGCGCGACCGTGATAGATCACGATGGACCTCATTCTGACGTCGCTAAGTCTGGACGGGTCCGGCTCAGCAGGGGCTGGCACTCGATTGAGGTGGGCTATTACCAAGGCGGCGGGGCAGCCGCGCTAAGGCTGTCGGTGAAGACGCCTGGAAGCAAGGAGTCGATTCCGGTCGACCGACTTGTCATCCAGCCTGCTGTGCAGAGCCATTAGTTAGAGGGAGTTGGCAGTTTGCAGTCCGGAAAGGGATTGCAAACTGCTCGTTGTATACGGGTTTGGCTGAGCATCCTGTCCCCTGGCGATCTTGACCGCCAACCCCTCCGCGAGCTTAGTCGTGCCCAGGGAAGCGCTGGTGGAAGCGTTGGAGTCGCTTGGCGATGTCCACGGCACGATCGGAGACGTGCTCGAGAGCTCTAAAGAGGTCATTTGATCGCACCAACTGGCGGAGGTTGTCCGGGTTGGTTTTCATCATCTCCATGACCGCGTCTCGTGAGTCCTTATAGGCGAGGTCGACCATGTCGTCGGCAGCGACCAAGGCTCGGGCCTGCTGATCGTCGTACTCACAGCAAAGCCGGATGGCGGTGGCGAGGTTCTCTCGCGCCTGCTTGTCGATTTCGCTGAGAGCTCGGCGAAGGGCGGTGGGGAACTCTCCCCCTAATTTGCTTACTCGACGAGCAAGTTTTGTCGCGTCGTCACCGACTTTCTCGATCTCACCGACGATCCCAAGCATCGAGGTCAGGAAAAGGAGATCGTGAGCGACAGGAGACTCGCGCAGGATGGTCGTGACAATGTGTTCGGTCGCGGCGAGTTCCTGCTGGTCCAGGTCGTCGTCCATGCTGACCACTTGATTCGCCAGCACGACGTCTCGTTCGATGGCCGACCGGACGGCAAGACGCACCATTTCCCCGGCGTGATTACCCATGGTGACCACGTCTCGTTCAATCTGGCTAAGTTCTTGCTCGTAACGGATAGGCATAGTTGGTATTCCTACACTCATCGGCAAGACTGCGTTCATTTGTCAGGGTACGCAACTTCAAACCGCAATTCCAACCTAAGGTTCGAGGCCAGTTGGTGCGGCGTTCCTCTTGCCGAGGAGCGGGCTGTAAGGCCATATTACCGCCTTAAGCCCACCTGATTGTTAAGAGGTCCTAGCCCTTGACCGCGCCAGCGAGCATCGTGTCGTGGATTCGGTTGCGGAAGACCCAGTAAACGGCGAGGACGGGAACCATCACGATCACGAGACCGGCAAACAGCGCACCCCAGTCTGACTCGTACTGTTGGGTCATGGTGAGGTTAGCAAGTCCCAGGGGTAGCGTCTGGTTCTCTTTACTCGGAATCAAGACAAGGGCCAAGCTGTACTCGTTCCAAAGCCCAATTGCATTAAAAACAGCGACCACCAGCAGCCCCGGGCGGGCCAAGGGGAGCATCACTTTCCAGAAGGTTCCGGCATGGGTACAGCCGTCCATCATGGCTGCTTCGGCCAGTTCGCCAGGAAGCGTTTCGAAGAACCCATACATCACGAAAATCGTGAATGAAAGGGAGTAGGCGACGTAAACGATGATCAGTCCAGGCTTGGTGTCGAGCAGGTTGATCGACTTCAGCAGGAAAAACAACGGCACGATGACCAGGAAGTTCGGGAACATCATTCCGCCAAGAAATGTGCCGAAGAGCAACTTCGACCCCTTGAACGGATAGCGGGCGAGGACATACGATGCCATCGCTCCGGCTGGAAGCAAGATGGCAAGCGTGGCGACCGTCACAAACAGGCTATTGAGGAATGAACGGCTGAAACCGGCTTCGTTCCAGGCATTCGCGTAGTTGACCCAGTGGGGAGACGTCGGTAGCGTCCAGGGGGAGCTCACGATGGCGTCACCGGTCTTAAGCGACGAAACCAACACCCAGAGTAACGGAAGGATGATGCAGAGGCTGAATAGGAGGAGCAACGATCCGATGAAGAACTTTCGCATTGGGATTAGTGCCCTCCGTTTCCGAAGATCGGATCCTTCACACCCGAAAGACTGAGCGTGCCGGTAGGTTGAGTGTCCAGAACGATGACCTCGTTTCGACCCTTGTGAAGCCATGGCGCGGGCAGGAAGAGAGAGCGCTGAGGACCGATGCCCCAGAATCGGCCAAGGTTGTGCCCGTTGACCCAGACGTTTCCGTGTCCCCACCCCCGAAGGTCAAGGTTGGTGTCGGCGACCTCACGAAGATTGAACGTCCCTCGGTAAAGCGTCGGGGTGTGGGCAGCCGATCCGAGAAGGTAGCGGTAGCTGCCTGGGTGATCGAACGGCAGGCGGAACATCTCCCAGCCGATCAACTCGCGTCCCGCCAGGGTCGCTCCGGCGATCCCTTTATGCTCATTGACGAGGGCGTGGGAATAGTTGATTCGTCCCTGGTTCTCGACCAGGATATCCAGTGTCGCACCCTCCGGCACATCAACCGTGAGTCGATTCTGGCCGAGACGACGCTCGATCACTCCGGCAGCGATTCCATTGACGTATACCTGGGCTCGATCCTGCAACCCTTGGAGTTTGAGTTCGGCCGAGTAGGCCGCCGCCGGACGAGTTCGATACAGGACGAAGCCGTAACCCTGTCCCAGGGCCTCCATCGTCAGCGGCTTGTCAGCCTTGATTGGCTTCGGCAATTGGTCGAAGACCGATGCGGTGTCAGTCAGTTCAAACTTGTCCACGACTGTGCTTGGCGGATCAATTGGTATCGGGGGCAGTTCGGTACCTGCCGGAAGATGGGCGGCTATGGCCTCACGGAACGCCCGGTACTTGGGGGTGATTCGACCCTGCTCGGAAACCGGGGAATCGTAGTCGTAGCTGGTGGTGTCAGGTTCGAAGTCCTTGCCGCCGGAGTTCGCGCCGTTCATCCATCCGAAGCTGGTGCCGCCGTCGAACATATAGAGGCTGAAGGAGATGTTCCGATCCAGCATCCAGGTGAGATCGGCCGTCTGCTGGGGTACCGACGTGGTGTGGTGCTCTTCGCCCCAGTGGTCGAACCAACCGCACCAAAATTCACCGTTCATGCGGGGCGAGTTCGGACGAAACTTGGCGAGATTCGCAAATTGTCCTTCTGCACCCCCACCGAAGTTGATGGCGGCGGGAAGCTCGGGGAGCGTGCCACCGCCGAGCATCGAGTTAGAGGCTCCGTCCGCCGTGTAAAGTTGGCCGTCGAAGCCCGCTTCACGGAGCGTGTCTCGAATGCGGCCCATGTAGGCGTGATCTTTTCCGAATGAGCCGTACTCGTTCTCAACCTGCACCATGAGAATCGGACCGCCATGCCCTACCTGAAGAGGAGCTAAGCGCTTGCCGAGTTCCTTCAGGTAGCGCTCCGCCTTTTCCATGAAGGGAGGCGTGAATGAGCGGACTTCCATTCCGGGAATGTGGGCCAGCCACCAAGGGTAGCCGCCCCATTCCCATTCTGCGCAAACGTATGGGCCGGGACGCAGGATGACGTACAGGCCTTCCTCACCCGCCTCTTTCACGAACTCGGCGACGTCTGAATTGCCGGAGAAGTCAAACTGGCCAGGCTTCGGCTCGTGGACGTTCCAGAACACGTAAGTCGTGATCGCATTGAGGCCAAGTGCCTTGGCTTTCTTGAAACGATCGCGCCAGTAGGCTCTGGGAATGCGCGGATAGTGCATTTCCCCCGATCGAATTTGAAACGGCTTGCCATCCAGAAGGAACTGATCTCCGCTTGTCGCGAACGTGTGAACCTGGTTCCCATGCGTTGAAGTCGACGCGGAGGCGGCCGTAATGAACAGTACGGAGGCGAGCAAGAAAGATCGGAAGCGCACTATCGAGAGACCTCGGGGTTACGTCGGGTGAGAAAGAGGATCGATACGCTGAGAGCCATGATGATAAGGAAGTTCGCAACCGCGATCGCGGTGGCGTACCCAAACTGAGAGTTCACGAATGCGCTTTGGTAGAGGTAGGTGAGCATGACTTCGCTGGCTCGGTCTGGACCTCCCCCGGTCATCAAGTAGACCAGGGCGAATACGTTCATGACGGTGATCGTGATGTTGACGATGGCGACCCGTTTGACGGACCAAAGCATCGGCCAGGTGACCTGCCAAAACCGTGTCATGCCGGTCGCGCCATCGAGCTCGGATGCTTCCATCACTTCGGCGGGCAGCGATCGCAGACCGGCCGAGAAAAGCATGATGGTGAAGCCGAGCGCATACCACACGAATGTGACGCCGACCGAAGGCAGGGCGCCCTTCGGATCGTTTAGGAACGACTCGAGGTGGAGCAGCTTTTTGAGCCCGACGAAGAGGCCGAATTCGGGGTTGTAAAGGAACTGCCAAAGGATGGCGACCGCGACCAGCGAGACCATCTGGGGGAACAGGATGAGGCCACGTAGCAGCTTCATTGACTGCTTTTCGCGTTGAAGGGCGTGCGCGATTCCAATTGAGATTGCAATGATCGCGAATCCGCCCACCACCAGCAGGGTGAGGTTATTTCTTACTGCTCGGAGGAAGACATCATCATGGATCAGTCGAACGTAGTTTTCGGTTCCGATGAAGGTCTTCTTGGCCGAAACGCCCCTCCACCGATAGGTGGAGAAGGCGAACGCCTGAATCAGCGGGAGGATGACGAACAGCCCGTAGAGCAGCACCGCCGGCGCGAGAAACGAGATGATGAAGGTGCTTCGCCCTTTCTTCTGCATTAATCGACCTTGTGCTTCGTGATGCTTGAATCCTCTCGCACCTTAGTCGCCGCCGCTTCGGCTCGGTCACAGAACTGCTCAGGAGTGATCTGACCGTTCAGCATCGACGTGAGCGCATTCTCGATTTCGGTCTCCATGGCCTTGTACCACTGAAGGGCCATGTACGACCAGATCGTCTTTGCCGACTTGACCGTCTTCGCCGGCTCGACCAAAGTGTCGGGAAGCTTTACGCCTTCATCGCTGCCCTTGATGGCGGTAAGCGAGCCCTTCTCTTCGACGAACTTCTTGGCGATCGGGAGCGAAGTCATGTACTTGTAGAACGCGACCGCGCCGTCTTGATGCTTCGACGCCGAAGGAACCATCCAGGGCTCGATGTCGATGATCACCGACGTGGGATCACCCGTTCCGCCTGCGACAGCGGGCGGCTGCATGAACTGCATCTTGGCGCCGGCCGGCATGACCGACTTCATCTCGGAATAGAGCCAGGTGCCGCATGGGATCATGGCTGCCTTGTTCAGAAGGAAGTCGGTTTGCGACTCGGTATGGCTCAAGGCAACCGCGCCGCTCTCGAAGTCTCCCTTATCCTTCAACTGCTTGATCATTTGGGCTGCTTTCAGAACGGCAGGTGATTTCCATGCACCGGGGACCAGGTTCTGGAGGTCTTTGACGGTTTGGATGCCACCGATGTCCTGCGCCCAAGGAAGCAGCATGCCCTGGAGCATGTAGTAGGGGTATTTGCCCTGGAACGTTACGGGAGCCATGCCCTTTGCCTTGATCTTCTCGCAGAGAGCGAGGAGCTCGTCAAATGTCTTGGGAACCGCCCAGCCGTTCTTGGCGAAAAGGTCCGGGTTGTACCACCATCCCCAAACGTTGAAGAAGTAGGGCAGCATGTACTGCTTGCCGCCGTTCTGGCCCAGCTTTAGGATCGCCGGGTCAAAAGCATCTCGCCACTTGCCTTTGCCGTCCGAGTCGGGAGAATCGAGCGCGGTATCGAGCAGAGCGAGCTGTCCCTCTTCGGCCAGACCCCATACGTCCAGCTTCCAGCCCGGATACATCAGGTCGGGAGGGGTTCCCGCGACGAGCCTTGGTCGCAGGGCGTCCGCCACCTGAGGGTCTCCCCAGACTTTGATCTTCAGGCCCGGGTTCTTCGCCTCAAGATCCTTGCCGACGGCTTGGTAGAAGTCGATTCCGAATCCACCTTTGAATGCCGCGACTTCGAGGTCGCCGGTGAGCTTCGCAGTGCCGGTTGGCGCCTCGGTCGCTCCGTTGGCATCGGTTCCGCCCGCCGCAGGGGAGGTCGAAGCGGTTCCACCCGCGCTGGATGACGAGGAACCGCATCCGGCGAGTGCGAGGACGGATATTCCGGCGATAAGAGCGAAGGCGTTTTTCATGGCGTTTGTACGAAATCTATTAAAGCGGTTTTCGGCGCAACCTCGCGACGAATACACGGCCTATTTTAGCGGTAGTTTAGCAGCTAGTCAATCTGAAAAAACGATTGACTAAATTGTGAGGCCAGTGGTTTCCAGCCGATCGACCAAGCCGCGTTCTGTCTTGGGTCCCCTAACCAGATGTCACCGATATGAGAGTTCGCAGTTCGCAACAAACAGATTGTAGTCGGAGCGAATTCCAAGGCGATCAACTTTAGCTTATGATAGTGGGCGCGTTCCGGATGTTTGTCGCAAGAATTGATTTAAGTTATCTGATAAGAAGGTCGATAAATTCCCTTCGTCTCATTGAATGAGATCTCGTGCATTCTGAATGGTTTTCGTGGCAAGCTAGTCGCATGTTCGTTGCCACGTTGGCCGCCGGCGCGGTTGCCCTTCCATCCATCGTTCCTCAACCAGTTTCGATTCGGATGGCCACCGGCTCCTTCGAAATTAATCCGCGATCCGCCATCGTGGTGACGAGAGAAACTGCCGACTTAGGACAAACGCTTCGGGGATTCATCGCCCCGGCCACCGGCTTCACTCTCCCGGTAATCCGAAGAGCATCGGGCGATTCCATCTACCTGCGAATCGACAAGCGGCTTACCTCCTTGGGCGCCGAGGGGTATCGGCTGGAGGTGTCTGATCACAAGATAGAAATCTCGGCGGCGAAGCCAGCTGGCGCGTTCTACGGAATCCAAACCCTGCGGCAACTGCTGCCGGCTGGCATCTTCGGTCCGACAGTGGTGAAAGGAACTGCCTGGGAAGTTCCGTGCCTCAGTATTGAGGACACCCCCAGGTTTGCCTGGAGAGGCGCGCACCTGGACGTCGCTCGCTACTTCATGCCGAAGGAGTTCGTGCTGAAGTTCATCGACCTAATGGCGATGCACAAGCTCAACACTTTCCACTGGCATCTCACGGACGACCAGGGTTGGCGCATTGAGATCAAGAAGTATCCGCTGTTGACCCAGGTAGGCGCGTGGCGAAAGGACTCGATGCTGACCTACAGTCCCGCCACCTTCGATGGCAAGCCACACGGCGGTTTCTACACCCAGGATGAGGTCCGCGAAGTCGTCGCCTATGCCGCCAAGCGGTTCGTCACGGTTGTTCCCGAGATCGAAATGCCGGGCCACTCCCACGCGGCGATCGCTGCATATCCTGAACTTGGAAACACGGGTCAGAAGCTTGAAGTCGGGACTATCTGGGGAGTCGATGAGAACGTCTACAACCCCGAAGATTCGACCATTCGGTTCCTGCAGGACGTGCTGTCCGAAGTGATCAGCCTGTTCCCCTCGAAGTTCATTCACGTTGGCGGCGACGAGGTGCCGAAGAAGCAGTGGCATGAGAGCGCTCGGGCCCAAGCTTTGATGAAACTCCGGGGTCTGAAAGACGAACACGAACTCCAAAGCTGGTTCATCCACCAGATGGATTCGTTCCTGACCCAGCATGGAAGACGCCTGATCGGTTGGGACGAGATTCTGGAAGGCGGTCTTGCCAGCGGGGCGACCGTGATGTCTTGGCGAGGCGAGGAAGGTGGGATTGCCGCCGCCAAGGCGGGCCACGATGTGGTGATGACGCCAGGCGCCTGGACCTACTTCGATCACTACCCGACGCGGGACACGGCGAACGAACCTCACGCCATTGGCGGCTACCTTCCCCTGCAAAAGGTATATGGATACGAGCCAATTCCTGCCTCTCTGACTAATCTAGAAGCCCAGCACGTCTTAGGCGCTCAAGGACAAATTTGGACAGAGTACATTCCGACACCTAAGCGAGCGGAGTATATGGCTTACCCAAGATTTTCTGCTCTCGCTGAAGTGGTTTGGTCTCCCAAGGAATCCAGGAACTACGCCGATTTTCGGCGAAGGCTGGACGTTCAGCTCCAAAGACTTACTCTGCTTGATGTAAATTTTCGTGCCCCGAAGGATTCGGACTAGCCTCGGAATGAGTGTTTAAAATCGTACACATCATGGACAAAAGAAAACCTCGGTCGCTATTCTTCGGCCTCTCATCCACCTGTTTTGGCGTCACCCTTCTCGGCCTTTCGCTTCTTTCTGGCTCGGCGACGGCTTCTGGGCAAAAGTCAACGACTACCTTCGAATTGGGCGCCCAGGATTTTCTGTTGAATGGCAAACCGTTCCAGGTGATGAGCGGAGAAATGCATCCTGCTCGTATTCCGGCCGAATACTGGCGTCATCGGATCCAGATGGCGAAGGCGATGGGGCTGAACACGATCGCCGCCTACGTCTTCTGGAACTACCACGAATCCGAGGAAGGCAAATTTGACTTCAAGACGGGCAACCATGATCTGGCCAAGTTCCTGAAGATTTGCCAAGAGGAGCATATGTGGGTGATCTTGCGAGCCGGCCCTTACTGCTGTGGGGAGTGGGATTTCGGTGGGATTCCGCCCTATCTCTTAAAATATCCCGACCTGAAAGTCCGTTGCATGGACCCGAGGTACATCTCGGCGGTCGGCCGATATCTTGGCAAGCTTGCCTCGGTGGTTGCCCCGCTACAGGTCACGCATGGTGGTCCAATCCTGTTGGTTCAGCTTGAGAACGAGTACGGGAGCTACGGGAACGACCGTAAATACATCGGCTGGCTCCACGACTTCTGGCGTTCTCACGGAATCGACGTCCCGTTCTACACTTCCGATGGACCGACCACATACATGCTGGAGGCGGGCAGCTATCCGGGATGCGCCGTGGGTCTCGATTCCGGTGGAAGCGAGGCCGACTTCGCTTTAGCGCATCGCACCAACCCGGGTGTCCCGGTGATGAGCGGCGAGACCTATCCGGGCTGGCTGACTCATTTTGGAGAAGAGTGGGCGACGAACAGCGTCGAGTCCGTTTCAAACGAGCTCAAGTTTCTTTTGTCGAACCATAAGTCGTTTAACTTGTACGTAGTGCATGGCGGAACCAACTTCGGGTTCACGGCTGGAGCCAACAGTGGCGGTCATGGGTACGAACCCGACGTAACCAGTTACGACTACGACGCTCCGGTGACGGAGCAGGGCCGTGCGACTCCGAAGTACACCGCGATGCGCGATCTGATCGCCGCTTACCGGGAGGACAAGTCTGCCTTACCAGTCGTACCGGACCCTATCCCAACCGTTTCTATCCCCGCATTCAGTCTGCAGAGATGGACGTCGGTCTGGGAGAATCTTCCGAAACCGATTGAGACTCCTCAGCCGAAACCGTTCGAAGCGATGGGCCAGACGACTGGCTTGGCGCTGTACCGAACCCACCTGGTGGGACACAAATCGGGCAAGTTGACCGTCACCGACATCCATGACTGGGCGCTCGTGTACGTCGACGGCAAGTTCGTGGGAACCCTGGACCGGCGTGCGGGCGTGAAGTCGATCGACCTCCCGGCGAGCCATTCGGCAAACCCGACGCTCGACATTCTGGTGGAGGCGATGGGCCACATCAACTTCGCCCAGGAGATCATCGACCGCAAGGGAATCACCGACCGCGTAACCCTCAACGGCATGACGCTGATGAATTGGGAGACCTACCAGTTCCCGCTCGACTCAAAGTGGGTGACTGGCTTGAAACAAACGCCTGGCTCGGCTTCCAAGGCGACGTTCTTCAAAGGCTCCTTCTCCCTCGACCACCCGGCTGATACCTATCTCGACATGAGCAACTATCAAAAGGGATATGTGTGGGTAAACGGCCACAATCTTGGCCGTTTCTGGGAGATCGGTCCGCAAAAGAGACTTTACTGCCCGGCGCCATGGTTGAAGTCAGGCGCCAATGAAGTTGTGGTTCTGGACCTTCTGAAAGAAACTGCCGCGACGGTCTCCGGCGTGGAGACCTTGCACTAAAACCGCTTTCTTGCCCGGAGAGGATATGACGAACGATCGCACGATGGCGAGGCTTGCGAAGATTGGTCGGAAACTCATTCGGTCGTCCGGATCACCGAACGAACAGTTCGACGAACTCTGCCATCAACTACTTAGCGCGCTGCTCGTGGTCCAAACCAGCTGCGAGCTGTCTTTGAAGGAGGGTTGCCAGGAGCCGGAGCTTGGGGGTTACCGACGGACTGTCGACGATTCTGAGTTTTGGGAGACGCGACCGAGGCGGATGGAGAGTGGTTGATTCGGGTCTCGCCGGAAGTCTGTTCGGAGGCGTTTTTGTTGTATCGGAAGTTGGCTAATTCGGCTGGGGTGTTTCTCAGAGGTCTTTTGCCTGCGGGAGGTTCTCTTCCGGAGCCTCCATCCCCGAACCTTCCTCCTGTCCTCGGCATAAACATCCGAGGACGAGAGGAAGGGAGTCCGGATTAGCCTTGGCTCGTGCCGACCAGGGTTGAGTCGAGGCGGGTGAATTGGGGGGTGGTGGTTGAGGACCGGATGATCAGTGGCGCGTCTAGCAAAACATGTCGGGCGGCGATGGGGGCGGTGCCTTCGATGCGGTCGAGGACCAGGTCGGCGGAATAGCGGCCGAAACCTTCGAAGTCTTGGCTTGCCGTGGTCAGCGCGTCGGCCAGGGTCTTGTCCCAGTGGGCTCGCCAGTCGAAACCGACGACCGACATCTGATCGGGAATCTTCACGCCATAACCCTCGAGTACGGCGCAGACCCAGTAGGCGAGCACGTCGTAGCTGATGAAGAGCGCGGTGGGTAGGGGATCCAGGGCAAGGATCTTGAGCACGATTCGGTGAGCAATGTCGTGGTAGAAGCTGTCTTTGGCGAGCGACCTTGCGTAGATGCCGCGCCCGATGGGCTTTTCCACTCCCTCGGGAAGAGTGTCTCGATCTCGTACGATGACCTTGGCATAGTCGGCGAGGCCAGCTTGCCTCATGGCCCGATGGTAGCCAGTGACGCGGTCGATCAGCGTTTGGGGCACTTCACTATCCGTCACGCACACAATGCGTCGATGCCCCAACTCCAAAAGATGCTCCACGCAGCGTCTGGCCGAGGCGATGTTTCCGGTTCCCACGTGGTCGGCCGGCAAGCCGGCGGGCGCAGCGGAGTCTACGAAAACCACCGGAAGTCCGCTCTTGATGAGCTGCTCGATCACGTCTTCATCATTGGCCCAGACATCTCGCCAGATGATGGCGCCGGCCGCCGACGGCTTGTGCAAGAGGTCAGTCAAAAACTGTCGCTCGTCGGCCCGGATCACGTTCCCCACCTGCATGCTGGGCTCTCGAACCGCCATTCGGTAAGGCGTGCCCGCGAGGCTCCTCGAGATTCCCTGCAGAAACGGCAACGACGAGTCGTCGGCAATCGTCTGAGCGACCCAGACATACACGTCGGTACGGAGTGAGGATGGCGTGGAGACCCGCCCACCAGCAATGGTCGGGCGAGAGTGGGCGCGCCGCACCACGTCGCCCGCTTCCACGAGCAGCTCAATCGCTTTCCGGATGCTTCCGCGGCTGACTCGGAACTGAGTAGAGAGCTCCATTTCCGAAGGGAGGTGCCTCCCCGGTGCGAGGGCACCTTCGCGGATCTGTTCGCGAACCGCATCCACTACCGATCGCACTGTTGGAGTCGTCTTCATCGCCTTGAGTCCCTAGGGATCCCATATCCAAGCCGATGAGCATCTTCGCATTTCTGACGGCTAACAGAGTGAGTAATGTCGACTGCGTCGGTGCAACCTAAGTCGATTGTACAACAACCCGTTCCCCTGTCACAGAGTTTTTGTTTCATTGTTCACTCATTGGGTCGGAATTGTATAAGTTTTGATAGCTAGACCGGGCCCGATTGACCTGGTCAGTCAAGTCAGATCGCCTATTTCAGGTACCTGAATTCTCTTCGCGGTAACGTCGTATCTTCAAAATCTCAAACACCCAGTACTTGAACGTCGGACCGATGCTACCGCACTAGATTTGGACGGCTTACGACTGAGACAGTTCGAGCTCTGACCACCAGTCGTAGCAGGATCGGATGAGTCGCAACCTGGGTTCGCCGACCGGGGCAGCCGTGATCTGAGATTTCAGCTTTCTCAGTCGCGCCTTGTTGGCGACCGCGTATTCGACGAACGTTACATTCCAGGACTTATGATTTCGTGGAGTCGGAAGCCCGGTCACGCCTGTGATCGCCACTTTGTTCCTCAGAAGCGGAACTGGAGAGACGGCTACATCCATGTGGCGAACGGTGGCGTGACTCGCATTGAGACCCAAATCCGTAAGGTATTCCTTCCAGTTAGAGAATCGTCCGAGGCAGAACCGAGCCTGCTTCATTCCCGGGCCGGCGGCATCCACCCAGACTTTCGTGTAACCCGGATGGAGATAGGCTAACCCAAACTCACGTTTGGCGCTCGGATCCCTCACTCCGACAATGCGTAGCAACTGAGCTTCCGAAGCGAAGAGCACATCGTTGACCTTGAGACCGGAACCCGAGGGATTAGTGAGAGCAATGAGACTTAAGAGAGGATACATGGGCACCTTTTTATGATTTGAAGACGGGCGAGCATGGAGTGGGATGGATGACATCTCTCAATTCGAGGAGTCCCCCGAGCCATGGCTCATAGTTGCGCCACCTTTCTACCGAACTTGAATACACCGGTTGCCGCGCCTGCCATCGGCTTGGCGTGGCAACAGTCGATACTTTTTCGTCGTGATGCAGGCAGGAATCGTCCCAAGGCAGACCGCAAAACGCAATCACGCTCCGTATGACGTTTTCCTTGTCGGCAACAAGTTGCTCGTAGTCGATCTCGATGAAGTTCTCGGCGGGGAGAACTGTTCGCCAATGCTCCATGAGCCGCAGATATTCGCGGTAGTGGAAGACGATGTTCTCCTGCTTGTAGGCGAAATTTGGTCCTCCGCCGAAATGGGTGGCGTAGATCGAGAGGCATGTGTCGACGGCGTTCCGACGAATGTGAATGATCTTTGCCTTTGGAAACACGGTGTGAATCAAGCCCAGAAGCTCGTAGTTCAGCGGCTGCTTGTCGGTGATTCGTTCCGAGGGTCCGGCAATCCCGTTCAGAACGGCAAGATAGTTTTCTTCCAAATAGCGGATGTCTTCGACATTCAGCCCGTGGTTGTACCATTGGTGCGTCACCCGCGTTCCCTCAAGTTTCCAGAACGGCTGCTCTCCGGCCGATGAAACCATCGAGTGACTCGAAACGATCTGGTCGGTCAGAGTTGTTCCAGACCGAATCATTCCCACAATAAATATGGGGGTCTCACTCGATGATCCGCGTTGCTTGTTTTCGTCAAGGAAGTCCTTCGAATAGAAATCCATCAAGCAGTCGTTCGTGGTTCTGACCACATCGTAGTCCAGTCGCCGCCCCTCGTTGAAGATCTGAAATGCGAGTTCATTGGCACGATCATAGTTTTCGATCGCTGATTGAAACTGCTTCGCCTGCTCGTGAGCCTTGCCGAGTGCGTAAGCGAGATACATATGGTCGATGGGTTTCAACTTGGGGCGATCGATGATGGCGTTCACTCTTTCAATGAGAGATGATCCGTCGTCAAAGCTGAAGGATTTGGCCTCGGCAAGGCAAAAATAAGCCATGCCCTGAATCGGTTCAATTTCGAGCCACTCATGCAGGAGAGCAACGGACTCCTTGAATCGCCCCTCCTCTTGAAGCCAGAGCGAATACGAGTGGCAGAAGCCAGGCCTCGCCTTTAAGATGTTCCTGAAGAGTTGTTCCCCGCGCTCCTTTTGGTTGGCGCGACAATAGCTAATCGCCAGGGCGTCCTGAATCGCGATGGAATCGGGGATCCTTCGAAGGCCCTCTTCAAGACTCAGAATGGCATCGTGGCTCGCGGCAATCAACAAATGCTGGCGGTAGAGCTGCATGTAGTTACCCTCATTCCGAGGGTCCAAATCGATCGCCTTCTGGAATGCGCGGCACGCCTCGTAAGAGTCGTCCCGCAAGCGCAATGCGAGCCCAAGATTGTGATAACTAGCCGCTGACTTTGGCGAGTACTGGATCGCTTTGTTGAAGGATTCTATAGCCAGGGGAACTCGGCGGGTAGATAGGTAGCAAAGGCCGAGGGTGTTGTAGGCAGCTGGATCCTTCGGACTGAGCACAAGGGCTCGCTCGCACAGTTCAATGCCCTCGTCAAAGCGCCCCACCGCTTTTTTGGCGACGGCCAACCAGACCAGGGAGTCAAATTGTTCCGGATACTCCTGGAGCACCGATTCCAGGGTCTCGATCGCAAGAAGAAACCGCCGGGTCTTTATGTAAATGATTCCGAGCATGACTCTCGCCTGACCACTCTTGGGGTCCGACGAGAGCGCTCTCTTAAGCTTCTCCTCTGCCGCAGACAGATTAGAACTTGCATACAGCCTGCTTGCTTCGATCAAGTCACTCATGAGATTAGGTGTTTGAGTTGCAGACTCCAGGTTCAATGCGCTCCGGGCGCAGAACTCGACCCGCTGATCTCGTCCTGTAGGATCTTCATTTTGCGGGCCTTCAGACGTTCCGGCATTGTAGTGTTCGACTCAAGCGCTTTCAGACGCTCTTGAGGTGTCCCTAGACCAGCCGGATCATTGGGTGGGTTTGGATTCGCAGGGGGAGACTGAACACAGCCGGATAGTGAAAGAGCCAGGGACAGACCAAGGGCGCCCGCTAGTGCAGATTTTGATAGGCGAAAGTGTTTAATCATCAATTTCTCGTCTTCGAATGCCGCCCGTTGTCGGCATCGAGCTTTAGAAAGTAAACGGGGCACGCCGGGCCCATTTCTGGGATTCGGCGCACCCTGCGTTCTCCAGACCAGGCGTCTAGAACGTGGTCGTTGGACACATGGCGTTCTTGTTAGCGCCATTCGTGGTCAGCGTGAGCTGTTCGGCTACCATCGGTTGTCCACTTGTGTTAGACCCCGCGCAGACCCCGGTGAATCCGAACTCGGAGAAGTGAACCGAGGTCTTCATCTTGTACTTGGCATGCCCGTCTGAATAGGCAAAATTGCCTCCACCGCTGTGGTTAGCGTCGAAACTGACCTGGTCCGTGCCCGCCCAGCCGGGACCACCCCACATGCCAATGTAATTCCACGGGAATGAGTAGGTTGTGTCGCCGTATTGGCCACTTTCGCGAAGAACAATGGTGCCCGACGGGTCCGGCATGCTCGTAGTGGATCGGGACGTGACAACCCCGTTGAAGATGTAGCTGCTGCACGACTTGCTCGGCTGACCGGTGCTGCTGGTGTTCTTCGCCCAAGAACCAGAGCTGTGGTCGTATTGGTCGGCCTGAACCGTACAGCCAAGATCGTGGCCGGTGTTCTCAATCGCCGTCGGACAGACGCGAGCGGAGCCCTTGCCGTCGTTCTTCATGTACGGAATGAGCTGCCATTGCCAGTTGGTCTTTCCGTAGAGGGAGGCCGGATAGGGATTCTCGAATCCGTTTACATAGACATAGGACCAGAAGGAGTAGTCTCCTCGACCACCGAAGATGTTGCCTCCAAGGGTGTCGTCGTAGTCGCTCGCATACATGATTTCCGCGAGGCCCATTTGGTTCATGTTCGAGAGACAGGCAGTCTTCTTGGCAGCGGCCTTGGCCTGGGCAAAGACGGGGAATAGGATCGCGGCGAGGATGGCAATGATCGCGATCACAACGAGAAGTTCAATGAGGGTGAATGCGGAATATTTTCGTTTCATGGCAATTATGGGTTCGAGGACCCTTGAGGCGAACAATTCGACTGAGTCGATCTTGCGAGTCAGAACTGAGAGCCTTGAGGACCTGATTGACCGTCAAGCCATCCGCTCGCCAGCGTGAAGTTCGAGTAAGCGGTCGACCCTTATGAGCCGACTAAGCCGCTTGCTTCCCCCAAATTCATGTGAATCGGTTTCACCGAAGCTCTCTCGGAGTGAGTGATCAGAAAATCACCGGGAAGCAGACCTAACTGATAGATCCAGTTCGCTATTCAATCTAGAGCCGTCTCGGCATGGTCCACCACGATGAGACAGAAGTTGACGATTTCGAGGTCTGTGACACAACCATTGGCCGTGAAAGACCTTGTACGCCAGCATTGTACGAGCAATGAACAGGAATAACAAGACGATTATAAAATATTGTCTACATTGTTCGGACAATTCTAGACAATGGAGCGGCATCACACCTTGACATTACAGCGCTCTACACCACGCCGGCTTAGTGAGGCACGGATCTGGCTGTGAGCGGAGTCCTTTTTGGCGGAACCGGATCGAATTTGAAGAAACGCGGTCCAAGTAGTTACGATGAAAAAGGAACAATTTCGGCGCGAATTTCCTCAGCGCTCCTTAACCCTCACGGCGGTGGGGTTTCTGGCCTGCCTCTTACCGACCTTCGCGGTTGCCCAGGCGGCCAATGGTCCTGTTCGGCTCGTGCGGTTCTCTTCCGTGAGCGGTCCCGTCGAATGGCGTCCAGACGCGAACTCCAGTTGGTCCGATGCCAGCCAGAACCTTCCGATTCGTGAAGGCGCGCAGGTCTGGGTGCCGACGGGCGCACGAGCCGAGATGCAGTTCGACGACGGCACCATTTTCCGGATATCGAGCGACTCGAACGTCACCTTGAAGAGCCTCTACAGCGATGACAAGGGGGAGTTCACCAATCTCAAACTTAATCAAGGCCATGCTTACCTAAGGGCTCCCCACGCCTATTCGGTGTTTCAGATCGACACACCCAATGGGTCTTTGAACGTGGACGGTCCTGCTCGTCTTCGCCTGAACGTCGGCGACGACGTCAAAGTCTCGCTGTACAGCGGCAGAGCCGATTTTCAAAACGATAACGGCACCACCTCGCTTCAGCCGCACCAATATGCCGAAGTCAGCAGCCCATCTGCGTCGGTAACGCTCCAAGAGGCGCCCCGCCCCGACACCTGGGACGACTACAATTCGGGCCGGGATGCGCAGGTATTTCGCCAGGACCCCTACGTGCCCGCGAATATCCGCCTCGTAAGCGGCGACATGGGTGGCTACGGGGACTGGGACAACGACCCCACTTACGGCAATATATGGGTCCCTCGCGAGTCTGATCCCAACTGGCGACCCTATTCGCACGGCCGATGGACTTGGGTCGAGCCATTCGGATGGACATGGGTCGGCTCCGAGCCCTGGGGATGGGCGCCGTATCACTACGGCACATGGGTCCACCGCAACCGAGGTTGGGGCTGGCGTCCTGGTCCGTCCTCTCAGTACTGGTCACCGGCGGTCGTCAATTTCACCTACGGCAACGGAAACGTGGGTTGGGTCCCGCTGGATCCTTCCGAGGTCCGCTACCCCTCGAGCCTTTCCGTCGGATTTTCGAGCGGAAACTGGTCGCTGTTCTTCTCCATTGGCGGAGCAGCGGTTTACTATCCGGATGACCGGGGCTACTGTTCGCCCCGACCTTGGAACAATTACGACGTGAATCGCAACGTGCGGTACACGAACATCACCAACGTCTACAACAACACGACGATCGTAAATAACGGGTTTGTGCCAAGGAACTCTCGATTCGGCGGCGCTACTCAGGCGACCTTAGCCGGATTCCGTGGGAACTCGGGATTCCGTCCCATGAATCGAGATTCGTCACAGTCCTTTAAGCGCGGCAGTTCATTGGCTTTCAACAATCGCGCGCCGCTATCGGGGCCACCCGCTGCTCATCCGGATGCCCGATCATTCTCACCGACCCGTTCGTTCGCAAACCGGGCGCCGAGCCAAGGTGTGATGAATCGCCCGGTATTTCAAGCGACCCGCGGTAGCTTCGCCAACCCGCGGACGATGGTGAATCCTCGCCCGATCGTCAGAGGCGGCAATGCAAACACTCGGGGCGCGATCCCGGCGAATCGTTCGGTGGCGAATCCGGCGGTTCGAGGCGCCAGCCAGCCGCGATGGAATCCAAATGCCCGCGTGAACCCGGCCATTGCGGCTGCTGCCGCTCGTCAGAGTGTGGGAGCGAAGCTACGGCCCACGAATCGGCAAGCGTCGAGACCCGGTGTAAATTCGACCCAAACCTCAGCCCAGAGAGCGATGGGATTCGGAAAAGGCGGAAGACCGACGACGAATGGCGCCCGACCGGTCGCCAATCCACAGCGTAACGCGGCTGGTCAACCCCGCCGCGCAACAGGTCAAAACCGAACTCAGCCCAACCGGCAAGTACAGTCCAGACCGAGTCAAACCCGACAGACTCCTCAGCGCCAAAGCCCTCAGCGACAGGTTCAGCCGCAGCGTCAGGCTCCTCAGCGCCAAGCTCCGCAACAAAGAGCCCCACAAAGACAGGTTCAGCCCCGGCGCCAAGCTCCTCAGAGACAGGCGCCCCAGCGACAATCACCCCAGCGGCAAGCCCCGCAGAGACAGGTGCCCCAACGGCAGGCTCCGCAGAGACAAGCTCCGCAACAGCGAGCTCCTCAGCGCCAGGCTCCTCCGCAGCGCGGTCGCCAAGACCCTCGGAAGCACGGTGGTGGATAGGAGATAGTCTGATCCAAGCGTGGGGTGCGGCGACTTGAAAAGGGTTGCATCGGATTGGTCCGATAACTTGCAGAGGTTACACGCCGCATTCCACAAAGATGGCTAATACTCGTTCGATGCTCCCAACGCAACACGTTCCAAGTCACTGCACTCCACATGGTTCGACCGCACCAGTGTCAAATTGTGAACCTACGGGAGTCTAAGATGCGAATCATTCTCCGCCACCTGAGCCGTCATTGCTCTCCTGAAGATCGCCGGATAGATTCCACTGGTTTCCGCGAATCTTGCTAAGCTTCTTGGCAAGCCATGATAGTTGCCTCGATTCTCTTACTCACTGCATTGCACGGGCAGGCGCAGAACTCGCCCTTCTCGCCTCCTCGGGCGACTCTCCACTACGCACCAGATCGCACGTTTGACCTTTTGAACATCAGCGTCGACCTCGACGTGGATTACGAAAATCGGGGCCTCGTGGGTCATGCGGTCAACACGGTCGCGCCATTGCGAAGCCAACTGACCCAACTCCAGTTGATGGCGGGAAAGGCCCTCAACATTACTCGCGTCACCGTCGATGGGGTCGACGCGCCCTAACATCGCGATGGCGACCAATTGTGGATCACGGTGGGAGCCACGAAGCGCGGACAAAAGCTTCAGATCGCGGTCGACTACAACGCCAAGAACACGAAGGCGCAACCGTTCGGCGGCGAGGGCGGATTTCACTGGATCAGCCCGAGAGCGACCGACAAGGGACACGTCGGCTTCTGGACTCAAGGTGAAGCGATCTCGAACCGGAATTGGGTGCCAACTTGGGACTACCCCAACGACCTGACCACGTCGGAAACGAAGACCACCGTTCCCGCCGATTGGACGGTCGTTGGCAACGGGACTCTTGTTTCCAACACTCTCTCGGGTGACAAGAAGAAGCGAACCTTTGTTTGGCGAATGGCCCTGCCGCACGCCACGTATCTCCTTAGCCTGGTGGGCGGCCCATTCGACATTAAGAAAGACAAGTGGGAAGGGGTCGACCTCTGGTACGTCGTGCCTCAGGGCCAGGGTCAATACATCGACGATTCTTTCAGCGGCACGAAGGATATGTTGTCGTTCTACTCGGGCATTCTCGGGGTGAAATACGCCTGGCCAAAATACGCTCAAAACGCGATGTACGATTTCGGCGGGGGCATGGAGAACGTGAGCGCCACGACCCTCGGCGAAGGCAGCCTCACCGAGAAGCGAGCCGGGTTCCGAAATATGGACTCGCTGAATTCGCACGAGCTTGGTCACCAGTGGTTCGGCGACTTCGTGACCTGCAAAGACTGGGGCGACACCTGGCTGAACGAGAGCTTCGCCACCTACATGCAGATGATGTACTTCGAACACAGTCGTGGCCAGAACGGCTACGACCGGGAAGTCGAAGGAAACACGCGCGCTTATTTGGCCGAATCGAGGCGATACCAGCGACCGATCTCGACCAAGCTGTACGAGAGCCCGGACAACATGTTCGATAGCCACACCTATCCGAAGGGCGGAATGGTGCTCCACACGTTGCGACGATGGCTGGGAGATGAGGCGTTCTTCGCTGGCCTGCACCTCTATCTCACCACGCATGCCCACCAGCCGGTGGAGAGCGCACAGCTTCGACGCGCGATGACGGAAGCGAGCGGCATCAACTGCGAACCGTTCTGGGCCCAGTGGTTCGATAAGCCTGGCCACCCGGTGATCGAATACTCTTGGAAGCCCTCCGCCACCGGGGCATCGGTGACCGTGAAGCAGACTCAGAACACGTCGAACGGGACTCCGATCTACGACATGCCTGGGAGGTTCGGGTTCCTGGCCGCCGATGGAACGCTGGTTCGGTATCCATTCCACATCACGAAGGCCGAAGAGACCTTCGAGGTTCCGTTGAGCATCAAGCCGGTTGCTGGCGTTTTTGATCCCGACCACGATGTGCTGCGAGAGATTCCGAAACTCCCTTGGCAGGACAGCGAACTGACGACCCTCTTCCAATACGCTCCAAGCTGCTTAGACCGAGCCGAGGCGTTCCGTCGGATCGTCGCCGCCAACCCGACTGATGAGACGGTCGCCTTGATCGCAAAGGTGCTTGAAGCGGACAACAAGCTTGTTCCCGCGTTCGCCAACGTCTCCGCGTTCGGCGACCTAGCGAAGCCGGCACTGCGACAGTTCTGGCTCGACCAGCTCAATCACCCGAACTTCGACCGAGAGGCCCAAGCGGTAACCGCGCTAGGTAAGCTGCCGGTCGAAGCGCTGACCTCGAACAAGCTGCGTTCGCTGATCAACGATCAGGCTCCAATCCCGGTCGTGATCGCCGCTGTCCGCGTCCTCGGCAAATGGGACCTGAAGGGCAACACTGACGTGATCAAGAAGGCGCAGGCAATTCCTTCCCGGAACAACCGCATCAAGTCGGCCGCCACGGCTGTTCTAACCGGATCGGAGGAGCAACCGCCAGGGAGTAGGTTGGCGGCGGCGCTAACCTACGAGCGAGTCAAAATGCGGCTCATGAAGCTCGTAGGTTAGCTGACCCAGTTCATAATCGCCCCGTCAACTGGAATTCCAGATGCCTAGGATTTAGGCATCGCATTGCACGATGAAGTCCGGCGCCTTTCCCTCTGGACTGCAAACTGCTCACTGCTCACTGCTTACTGCCGACTTCATTAGGAGCTTGCGAGGGACCCCCTCCTCAAGTTTAACCTCGCGTGCGCCTAATTGGAAGCTCCGGCTCCAGGAGGGGGTGCTTCGCTGCGCTCAACATGACGGGTGATTGGTGGTTGGTTCAGTTAACGTACTGCCTGGCCAGAACTTGAACATCAGTTCAGGATGACGACCCGATGGCGAACCGGGTAACCCAATGACCGCGCAACCAAAATCACCCGGTGACCGTACAGTCTTCGAGACCCGATCATGTGGCAGAGGTTCAGCAATCACGCCCGAATCGCCGTTTTTGCGGGGATGGAGGAGGCTAGGGCAAGGGGAGCCGACTATCTTGCTCCCACTCACCTGTTTCTTGGACTCCTGCAACAAACATCGTCGACCGCCTATGCGACTCTAGAAGCTCTCGGATTCCAGGTTTCGGATCTTAAGGCAGGAGCCGAAGGGACGCTCGAGTTTCTGTTACCCAGGCTGGGGAACGATATCGTGATGGATCGGAACGCCAAGCGTGTAATTGACCTCGCCTATGACGAGGCCCGATTCCTTGGGGATACTTCGATCAACACTGAGCACTTGTTGTTGGGTCTGATCCGGTTGGACACCGGATTCCCCTACCGCGCTTTGGCGAGCCGAGGGATCGATCTGGAAAGAGCGCGAGCCGAGGTCGTCGCGCAGCAAAAGCAAAGACCTTCCGCCGAGCGCGACGGGTTCCCCAGCAAGTCCGTGCCATCCACTCATTCGAGCATTTGGCACCGATTCAGCCGGGAGGCGCTCGATGCGATTCAGAGCGCTTGTGAGGAGGCAAAAAGGGTGGGTGAGAGCTACGTCTCGACCGAGCATCTGCTTCTGGGCTTGATCGCACACTCCGAGTCCACCGCCTCTCGGTCACTCATCGCTTCAAGGAGTGTTTTGGATCGCCTTCGTGAAGAGCTGGTTCGGAAAATTCCAGTTCGCGAGCCGATCGAAACTGACGCCTTGACTCTCACCCCGCGCTCCAAGCGAGCGATCGATCATGCCTTTGCCGAGTCGAGAACTCTGGGCGATGACTACATTGGATCCGAGCATTTGTTGCTCGGGCTGTTGGCGGAAGGAGATGGTCTTGCCGCCCGGACTCTGGCAAAGCTCGATCTCCGGTTAGAAACCCTTCGGGGCACGGTGGCGGAGAGGCAGGAATTTGTTGGCCAACGAGAAGCGCGCGTGGATGAACTGCCGATCGAGTTCTTGAAGACGCTGTTCGCACTTTCGCCCCCAGCTCAGCCTCCAGCCCCCAAACCGCCCGGAACTGGCCTTTGGCACCGCTTCAACACCGATGCTCGGAAGGTGGTGTTTCTCGCTCAGGAAGAGGCCCAACGCACCGGCGAGAATTACGTCGTAAGCGAACATCTCCTATGCGGAATCCTTCAGATGCCGCAATCCCCGGCGGTCCGAGCTCTGGATTGCTTAGGGGTCGAGATCGAGCAAGTACGGTCGGAGCTAGAAAAGCACTTGACCGATCGACCCGAAAAACGAGTCCACACCCTCGGTCTGACCCCGCGCGCCAAGCGGGTCCTTGACTTAGCCAACGAAGAATCCCTGCTGGCCAAATCCGACTACATCGGCCCGGAGCACCTTCTTCTCGGATTGGTCCGAGAAGAGGATAACGGTGCTGCATTGGTCCTCACTTCCTTCGGCGTGACCCTAGAAAACCTGCGCGTCGAGGTTGCAAGGATGCGGCGATTGTCTGAAGAGGACTAGGGAGAAGTTATCGTCAGGCCGACGGACGTGTCTTTCACGATCACTAGGACACCCTGTGATTGATAGTCGGTCATGGCGATCGCCAGCCGAGACGCTCCGATCGCGGCGACCGCGTCAAGGCTAGAGATTTGGGTGACCGGCAGGGCAGCCGTTCCGATCTGAGAGTAGGTGCTCGTAGACACTACGCGATACAGCATCTGCTGAACGTAGGGAGAACCAAGGAGATAGGCCTGCCCATTTCCGCTGGAGGTCGCTCGCCAGCTCCACGATGAACCCGAATTGGTGGGTAGGGTTCCGAGCAGTGCGCCGCTTGTGTCGTCGAAGACCTGACCGTATTGTGTAAAGATCTTTCCTCCGACGTCGCTGATCGGGACTCCGCTCTGCAGTCCCGGAAACGACCCAGTCTGTTGGATTCCGTTAGCGTCAACCGAACAAACTAGTCCGCCGAACGTGCTCGAAACAACCACCGTACTGGAGCTAGGCTTAAACGTCAGGATGTTCTTGCCTGGAGCGAAGGTGTTGAGGGTGTTCGGTCTGACCACGCCGTTGTCGATTACTTCGATTGTCTGGGAGGGATTTCCAGTCGTGTAGGTGAGAGAAACGACGATCGTTCGCGCCGAACCTGGGACGACCGCGATACAGGCAGCAGAAAAGGGCCCTCCGGAGTCGCTTCCTAAGTCAATGGCGGGCTGAGTGGCCATCGTGGGCAAGGAGATCGGTTGAATCGACGAGGCTCCGCTGAGCCCGACATACAACATCGATCCATCGTCGGAGAGAGCCAGCGTGGAAGGATTGCTTCCCACCTGGACAATGTTGATAATCGCACCAGTCATTGGGTCGATTGAGACGACAGAATTGGGATTCGAAGCTGCCGTCGAGGGAACCGCGCCATACAGCTTGCCGTCAGCTTGGTTGTAAACCAGAGCGGACACCGTCTGATTTACCAAGAGGAAGTTACTGGTTGCGGCCAAAGTCACGGCGATTGAAGCTACCGGGCTCTGGATGTTGTCTACCGTCACCTGAGCGGTGTCTGTGCCGACGAACAAGCCAGTTGCGATCCCATCGTTGGTGGAGGTTGTATGTCCGCCGGAGGTCATCCAAGTTGCGGATCCGGGAGACAGGGCCAGTACGTTGTTGCTACTATCTCTTGCGGTGAAGCTAAGTTGTTTGGACGATCCGAAATTTACGGATTGGCCCGAATCTACGGCGACGTTTGCCACGGTGCCGACGGTCTGAATGCCCCCAAGAAATGTCCCATCGGAGTTGGTTAAGGCTCCTTGGGGAGTCAGAATTGCCGCCGAGGTCGCGGTCCCGACGAGCGTCCCTTGACCGTTTTGTGCCGAGTAAAAGAGTGCGGTGACCTGAACGGGCCCAGGGCGTAGGGTGGTGGGAATCGCATACGTTTGCGAATAGGCTGAGGTTGATGCATTCCGATTGACGGTCAAAGTGGCAGGGCTCACCAAATTGGGGACGTCGCCGACCGTGATGGTCAAGGAAAGCGCGGATGAAGGTCCCGAGAAGCTCTTTGATCTCTGAGCCCAAAAGATGTCCACCGTCGGTGCAACGAGGGCAGGAGTTGAGTTCCCAGATCCGCCACAGCCACACAGGATGACAACCATCGCGAGGGCAAGTAGGGCCGAGATGATGGCTTGAACGCTACGAGCGGTGATTTGCGGTTGGACAAAACAACGACTGAGAGGAGGGCGGGTGTGAGGCATGCTGTGTACCAACTGAGTACCCCTTGGAAGCACCACTCGGTCTGCCCAAAGCTCCCTTAGAAGACAGCTTGCGCGGTTAAACCCTGTGGTTCCGGGCTCCCTAGCATAGCATTTTCGTGGATTTATTGTAAGCGTAAGTAATTATCGATCTGTAAAGGTGGTAACAAAGGCTTGCCGCATGAAGGGCCCGGAGCAAAAAGTCAAGCCGCTGGCCAACTGACTTCAGCGAGGAGGATGGTCGGGTGCTTTCCACGCGGGGTTATGGCAGAAACTCGGCTTCCTGCCGGTACCTTGGAATTGCGTCCGCGAACAGAGATCAGTATCGTGACCCAAAATTTATTCGAAAAGGGTATTCCACTTATGAGTTTGGGAATTAGGCGCATAGTGTTGACGATCGGAATGATGGTTCTTGCTTGGGCAGGCGGCATGGGCTGTGGCAAGACGATGCCACTGGCAGTGCTGTCAAGAACCACGTCCCCTGACGGTCGACTAGATGCGGTGGTGGCTTCCGACTGTAACTCAACTGGAACAGACGGCTGTTCCGGGGAGTGTTACGTTGTTTTAAAAGGAGAAAAGCCCGAGATTGCCAAAGACTGTGGAAGTGGTCATTTCTTGTCGTTTGGCTTTCAGGGCCCTCCGAGTGCTGACGGGATCTCCTTAAGTTGGGTCGGCAACGACCGCCTTGCGGTCAAGGCGCAGTATCTCCATGTGTTTGGATACACCAATCGTTCGTTTCCTCCGGGGACCGATGCCGACGTAGGAGTTCGGTTGGTTTTGGAAGAATATAAGGAGAAGTAGCGACGCCAACTGCGAGGGTTCGGTTACTATCCCTTGCCAATCAGGTGGTCTTCGCCATTCGAGAGTGGTCTCAAGACCATTCGGAATTCGCCTGGTACAACAAGCCGCAATTCACTTTTAAGTTCATGAGCGATCGATCAGTAGTTATATTCGCTTGGTGCTCGGGCTTACTGATACCAGTTGGGTCTCTCATCTGGGGGGTATTCGACGTTCAGCATCGAGGTACGGCCGTGATTGTCTGCTTGGTGAGCGTATTCTTCATCATCATCGTGGCTGATCGTGTGGTTAGGCTTTTCAATCGTAATGCAAAGGATAACGAGTAATCGCTTAGCGACACTGTTCTCGGGCCATCTCATCCCGTCTGAAGCCAGTTTCTATTGGTCCAAACGGAAGCTGCGCAAACAGTCCTCTAACGCTCGAAATCCAGTAAGCGATGGTGAACGATAGAGGAACACCCATGAAAAACGACAGAAATTCAAGTGAGTATCCCGTAGCGGCAGTCAATCGGCAGCAAATGTGGAGCAAGCTTTTGCTTGTCGTTGCCGCTCTTTCGTTTCTCCTCACCGCACCGGGTTGTACGGACTACCCTGATCTCTACCTAGTAAACAATAGCGAACGAACCATCTTTCTGGAAGCGGAGATGGGTAATGGACCCAACAATCGAAGCAAAGCGATTCCTCCAAAAACTGGCATGGAGGCTTATGGAATGGTGCCGTTCATATCCGAAATAAAGTTTCTGGACGCCAAGACCGGCGAACTACTTGCGAGCAAGCACTTAACACAGGAGGCTTGGGACGCACGGACGCCAAGGAACACCATGGTATTGGAGTACCCTCCACTATCGCCATAAAGACACGCTTTGATCGCATTCGGATTGCATATGGGCGGAAGACACACGAAAGCAGCTGAGGGAGCCAATGTTTGGCTGGATGAATTCTGACTTCAAAGCAAAATGCAGGTATGTGGCGGTGATATTCTGCCTGGCTGCAATTGGCATCGTCACCTTGATGTTCGCAGAAAGGAGACAGGAGGAAGTTCAACATATGGTCTATCTCAAATCTGACTACCTCCAATCCGAACGAGCGCGCATGGGGCGATGGCCCACGAATCTTGAAGGCGTCTCACGTGCGCTGTCGTCCTTGGAGCCATCAATCCGTAGGCAAAGACTGGAAACGGTTAACAGCCAGGCTTCTCCCTTCCTCGCGGCGGAGAATTCAACTCAAAGTGAGTTTCATGGGGTCCTCCGTTTTGGCTGGTTGGGAGGTGCTTCCTACAACTTGGATTTCGAGCAAAACCCACCTTAGCTGTGGACAGTATGTAAACTACCCCAGTAGAGCCATTCGGCCCTCAAACGGTCTGAACTAAAAGTTGACAGAAGGTTGTCCGGTTCGAATATCGAACGATTGGTTGACGCAGGTTCATAATCTAGAATTGCATCACAAGGCAATGTTTCGAACGTCGACTAAAGATCAGAGTCGATTCGACGTGGTGTGCTGTTAGGCGTCAAGCATATCTCGCGAAACATAAGGGCTTAGATATAGGATCAGCTGTTTTTGCGATGTGCATGCGCGGCACTTGTGTCAAGGAATTTCAGTATAAAGTGGACACATCAGGCATATTCAGAGATGATTAACGCAGGCATACATATTCTGGGTTTGGCTGTTTGCTTAACAGCAGGCCGAATCTCCTCGCGAGTCCAGATGCATCCAGACTCTAGTTATCAGCCCGGTGGCAAATCTCCATCCAGCCCAGAGGTTTTCGCGGGGGTGCAGCTTTTCTCCGTAATTCACTCCTTTGTTGAAGGACAGGGTAGAGGGATTATTCCGTCACTTGATTCGAATGGACCGTGGAAACCAAGGCTGCTATCGAAAACAGCAAAAAACGCCGATAAGTCACAGCTCGACTACATCGATGGGCTTTTAAAGGAGAATCAACTCCGTGTCCGCGTGAACCCAGCGGTTGCCGGCAAAAGGTGGGCCTCGCTGAAGAGTACGTCTCTCTTATTGGAGATCTACTTTGCCAATGGCGATCCAGCGAGAGGTGTGGCAATTGACAGTCTAGATGCACCGATCCCACCGATCGATACTCCTCTTGGAAAGGATGGATACCCGGAATTCCTTCGAGTACGGTATCGAGACTTCGGCGGGCGTCGCTATGGATTAATAGGTTTGCAAGGGTTCGAAAAGGCTAACGAACTCCATATCTCCGAGACCGAGGACCGACTGTGGATCATGAGCCAGCTTTCAGAGCGCACCTATAAAGGTTGGGGGTTTACGTATTACAAGACGTGTCTGGAAATCTCATTTCGGGATGGTAGACGCTACCTCGTGGACGCGGAAGGTGGGATGCGAACTCCCGATGGCAAGGAGTTTGGACTGAGCCCGAGGGCGTTCATGCTGCTTTCACAGTTTCTGGCAAAGTATGCGAATTCTAAGGCCCAGCCAGGAGCTCACTCACGGTAATCAATGCCCGATTTTGAATCCAGCTCTTGTTAGGTCGCTCATGTGAATCAATGATTCTCCCCTCCTGGCGACCTTGAAACAATCCGAGCACGGCACTCAGACGCTAATCGGGGCTTCATTTGGTCAGTGATGGGCGGAGCCCTATAATGATCCCGTCTCGGTACTGTCAGGCTTTCCGTCTTTTCCAGGGGCTGCGGGGTGGAATCGGACTGCGTCCAGGTTCCGTACTATCTGTACGTTGATGCAAAATTTGTCTTGGTCAATTTCGGCGAAGGAAGGAAGATGAGTTCCGGGCGTTACCGTGGAAGGATAAAGCTTCTGGTCCTTCTTTTCATGGCTGCGGTGCCTGCCGCTATCGTGCTGAACGTAATGTCATTGCTCTTCGGTGGTGACAATGCGGCTTCGTGCCAGCAACTTGTAGATGCCGCGGCGCACGGAGACGTACGGGAGATCCGGAGCTTAGTTCGCAACGGAGCGGACGTCAACTGCCTTCCGGACGCGGGATGGTACACGCCGTTGCAAACTGCGGCTGAGAGTGCGAAGGAAGAAGCGGTGAAGGTCTTGCTTGAATTGGGAGCGGACCCTGACCTGAGAGACCAGGGCTCTCCCGCCGCCGCCGATCTAGCTAAGGATAAGAAGATCTTGCTCATGCTTCGAAATGCGAAGCAGGGTTCGATGGCCAGGTAATCGCGTTCGGAGGGTCGTTTCACCGGACCAGATCGGCGGATGCCAGCCCCGTCTGGAAGAAATTTCGGGCTTTTAGCCTTCCCTCCCGCTGTGCCCGCCCAAACCAATCAACCGCGAACTGAGAGGGCCGTCCTTCAGACACCATAACGGGTGGGCTGTAAGACCAGTCTTTATCCGGGGGCACTCAGATCCCATTGCACCGTCTTCGTCTCACCTTGCTTCGCGGTCAGATCAAGCCGGGCATCGGGGAATGGGGTGGAGCGGGTCGAACCGATGGCGTCTAGTTTTATACAGCCGGGCGGCACGTGGTTAATCTCGAAATGGCCGTGCTCGTCGGTTCTCCCAGGGAGACTTCGCTTCGGGGAACCGGCCTGGCAGGCAATGTACACGTTGGGAACCGGTTGGTCGTTCAGCTTGAGTGTCCCAACGATCTTTGCCTCCTGTTCGGCGACGAATTGGCGAAGGCCTTGGGTGGTGGTGGCGATCTCTCGGAGCGTTACTCCACGGTCGCATGCCTCGAAAGCACTACTTTCCCCGACTGGGACGTAGTCAAAAGAGACCTCACCGAGTCGGTCGGTGGGTCGCGCCAGGTGGAGCCTGAACTTGTCGGGCAGTTCCCGCCCTGCCAATTCATACGATCCAATCCAAAGACTGCGGACCGGCTGCCCCACGGCGTCGACCACGCGCACGGTTGTCCGCTCCGAATTGGCCAGACGTATCGTCAGGTGAGTGGTACTGGTCAACGCCTCAGGTGGCACGCCATATCCCGCGAGATAGGCTCTCGCAACGTATGTCGGTGGCTGGGAGTCCGGAAGTGAGATCCGATAGTTGCCGTCTTGGTCGGTGACCGCTTGAGTTTGCGCCTTAAGCTTGGAGTTCGACCGCAGGACTACGACCCCCACGTAGGCGCCAGCGGCGGGCTTCCCTTCGGGCGTCAGCACGCGACCCGTGAGCGTCGTCCCAGAATTGTTGGCCAAAACAAAGGACCACGTGGCAGAAGCGATCACGATCGATATTGCCGCCAAGATCCCCAGTATTACGTCTCTTCTCAGCTCCGTTCCTCCATCTGGTCAAGGAGTCGGCGAATCTCGGAAAGCTCCTCCGGAGTTGCTTTCTGAGACCCGAGGGCGTGGAGGGCGAGGCGATGAGCTGACCCGCCGAACATTCGGTCGACGAGATCGTCGGTCAGACCTTTCTGAGTCTCCGATTCCGACACCATTGCATGGTAGACGTGGGCGCGGTTGTCTTCGTTGCGACGAACCAGCCCCTTTTCCGCCATGATCTGCATCAGTTTAAGCACGGTGGTGTACCCGGTGGTTCGCCGCTTGCTGAGTTCGTCGTGGACGTCTCGCACCAGGCTGGGACCTCTCTGCCACAGCACGTGCAGGATTTCGAGCTCGCTGTTTGTTGGTTTCGTTTCCATGCCTTGATTTCATTATACGAAGGGCTTCGTATAAATGCATCAAAACTCCAGCTCTCCAAACGCAAAAACGCCGTTCGACTCTTTCGAGTCGAACGGCGTCTTGGTGTCCAGCGGGCTGCTTACGCAGCGAGCTTGCGGCGCTCTTGGAGGCTGACGTTCACTTCGAACGTGCCGAGTTCCTTGAGGTTCAACGGGATCACGAGGGCGGGGATATCGACCGTTGTGATCTTGACGTTGGTGCCACGGATGATCGTCGGAGGCGTGATGTCGCATCCGAATCCTTGAGCGGCGAGGAGCGACGCCGAGTTACCGGTGATCATGTTTCCGAGTTCGCCGATTGCCGAAGCAACGAGCTGGTCGAACTGAGTCACGGGCATACCGATCATCTTCGACGCGATCTTCAGCGCAGAGTTCATCGACGTGCCGTAGATGACGAGACCCTCGACAGGTCCCGTGATACCGCAAACGATGTTGACTTGCTGAGTCGTGAAGAGTTGGGGGCGAGCCGCAAGCTGACCTCTTTCCGGGGTCATGCCTACGAGCATCTCGAACACGGAGACGGCTGCCTCTGCGAACGGGCTAACGTACTGAACCTTCATCATCGTTAAGCCGCCAACTTGGACATAGCCTCAAGAACGCGGTCCGGCTGGAACGGCTTCACGATGAAGTCCTTTGCTCCGGCTTGGATCGCTTCCACAACCATGTTCTTCTGTCCCATTGCGGTGCACATCACGATACTCGCGTTTGGATCCAGAGCCCGGATCTCCTTGAGTGCCTGAAGTCCATCCATTTCTGGCATGGTAATGTCCATCGTCACCACGTCCGGTTTGAGCTGCTTGTACAACTCAACGGACTCGACTCCGTTAGCTGCCTCGCCAACAACTTCGTAGCCGTTCTGTGTAAGGATGTTCTTGAGGGTCACCCTCATGAACAGTGCGTCGTCAGTAATTAAGATGCGTTTCGCCATCGGTTATCCCCCTCCAGAGGTCTTTGATAGAAGAAGGGCAGTGGGGCTTCGAACCCTACCTGCCTGCTGTTAAAGATGCGTTCGGTCCCGCCCACAAACAGCACTCCTCCCGGCTTGAGCGCTTCGAAGAATCTTCGATAGAGCACGTCTTTAGCCTCTTCCGTAAAATAGATCACAACGTTCCTGCAAAGGATTAGGTCGTAACCCGTATCAAACTTGTCCGACAGCAAGTCTCCACGTCGGAACGTGAGATTCTTGCGAATCGAATCTTTTGCTTGCCACCGCTCACCGGCCCGAGTAAAGTATCGGTCGAGAATTGTCGGAGGCACACCTCTCACGTCGGCTTCGCAAAAATTGCCTTGCTTGGCCTGGTCGAGAGCGGCTGCGTCGATGTCCGTACCAAGGATCGTGTGAGATCCTTGAAACTTGTTTTCCAAAATGCAGGAGAGCGTGTGGGCTTCCGCGCCAAACGAGCAACCTGCACTCCAAATCTTGAGCTTTTGCGTATGAGCAAGGAGCATTGGGAGCACTTTCGTCTCTAGCTCGACCCACTTTTCAGGGTTTCGGTAGAGCTCGGAAACGTTGATGGCGAGTCGGTCGATCAGCCACTTACAAACGTTTTCGTCTGCTTCGACCGCTTTTGCGAGCTCGGGAATTCCTGAGAAGCCCTTGCTCTCAATACTGCCAAGTACGCGGCGTCGAAGCTGCTCCTGCTTGTACAGGTTCAGGTCAAGCCCGATCTTCTTCTTGATCGTCGCGTATAGGTGCGTCCATTCTGTCTCAGCCGGCATGCGCTATCCTCCCGTGCAGAGAGGATACGAGTGCTCCCGCCATGTCTTCGATCGGAACTTCCTGCTCGATGGCGCCCAGGGCCTTGGCGGCTCTGGGCATTCCATAAACGGTGCAGGTGTCTTCGCTTTCGCCGTAAACGATGCCGCCGGCATTTTTGACGCACAGGGCGCCATCGGCTCCATCGCGGCCCATCCCCGTCAGGATGGAACCCAGGCACCGGCTTCCGTAAACCTTAGCGGCACTTTTAAAGAGGTAGTCAGCAGCTGGCTTTACGCCATGTAGCGTCGGTTCGTCGGAGAAGATGAGTTCTCCGCCGTTCATCACGCTCATGTGCGTTCCCGAAGGAGCGATGAGCGCCTGGCCCGGCGTCACGCAGTCGCCCGGATGAGCCTCTGCGCAGGGCAGGGTGCCGATCCGATCGAGTCGCTTTGCAAGGCTATCGATGAACCCGGCCGGCATGTGCTGAACGATCAGAACGGGAACCGTGAGACCCTTCGGCATGTGCTCGAAGAGCGTGGTTAGCGCCCGCGGACCGCCCGTCGAACAGGCGATGAGAATCACCTTGTCCGAGGAAGCGACGGGTCGAACAAGGCGAACGCCCTGCTTAGCCGCCTGGCCCACCTTGGCGGATCGAGCGGCTCGGATCTTATCGAACAGATCCTCTCGAAGCGCTCTTACCGCCGCGACCGCGCCGCCAGTCGGTTTGCACACGAAATCGACGGCGCCTGCCTCAAGCGATTGCAGCGTGGTCGCCGTTCCGGCGGCGGTGAGGGTGCTCACCATAATCACCGGGATCGGCCGGACGGCCATGATTCGCCGAAGCGCTTCAAGGCCGTTCATTCGCGGCATCTCAACATCCATGGTCACGACGTCCGGCTTGAGCGCCTCGACCTTAGCCAAGGCATCCTGTCCATCTTTCGCAGAACCTACAACTTCGAAGTCGGGCTGCGATGAAAGAGCATCCACCAGCATCTGCCGGATGAAGATCGAATCATCGACTACAAGAACCCTAGTGCGATTCATCATTTTGTTTCCTCGAACAAGCGTTCGTGCTGGTCGTAACTCACCATAAAGGCATCGGCTAGGCTGTCGAGATCGTCAACGCCCAATCCAACGCGGGAAAGCGCATTTTCGTCGAACTGGTATCCGAGTCCATCGCCTCCGAGTCCGAAGCCCATGCTTCCAGCAAGGTAGTCGCCGATGTGCACGCAGTCGACCATGGCGTTTGTAGGCGTAAGCTCGCTCGGCCGGTGGTGATAGCGCATGACGTCGACGAGGGTTTGGGGAAGATTCCAACTCTCCGCCATGTGGGCGCCGACTTCCATGTGGTCGTAGCCCAAAACCTTTCGTTCCACCGCGTCGAATGGGAGACCTTCCTTCTCGGCGATGCGGAGCATCGCAGGAAGCTTGTTCTCTAACCAAACGCTGATGGCTGTTTTGCCAAGATCGTGCAGGAGTCCGGCTACGAACGCTTCGTCGGCGGAGACCTTGCGAGATTTCTCGGCGGTAAGACTTGCGGCAACCGCAACTCCGAAGGAGTGACGCCACATCTCGTTTGGAGCGAGTGCGTAACCCTTGAGCGGCTTGTTCATCCACGGGTAAGTGGAGGCGACCATCGCAAGGTTGCGTACGTTGCGCATTCCAAGAACCACCACCGCTTCCGAAACGTCGAGGACGCTTCGAGACAGTCCGTAGTAAGAGGAGTTGGCCAGTCGGAGAACACGAGCCGCCAGCGCGCCGTCCTGGGCGAGGTATTTGCCAACCGATTGAGCAGATCCGGTTGCCGATTCGCTCTCTCGCATCACGGCGAGGGCGGCGGCGGGAAGTGTCGGTAGATCGGCCGTTCGCGAGACGATATCTTCAATCGTCAGTGTCGGCGAAAGTTTCGGAGTTAGGCGCGTAGGTTGCACAGCGTTTTCTCTCCTTGAGTAACCGTTCGAACGGTGATGATTCCCGTTTCAATCACGAGTGTCATCGTCCTGCCCAGAGATCCTCCGACCTCTTGGCCCCTTGGTGTATATCCACGAGATTTCAAGTGTGTTAGTACAGCTTCGGCGTTTCGACGACCGATCTCCAGACGATTTGTGCCTTCAGCGCCGAACTTGAAGACCTGAGCTCCTCCGGCGATGGCACACACTAATCTTTCGGGTCTTGCACCGGCTTTCTCCAGTAGTGCTAGCAGTTCAGGCACTGCAGTATCGGCAAATTTTCCGGGCTTCTCCCCGGCTCGGTCGGCAAAGGCTTCGGGCAACATGACGTGAGCCATCCCGGCGACCTGCGCCGTGGGGTCCATCATGCAAAGCCCAATGCAACTCCCAAGGCCCAAACAGGAGAAACCTCCCGAGCCCTTGAGTACGTGGATCTCTGCCATCCCGACGAGAACGTTGGACGCCACCGCCATCTTAAGCAGCCTCCAGAACGCCTAGACTCTGGAAGACCGAACGCAGGCCGCCAACCGTGGGGATGTAAACGAAGAAACCCGAAACGCGGTGGCTGAGGTCAAAGATCTCAGTCTGAATCGAGAGCGCTACGGAATCCACGAAGCTCGCTTCGCAAACGATGCTTGCGACGACTGCCGCGGTCATGTCCATTGAAACCTGCGGCGGCGTCGCATGAAGCGAGAGTCCAGTCATGTCGCTAATTGAATTCAAAAGGCCCGCATTGACCATATTTCCCACCTCCAGGGCGACGGACGCGTGAAGGTCTGACACGTCATCCGGACTCGTCGGCGCATCGCCGACTAACATGAGCCAAAGCTGCTGAGCCGAATGCCAGGGCATCAAGAACGCAATGTGTCCTCCGACGTCGCCGTCGATAGACATATAAGTCGCGACCGTAAGGCCGTTTGGATCACCGAGAATGCTCGGCAATCGTTCCAGTGCCACGGACTCAACCTCTGGCACCGCCATATCAAAAGTTTTTCCGGTTAATTCGGCCATGGCCGTCGTCGCATGGGCAAGCCCGATGTTGGCTAACTCCCGGACAACGCTATTTGCCATCACCCCTAAATGCAGTGTCTCGCTGGACATACTTCCTCCCAAGGCCCACCCCTGGCGCCACCAGCAATGTTCCACAGGATTTGGAATAGGTCCTACGTATTCTTACGAGCGGTGGTCAAACGCAACAGATCTCTGACACTCGGCGTCAGGAAAGATAGACAAGAGTCGCATAGAAGCGACCGAAAGCAACAATGCAACCTCTCCTCTCCGGAACGTGTTTCCATATCCGAATCAACGTTCCGGTTTTTTTTGCGCGGTAGAGCCGGTATAATCAGGGCAGTCCGCGCGGAGAGATGGCTGAGTGGACGAAAGCGCCCGCCTGCTAAGTGGGTAATGGGTTTTAAGCCTGTTCTCGGGTTCGAATCCCGATCTCTCCGCCACCGAGTATTGAATGTGCCCTCCCAAGGGCACAAATCGGGTTGCTTTCGATGACGCGACCTTTCCTCTTGTCCCTGATCGCATTGGTCAGCCTGGCCTCTTCTCAGACGCCCGGTGAGTACCTGCGGATGCGGCATCAACAGGGAATCACTCATCCGGCCAGCCAAGAAGTGCTCGATGCGCTTATCGGTTCCAAGATTTGCGAACTCGAAGGCACGGTGAAGGGCACCTTTAAGATCAGTTACGGCGCTCGAATGATCCAACTTGAGCGGAATAGCGGAGAGACGCTCGTCATCGAAGCCGATGCCCTCCCGGAGTGGATGGCATCCGGAGACATTCGAGTTCGGCTTATCGTGCGAGCGACGCGTGAGCAAGAATCGGCGCCGTTGCGGCTCACGCTGCTATCGGCCACTACCGAGGAAGTGGTTCACGCCGATGACCTTGCCGCCAGCCAATCGAAGCCTACACCCACTCCCACTCCCACTCCCACTAAGCCTCGAAATACGGTTTTGGCCTCGCGTGGAGATTCGGTCCATCAGGTTTACCTACCTTCCAGCAAGCTGACGCCTTACTACTCCAACTTTATTCGACATCACAACCCGAAGTTATCCAAGGATGAAGCCGATCGGATTGCCACCGCGATTCTCGCCTATAGCTACAAGTACGGTCAGATCGATCCGCGACTCATCGTTGCCCTCGTGATGGTGGAAAGCGATTTCGACCCGACAAGCACGAGCCGAACGGGTGCGATGGGTCTGGGGCAGTTGATGCCGGGAACCGCCGAATGGATGGGAGTGCGCAACGCCTACGACAGCCTCTCGAACATCGAAGGATGCGTGAAGCTCATCTACACCCACCTCAAAGACTACTATCGGCAAACCGGTGATTGGGGACGGAGCTACCTGCTGATGCTCGCCGCTTACAACGCAGGCGAGGGCGCCGTCCGAAGACATGGCGGGGTCCCGCCGTACCGCGAGACCCAAGCCTATATTCGTCATGTGCTGACTCGTTATCGTCAGCTTTGCGGCTACCGTGATTAGGCCGCTTTTTCTTTCGCGTAGTCTCCACTGAGGATTCGGTCGAACCCTCCGCTTTGGAACCACAGATCGAGCGCTTGGGCTCGGTGGACGGGCAGAGGATGCGTGTAGTTCTTGCGGTAAAGCATGAACAAGAGGCCCTTGCCCATCTGATCCCGGAAGTCGAGATCCTGGTAGGTGCGCGCCTGATCGATGAAGGCCTCGCGGCTGACTTCGCTCTCAAGTCGGCTGGGCCCCGCCGTCAACTTCACGATCGCGTCGATGCAGTTGTCTCGCGACTGGCTGCAGATGGCGCCCGCGCGATCTGCCGAGAATTCGGCCTGTCTGGACCACTCGTAGAACGCAAACAGGAGACCGTAGCTGATGGCGCTACCGGCCGGAGAGAGGCTGAGACCGAGCGCTTCCATGATCGCCCACAGGCTCGTGTAGACCGAGAAATAGAGGACGTGATTGGCCTTGATGTGGCCCAGTTCGTGGCCGATCAAGTAGTACAACTCCTCGTCGTTCATCGTGTTGATGATCGAGGAACGGAGCGTGATATAAGGTCTCTCAATGCCGCCCGCGAAAGCGTTTGGATACGGATTGGAGCTCACGTAGAGTTCCGGCTCCGGCATGTCCAAGATCTTGCAGCACTCGTGCAGGATGTTGTAGAGCGTAGGGTATTGATTAGGCCCGCAGCGCACCGAAGTGCCAAGGTTATGGACGTACATCCATCGATCGAACCCCAACTCATGAAACTTCTTGATCACTGTCGGAAGGAGCGGGACCTTCTGAAGCTTGTCGAGTGCCCACCGATCGGCGTCCGATGTAAAGGCATCCGTCGTGATGCCAGGAAAGACCTTGCGCTCAGCCATGTTGGTACAGCTTACGACGAAAAATCTTTTCGGTTGTGATTACTGGGACTATCGATCCTTTCAAAGTTTGGATTATGTGGCCCGAGTTGAGAAAACCCGGAAACTACCTCCCAGCCATTTGGAGTGCGGCGGTCTTGGAGGGTGTTGCATTGGGCGTTCCGGGTGACTTTTTACGTGCTGTATGGACTGCGGTGGTCTTGACGCCGCTATTTACAGTGCGGCTTGACGCACGTGTAGGGTAGCCCACGATGGGGTCCAAGGGTTTATTTGAGCCTACGATTGTCTCAAACTCTCCACGCACGTTCCCGATTCACTGCGTTCATTTCCCTCGCTCCGCTCGGCGGGATCGGAAGACAAGCCGTGCTGATCAAAGCGCGGTCAAGCCCGCGCACTCCAAATAGTTTGCTGCCTTAGCGGTTTATCTGCACATCCCACCGCAACACTCTCCCAGCCACAGCACTCCACGTGGGCTCAAAAGGTCAGTTCCCTAAAAAGAGAATCGTCGTCCAACGATGCACTTCGCGATCAAGCGATCCGTCGACTCCGTCCAGCCGAGCCCGACGCCCGCGTTAAACTCCCACTCCTCACTGATGTTCAGATCGAGAGCGGCGAACAGCTGTTGCTGCTGTTCCTTTCGCGGAGCGAAGTCGGTGATTGGGCCAAACCCGCCGTAGTACTCGAAGCCGAGGGTGACCGCTTTCGTGGCGTCGTAGCTCACCTTTACATTGGGGGAGAATCCATAACCTTGGGAGCTATCCGGACCCGCGAGTGCGAGTTCCAGCGCTGGATTGAAGGCAGCGTAAAACTTGCCCCATGTCTTGTCGATGATCGGGCGGATTTCGAAGTCCCATGTGTCGGGAGCGTATTGCTGCCGCTGATAGCCGACTTCCATCGAAAGGCTGGCGCCGACCGGCCATTTCCAGGAGTCCGGAACCTTCACTCGTGGGCGGATGTGGCTGCCGACGTACTGATACCCCTGTCCCTCTCGCTGACTTGTGAAGAAGTAGAAGCCTGTCTCAAAATTGTCGTTCCACCCGTGGGTGATCTCGATGGTCTCGTGAAGCGCGTTCTGAGTGGGATACATCCCGTTCACCATCGAAGTCGAGCCGAGGAAGGTGTAGTTGGAATGGAGCTCCACCATCGTATGTCCCTTGCTCACCGTGCTCGATCCATACACCTGAATCTCATAGTTGTCCTGCCCGAAAGACAGCGCGACGATGGCCAATCCGAGAGCCGTCGCCGCTAGGCGACCGGGGAGAACCGTTTTCATTCGGCGAAGCCTACCCGGACGATCGCCTTGGGCCATGGATGGGAGGGGCGTATTGTAATCCGCGCTGCGGACATCGCACCGACGACCTCCGATTTCCCTAAAATATGGTCTAGGTTGTAGCCACGGGTTCCTGCCCGTGGCCCTCGCTGGCCAACTCTGCGATGACCGGAACCGCAGGCGTAGTCATGGGTTCCTGCCCGTGGCTCTCGCTGGCCAACTCTGCGATAACCGGAATCCGAAGGCAGGAGCCAGCGGCTACCCTGGGTCTGGGCGTAGCAACGATCCTACTTGATCGTGATGACGTGAGATTCGGTCACGGCCGACTCGGGGATTTCGACTTCTAAGACGTCGTCACCAGCGGCAGGGCCGACTCCGGAAAGCGGCTGCTCCACCTTCCCGACCGCCGGAATGAGTCTCGACTTGCCCTTTCCAGGCCCTTGGATTCCCACGCTCGTAACCTTCATCCCTCGGGGGATGTGGAATCGGACCTTCCAGGCCCTCTCTTCGCTGGCGCCCTCGTAGGTGCCCGAAACCGCGCCGATCGTAAGAAGGATCGAGCCGTTCGAGATGCGCGTGAAGATCTTGGTGGTTCGTGATCCACCGGTCAGATACGCGTTCGTTTTGCCATCGTCCTCGTAGAGGGTGAAGTTGGAGACCTTCTCACTCGGATAGACCTCAAGCGTTAGGGGCGACCACGAATGTTCGCTGGTGTACTGCATATCCGGCGCGATCGGGATGATCGCCCCTTGTCGCAAAAACATCGGCATTTCCGCAAGCGGAGACGCGGTGTCTATGGTCTTCGGACCGACGATCTGCTCGCCATTCCAGACGTTCGTCCATGTACCGTCGGGAATCCAGACGGTGCGACGACCAGCAGTTGAGGCCTCACCCTGGGCCTGAAGGCGACAAAGCGAGCCGCCGATCCCCTGGTAGAACTCCACCTTCAGGTCGTGAACGGTCCCCGGCTGCAGGGCTTCCTGCATCACCGTGGTCACCGAGTCTTGAGCGTGCCACTCGTCAACGACCGGCTTGCCGTCGATCCAAACTCGCACACCGTCGTCGGCGGTGATCGAAAGCTTCACCGGCTGACCGGCAGGGAACGGGCCGATCTTTCCGGTCCAGCGGGCCGAGAAGTGGGTGTTGGGGATCTTCGGATCCGGGGAGCCTTGATCCCAGTCGAAATCGAGCGCGGCATCGGTTCGAACCACAGCCGGCTCTCCTTGGAGATCCTGATTCGTAAAGTACTCGGCCTTTAGCCCAGGTTGACCGTCCGGAGTGTGGAACAGGTCGGGAGTCAACGCGATTCCCTGGGTGTCGGAGACTACCGGCGCCACTAGCAGGTCGTGGCCCACGAGGAACTGGTCGTTCCGTTGGGCGTCTTTCGACCCCGGGTACTGGAGGTCTAGCCTTCGAACCAGCGGCTCTCCCGTCGTCGTTGCATTGTGGGCGTTCGTATAGAGAAGTGGAAGTAGCCGATATCGGAGCTTCACGTAGTCGGTGGCGATCTTCTCTGCCTCCGGTCCGAATACCCACGGCGCGTGATCCAGCGGCCTCGTGCAGTGGAACCGCATGATGGGTCCTAGGCTTCCATACTCGGCGAACCGGGCGTAAAGGTCTGGGGTCGGCATGTCCGTATGCCCGCCGAGGTCCTCGTGGACGTAGGGATTCACCCCTTGCACACCCTCAATCAATGCGTTCGAAACCGCGCGCTTCAGAGTGTCCCACTTAGGAGAGGTGTCCCCGGTCCACTGAACTGGGTAGCGATGAGTCGCCACGTTTGGCGGACGGTGAAGGAACCCGTTGTCGATACCATCGACGTTTGCCATGATCACCGGACGGCTCACGGGGCGTTCGCGTTTGGTGACGTCGCGGTAAAGCTTCATGCCCCACGCTTCCTTTCGAAGTCCGGGAAGCGGCTCGTGCAGTCCGGTGTACCAGTTGCGGTCGTACCACCACACATCGAGGCCCTGGTCCAGGATGTTGCTCAGGCCGGCTGTCCGGTAGTTCATCTCGATCGGGTCGAGCGCGCCGACTGCCCGGGGCTCAGGGTGATCGTTGAACATCGTCTTCACGTGCTTGGCATGCGCCTCCATGAAGTAGCGAGTCAGGTTCGGGAGATACTTGCGGTCGGGCACATAGCCAGCGGATCCGCCGATGCGCCAATCGGTGTCGAGAACGAACACGTCGAGGGGGATCTTTCGCTTTCGGTATTCATCGATGCGCTCCAAGGCCCCTTTCTCGTCGTAGGGGAACCAACGGCTGTCGATCAGCCCGAACATGTACAGCGGAGGCATCTCGGTGGGACCGGTCAGTCGGAGGTATTCCGATCTCAGCTGATGGTAGTTCGAACTCGGGAGGAAAACGTAAACGTCGTCGGCATCGTTTCCGAGGTCCCAGCCGCTCGTGGCGGCGAGGGGGTCTTTCGGGTCGCCAGCGGTCAGTCCGTACTTCGATGGCACGATTCTTGGACCATCTTTGAATGCCCAGGAGCCGAATTTGGTGCCCGGTTCTGGGAGCCATTCGCTGTTCGACGCCTTGTCAATTCCGGTCGCCAATGAGTGACCGAACCCGTCCACGATCTGGATCTTGGAAAGGTCGTGGGCGTCAGCTGGCACGATGACCATCCATTTGCCAGTGCTCAGCACGACTACGTTGCCCTCTTGGGCTCGCTTCAGAGGAATGCCCGGCCACTTCCTTTCCACTACGTGGAATGTGGGCCGATCTTCAAACCCCAGTGGTCCCTTCTTTTCGATGCGAACAAGCGTCGGAGATAGAGCCTCGACGCGAATATCGCCCACGATCTCAGCAGACACCTGAGCATGAGCAAGAGGACCGAGAGCCGTAAAAAGAAAAATCACGTTGCGCCGTGGCATGGCAAGGTTGATACCCGGAGTTCGACGGTTATTACCCGTCCGCAACCACCGGCCTCCACGAACTCGGCGTGACCCCGAAGTGCGACCGAAAAGCGTGGATATACGCGCTTGGCCCCGCATAACCGGAACGAAACGCGGTTTCGGCCACCGTTTCATTGGACGCCAAAAGGTGAACGGACTTGAGCAACCGGGCCTGCTGACACCACCTTCCGAGGCTCATGCCGGAGTCGTCGCAGAATCGTCGCTCCAAGGTTCGTCGGGAACATCCGACTTCGGCAGCAAGTTCCGAAGCGGTTCTGCGTTCGTCGGTCTCTTCCAGGATCAGCCGTGCGGCTTTTCGGGCGATTTCGTCTGAGGGCAGTGGGATGAACGCCGGGATCGGCGGCGCCGACTCGATTTCATGCCTCAACATCTCGGATATCGCCTTGTGGAGGGTCGAATCTGCCATCAACGGTCCAATGCGGCAGATCTCAACGATCAACTCCTTCATGAGCGGGCGCACGTGGAGCGGACCGGATGGAGTCGCAATCTTCGAATTCGGGTGAAAGCAAAGGGTCCGCACTTTCGTGGGTCCGAAGCAGGTCATCCGGTGCCGTCGCTGGGGCTCAATCCATGCCGCTCGATTCGGCGGAAGGACCAAGACCTGATCTTCTGACTCGATCATAAGGGTGCCTTCCGATGCGAACATCAGCTTTGGCCAATCGCTTAGGGGCCAGTCCATCACCGTACGCCTCAAAAAATCCAGCGCCCAAAACCGGACCAGCACCCCTTCATCGACATCGTGGCGAGATTTCGACATCTTTTGCCATTCATGCCATATATCGCCAGAAGTCGTCAAGGATACGCTGTTGCCATGTCCCTTAAATCTCCCCTCAACTCGCTTTCTCAATTCGCGATCAACGTCCAGGAAGAGGACCGGGCGATGCGATTCTATGCCGCCTCTTTCGGATGGAAGTTTTCCGCTTGGGGACCTCCCGGCTTCCATATGATCGATACCGGAAGCGAAGTTCACGGCGCGATCCAGAAGGTTCAGACCGATCCTTTCCCAACCCTGATCGGGAATTTCGAGTGTTCGATCACCGTGGATGACGTGGACCGGGTCCTCGCGATCATCGTCGCCGAAGGCGGCGAGATCACTCTCCCGAAAGTGACGATCCCCGGCGTCGCCGACATCGCCCGGGTGAAGGACACCGAGGGCAACACGTTTAGCATCGCGAAGTATTTAGCGTAACATCACAAACATGCAACTCCGCGATCTCCTCACCGGAGGTGACCGTCGATCGATCGCTCATGCTTCGCAGGCACTGGCGTTCGCCCGGGACGATTCCGAGGCGGTCGCGGAGTTGGCGTGTCTCACTTCCGACACCGACCCGTTGGTGGCCATGCGGGCTTGTGACGTCCTTGAAAAGCTCCTGCATGAAGATGTCACGCAGGTTCAACCTTATAAGGACGTGTTCATACGGCAGCTCCAGAGCCCGTTTTGGGAGAGCCGCCTTCAGTGCGTGCGGGCGCTGCCTTTGTTTCACTGGAGTGCAGAAGAACGGCCCGCGGTGATCCAAGCTCTGCGCGAACGAATCGACGACGAGCAGAAGTTCGTCCGCTGTTGGGCGTTGGATGGGTTTGCTCTGCTGGTCGCTGCGGACCCCGGCGTCCGGGCCGAACTCGACCAGCGACTGGCGGAGTTTCTCGGCAGCGGAGTGCCCTCGATGCAGGCACGGGCGCGCGCGATTGTTAAGCGATTGCCGTTAACTGACTAGCGAGATCAGTTCAGAACGATTTGGCATCCTTCCGGCAGCATGCGGCGATCTCCCGTCCTCGGATCATGGTATTCGTGAATATCGCTCGACATTGAGATTTCGAATGCGATTTTAACTGTGGTGGCTTCCTGCAAATCGCGTTCACGGTAACCATATTTTCCCAATTCACTAGGATCGAGGTCTCCGGGATTGTCCACGATGTGCTTCAAGTAAGCGATCCGGTCGTCATTGAGTCCCTCTAGCGCGGCTAAACTGCCCCTGATAAGCTTTCTTTTCAATTCGATCATCTGATCTCGGTTCATCCAGTCTCGGATGAGCAGGCGAGGTCCTCCCGACCCGATTAAACGAAGAGCTTCAATCATTCGCGATCGAGTAAATTTGCCTTTAAGGAAGACTAGCTTTTGAGCAAACGCGGGCTCGGCCACGTACGCAAAGCCAAATTGGGCCCCAGCCTCGCTTGCCAGATCTGCAACCATCAAGATCTTTCCCTGTCCGAAATCGAGGGTTCCATCAGAAGCCCGGGCAAAAGGTATGGGAACGGTTTTGACTTGGGAGGTGGCCTTTGACAGACCAGTCACCGCAACGTGGGTAGCGTAGGCGAGCTTCGCCGACGAATCTGCTATGCCGTTCTTGAACAAGCGGGGAAACATTCCCAACTGTACGGTGACTGGCGTGCCGGCTGCTAGTCCAGCTTCGGCCCTTGGGCTACCTACCCAAAAGGCACCCAGAAGGCTTTGTCCCTCGGCATCGAGCCTGCTCAATTCAGCCCCACCGTTAATGAGTGCTGCGAATTGGGACGGATTCTGGCGCTGTAGCCTTCCAAGCCAAGCCATCGTTTGCTGCACCCTATCCCCTTCTGGGGAACTAAGTGTATCTAGGCTGGGACGAAACAGGACGTAGCCGCCCTGACTAAGGGATAATTCTCTTCCCCTCAATCTAGCGATGCAACGAAGAACCTGGACGTCGTCCGGCATAACTGGGAACGTCCTATGAATTGGTCCAGAAGAGAGATATTCATCTGGAAGATCGATAGCAAGTGAGGCTTGTATCTTGCTGAAGGAGACGATAATCTGCTTTTCGGTTGCAGGACTCACAGTCTCGACTATCGGTTGGTTGCCATAGGTGGATGGCGTAATCCGTTCTCCCGTCGGGAGTTGGATCGCGCCCCCATTGCTCTGGAGCGCCTTCAGACTGATGAATGCGAGAAGCGACAACATTGGCGGATTCTAACCTCCGCCGCCGTTCACAGTACCTGCCACGTAAAGGACATTCTGATTGTACGGGTACAACTCGCCAACCTCACCGGACGCTGGAGATGTACCGTCCGCTCCATTTTTTGCATAGATTATTAGGTAAGCGGTTCCAGTAACCGGGCTGGGCAAATCAGCCTCCCATAACTCTGTTCCATAGTATGCGTAGTCAGCCCAGTCGGGCAAAATCCATGCGAAACCAGCCCACGACCTGGATTGAATGGTGAACTGCAGATCAGATTTAACTGCCCTGCTTGCAAGAACCATCTGGAAGGGGGGGTTATCCTTAGGAGCGGTTTGGCCAAATGTTACGGCGCATGCTGAAAGTAGACCGAACGAGAATGCAAGTTTTCTTATCATAGGTTCACTAGCATAGCAATAAAAGTCTCTTGTGACAACTAATTCATAACATCATAGTACGGAAAGTTAGCTTAAAGACCGATATTACAGTCCAATTGATCGCAGTCGTTCGTTGTTGAGGGGACCTTTTGCGTCCATGACACTAACGACAAGGCGATTCCATTTCAATCTGGAGATGTGGCCGAATGGCCGGCGATCGATGTTCATGGCAGTTTTAAATCAAAAGTACAACTGGGAGGACCTGGGTCGTCGGACCTTGAGAGTCGGTATCCACATCCATCGTTTTCGATCACAAAAGATTGCTTCAATGATCGAGACGTGTGTGAAACGTTCTCTACCGTCTTCGCGTCAACATGAACCCTAAAAGGCCGACAGTGAGGAAGCCGCTGCCGACCATACATACGCCCGCCCATCCAGATCTCGTCCAAGCCTGGGCGCTTAGCGCGGATCCTAGCGAACCGCCGACGAAGTAACTGGTCATGTAGATCGTGTTCATCCGGCTTCGAAATTCCGGGCGGAGGGCGAAGACCCGCGATTGATTCGAAATGTGGCCCCCCTGAACGCCGACGTCCATCAATACAACCCCCACAATCAGCCCAAAAACGGAGGCGGCAGAGAGTCCAAAAATCAAGAACGAAATGAGTGCGAGAACGAAGCCGGCAAGGACGGCCGTGCGAGGGCTACCTCGGTCGGTGAACCGACCGACCAGCGGCGCGGCCAGGGCGCCAGCGGCACCTATCAGTCCAAATCGCCCCACCACTTCTGGTCCCATGTGGAAAGTCGGCCCCGCGAGCAGGAACGAGAGACTTGTCCAAAATGCGGAGAAGCTGGCGAACAGGCACGCTCCAAACAGGGCGGACTGCCTAAGGACCGGCTCTTCCACCACGAGGCGGCCGAGGGATTTCAAGAGAGGTCCGTAGCCTTCGGTGTGAGTGGGGCGACTCTTCGGAAGCACCAGTCTCAGCGTGATGGCCAAGACGGTCACCATCGCCGCCGCCACGAAGTAGATCGAGCGCCACCCGAAGTGCGCCGCCATCATACCGCTCGCAGTTCGAGCGAGGAGGATTCCAATCAGGAGTCCGGACATCACGAAACCGACTACCCGGCCCCTCTGCTCGGGAGCGGCCAGCGTGGCGGCAAATGGAACCAGGAGTTGGGGCGTCGCGGTCGAGACTCCCAGCGCGAGCGATCCAACAGCCAGCAAGCCAAAAGAGGGCGAGACGCCGACCACGAAGAGCATGACTGCCGACGTGAAAGTCACGAGAGTCACCAGCGAACGGCGCTCAAGCATGTCTCCCAAAGGCACGATGGTGAGCATCCCAATCGCGTATCCAACTTGCGTCAGCGTCGCCGCAATTCCGGTCGTTCCCGGGGATACGTGAAACTGAGCCGCAACCATCGCCAGCAGAGGCTGGATGTAGTAAAGGTTGGCGACGCTGACCCCGCACCCGATGGCGAGAATCCAAAGGGTGAGTCGATTCACGTAGCCAGGATACTAGACGGACATAATGAAGTTATGAGCCTATATGAATCGATCTTGCGTCCGATGGCGTTTACGATGGACCCGGAACGAATTCACGAAATGGCGATGAACATGCTTCAAAAAGGCGTGTTCCGAGCTCGCAGCTTTCAAGATCCTCGCCTCGCCCAGACACTTTTTGGGGTCAAATTCCCGAACCCATTGGGGCTCGCGGCCGGATTCGACAAGAATGCGGTCGCCCTGAATCACTGGCATCAGCTTGGGTTCGGGTTCGTGGAAGTTGGCACCGTCACTTACCACGCCCAACCCGGGAATCCCAAACCCCGGATGTTCCGCGTTCCTGAAGATCGGGGACTGATCAATCGACTCGGGTTCAACAACGAGGGCGCCGCCTCGGTGGCCACCCGCCTTGCTTCCGCCAAGTCGTCGGTTCCGGTCGGCGTAAATCTGGGCAAGTCGAAGATCACCGAGCTGGCCGACGCGGCGAACGACTATCAGGAAAGCTACCGACTCCTGCATTCGTTTGGCGACTACTTCGTCGTGAACGTGAGTTCCCCGAACACGCCTGGGCTTCGAACGCTCCAGGAGAAAGGCCCCCTGCTCGAGATCCTTTCCGCCCTGCGTGAAGTGGACTCGAAAAAGCCCCTATTCGTAAAGGTTGCCCCTGATCTCGAGTGGGATGCCCTCGACGATGTCCTCGCAGTAGCTCAGGAAGCGAAACTGACTGGCCTCATCGCGACCAACACGACGATTGGACGAGAGAGCATCACCCATGATCCGGGCGAGGCCGGCGGATTGTCGGGCGCCCCGCTAAAGATCAAGGCAGACGCCGTGCTCGCGCACCTCGCCCGAAGCGCCGATCCCTCGCTGATCCTCATCGGCGTGGGTGGCATCATGAACGGCCAGGACATCTACGACAAGATCCGCTTCGGCGCTCACCTGTGCCAGATCTACACCGGTTGGATCTACGGCGGCCCCCACATGGTCCCGGACGCACTCGAACAACTCGTGATGCTGATGCAGCGGGACGGAGTGAAGAACCTGGACGAGTTACGACGAACCGGCCTGTAGGTCCCCTGCCGTTCTTGCCCACGAAAAGCTTCGTACTTTTCTGCATCCATTATACGAAACTCTTCGTATAATCATCGAGCGGGCAAAAACGAGGACCACAATGAACCTGAGCAGAACGGAGATCGTAGGATGACATTCATCAAAGCGCTGGGCTGGACGTTGGTGCACAGCACCTGGGAGATTGCGATGATCGCTGGCGTTCTCTTCTCGACCACTCTCCTTTGGCGTGCGGCAAAGACCAAGACCCGCTACTTTCTGAGTCTGGTTGCCCTTGCCGGTTGCGCATTGGCTCCGATGGCGACCTATGTCGCCTTGGTTTCGTCAGCAATCCCGGTCACGCAACCGGAGCCAGCATTTTTGCCGGCAACGAAGTTGATTGTGGCGAAACCTGCTCCAGTTCCAGTGACTCGGCCCTTGGCTCAGAACCCCACGCAGATCGAAGAGAAGGTCGAGCCTTATCTTCCGAGCGTCGTGCTGCTGTGGTTTGGTGGATTAGTCGTGATGTCGCTTCGTCTTTTAGGCGGCGTCTTTGCTCTTGAGCGAATGAAAAGGCGATCGTCGATTGACCTGGAACCGAAGTGGGACTTGCTTGCCAACTCAATCGCCCAGAAACTCGGAGTGCGGCGAAGACTTATCCTGCGGGTCTCAGCGGATCTGGATTCTCCGGCGGTGGTCGGGATTCTGAAGTCGGTGATTCTGCTACCCGCAAGTGTGTTAACGAAGCTAAGCCCTTCTCAGATGGAGGCGCTTCTGGCTCATGAGATTGCCCACGTCCGGCGGCACGATTTCGCCGTAAACTTGGTTCAATCCGTGATCGAGACAGTGATGTTTTATCACCCCGCGGTGTGGTGGATCTCTTCAGTCGTGAGGGACGAGCGGGAACATTGCTGCGACGACCTCGCGGTTCAGGTGGTGGGGGATCCAACGGCGTACGCTCAAACGCTCATGCGACTCGAAGAATTGAGACTCTCTCCTCGATTCGCGATGGCCGCAAATGGTGGAAACCTTCTTAGCCGGATTCGGCGATTGGTTCTGGGTCCACAACGCCGACCGGTCCGCAGTTCATTCTGGGTGGCCGCCGCGATGGTTCTCGTGATCTCAGCCGGCTTTGCCAACAGCATTTCCGCCCAGGATGTGAAACCCCTGATCGCCCACGGAACTGTGCTTGATCCTAGTGGTCATCCGACGGTCGGGGCGACGATTTACTTGCAAAAGTACAATTTGAAGCTCGGTCGGCAATTGGGCGATCAGACCCTTATCTCCGATTCAAAGGGAGAGTTCGAGTTCACGGTTGCCCCGGACGATAATTACCAACTTGGCGCGTATCGCGCCGGTGTCGGAGTTGGTTTTGCCCGATCCGCCAAAGACCTTCACGTGGTGGTTCAACTGGATCCGTCCACAGCCGTTCACCTTCGAGCGATCGATACCCACGGGAAGGGTCTTGCCGGAATCCGTTTACAGCCGACGTTTATCTCCTCTCGCCAAGGAGGCATGCCGATCCCATCCCTGTTTGCGAAACTTTCGGGAGTCACGGATTCCTCGGGGCGAGTGGTTCTGCACGATATCCCAAAGGACGACTACGTCACCTTTGGGACGCCGGATACTCGCTTTGCCGACGTCAAGAACTACTGGACGCCCAACGTGAAAGCGGGGTTTAAGGAGACAACTCTTGTGTTTGGGCCGCCATGCCAGGTCGAAGGAATGATTCAGTTCAATGAAGTAGCTCCATCGAGGGCGCGTGTCGCGATGATTCCCTTCGCGGGCTATCCAATTCAGACTACGGTTTCCGACGACCAAGGACGATTTCACTACGACCGCCTTCCTCCGGAAAACTTTCAGGTAATGGCATCACCGATTGACCCTGTGAATCACAGGTGGATTGCGGTGAAGAAGAGCGTCACCACGTCACCAGCTAAGGCGGCGGTTGTTCAAATAGACGCCGAACCGGGTGCCGGCATTTCAGGGGCTGTGGTCGACCCGAAGGGGCGAATCGTGAGAGAAGGAGCGGTTTCGATCCTTCGAGGCGTGGACCCGCGATCTACGGAAACGACCGTCGGAATATTGAGAGATGGAACGTTCTCAGCACGACTGCTTCCCGGTAAGTACTTCCTGGCGGTGGTTTCGGTAGCGCCGAGACCTCCAACTACCGAAGTGACACTGGCGACGGGAGATGAAAAAAGGGTCCGTCTAACCACCGAGCACGCCATGACAGATGTGGAGTGTAGCGCCGTGGACGAGTCTGGCAAGCCGGTCGCGGACGCGCAGGTCTACCTGTATGATCGTCGAAAGTTTGGTACTCAACTCGGGCAGACGGTCTTGATGAACACGCAGATGTCGCATATATCCATCCCCGAAGAATCGGTCGGGCACTTTTATGGGAACGGTTTCAAGGGAAACCTGTTTAGCGACCCTCAGGTTCTTCCGACGAACGGGCGAATGGTGATCCACCTTCACCCGGCAAAGCTGTCCTCGGTGGGTGGCGTGGTGACGGACACCCACGGACACCCAATCCCCCACGCCTCGGTGACGCTCGGATTTTCCGGTACGCGCGAGTTCATCGGGGATCTGGAAGAGATGGGGCCGTGGACGCAAACGACCAGCGCCGATGGGCGATACCTGTTTTCTGGCCTCTATCCCACCTCGAATCCGATCTTGATGGCTACCGCCAAGGGGTACGCCGATTTTCAAACCGAGACTGTTACGTTGATTCCGGGGAAGAGAAAAGCACTTCAACCCTTGCGCCTGAAGTCGGCCAGCTTCGTGAACGGAACCGTGCTCGACCAGAACGGAAAACCGGTCGAGGGCGCCCAAGTGAGCGTTCGAGCGAATCAGGTTTCCGACTTCTTCAAAAAGACCGACGCCAAAGGACGATTTCATATCGATCGAGTGCTGCCAGGAACCTATTGGCTGGATATTTCCAAGGGCTACTCCGAGGCTCACCTCCACGCGCGAACGGGTACCGACTCCACTTATCGCATCAAGATCGCCCCTGGAAACCAGAAGAGCACGAGCTATTGATTCAAACCCATTGCAGATTCTCATCAAGGCGAGGTAGACCTCGCCTCGATGAGTCGGCAAATTGAAACTAGCCGAAACTCCACCTGGCTCATCATCGGACTCATCCTGGTTTGCCTGAGCTGTCTTCTGGGCAATCTCTTTCCCAAGCCGATTCCGAAGGTTCACGTTCACGGCCGAGTCGCCGACCCGCAGGGAGCCTCGGTACCCTTTGCCACCGTATTTCTCTGTCTCTTTGATTCTGACCACAAGCCGATCCAACCAGTCCAGGTTCTTTTTTGCGACCGGAAGGGTGAATTTCAGTTCGAACGAGATCGCACCCAAACCTTCGTTGTCGGCGCTGATCGCAAAGGCATAGGTATGGGCCTGTTTGCGGAGGGAGACGGCGATGAGAACGTCGTCCGACTCATTCGCGGCAGCCTTTTTCGTCCCCGGTTCGTCGACTCTTCTGGCAGGCCAATGAAGGGCGTCCGCGTTCAGCCTATGTACACGTCTCTCGCATACGGCGGTCTTCGACCACCCCGCAACCTATTCCAGTTGATGAGCCGAGCGACCGACTCTGACGGAGGAGCGACGTTCGAAGACGTCCCAGTCGGACGACAATACGCAGTTGAAGCCGCTTCTGATCAATATGCGGAAGTCCCCATCTTCAACGGCCGCCACCGTTCCCGCAACCGAAGTGAGTTTCGGACCATGCTGGTTCCGTCGTGCAAGATTAACGGCATCGTCACCAAATATGGCCAGCCGGTTGCCGGGGCCATGGTATACGCAGCCCCGGGGCCGAGGGGCGGTTCTGTGCTTACCGATGGCCACGGGAGGTTCAGCATCGACCGCGTTCCCGAAGGAGCCGTTGAAATTGAAGCCGTGCCGTGGAATTCCTGGCAGGGCGAATGGGCCTGCCGCCCTGCCCTCGTGCAAGCCCAACGAGACGTGGTTGCTTCGGCGGAAGTTCATGTTGAGGAAGGCGCATCGGTCTCAGTAAAGCTAGTGGGCACAGACGGAGCGCCCAAGTCAGCGGTACGGCTCTCATTTGCGCAAATAGGAGATAAGCGGCCGCAACGATTCATCATGCGCCTGAACCCCGACGGAGCACTTGAAATCAGGCTCCTCGCCGGGAAGTACCGGGTGAAATTCGCTGGATCGAAGCTGGGGCCAATAGTCGATGTCAAGGATGGCCAAGATCAGACTGTACGCATCGTCGTCCCCGCTGGGGCAGAGCCTCAATCGGGTACACCCTAAGGAATGAGACTTAGACTTTCCCTCGCTGTCGCCGGGCTGACCCTTTCGCTCGTAGCGTGGGGACAGATGGGGTCTCAGGCTTCTGTCGATTCGACCGCCGTGGCAACCACGCCGAATGTGGATGTCACCAAGGTCCACATCGATCAGCTTCTCGGGTCTCAGGTTCCGATGACATCGGAATTTAAGGATTGGGACGGTTCCACCGTCACCATGGGCAGCCTCTTAGGAGTTCGTCCAGCAATCCTCGTTCCCATCTTCTACAACTGCACGGGCGTTTGCAATGTGGAACTCCAGTCGCTCCTTGCGACGATCGGGAACTTCAAGTCGAGAAAGCTGGGCGTCGACTACGACGTGATTATCCTCAGCATTAACCCGACGGAGGGACCGGAACTGGCGGCGGGGAAGCGCAAGAACGTCTTGAACACCCTCAACATGACTGGAGCGGAGAAGTCGTGGCACTTCTTGACCGGCAGCATGCCGAACATTCGCTCGGTGACGGACGCAGTTGGGTTCAAATACACCTACGATGCGGATAAGAACGTGGTGAACCATCCTTCCGGCATCATGATCCTGTCGCCTTCGGGCCAGGTCTCCAGCTACATGTATGGAGCAGTCTACGACGTTCCGACGATGCAGGCCGACATCGACACCGCCAAGAAGGGCCGCATCGGCGCTAAGGCCGCCGAGGTCTTCTTCGGTTGCATTCATGTAGACCCGATCACCGGCAAGCGATCGATCGTGATCGAGAATGTCCTGCGCGTGATGGGTGTGATGACGGTTCTTGTGCTGATTGGGTCGATCCTAACCCTTTCCGGCAAAAAGATCATCCGTCGGTAGGCTCTGGCGGGGTAAACCTCCGCTTGAATGTCCCTCATTTCCGATCAGGTCCTACAGCGTTCATTCGGGCGCGGGGCAATCGAACGTGGACGCCTTACGGTTAGCCGGGTAATCCGGGCGAACGTCCAAGATGACGGGTCGATTATCGGAGTCACCCGGGGCAGCCAGGGCCAACTTTACGAGCAATCGATCCAGTCCTCTACCGGCGGAAAGATCAAGGGGGCGTGCACCTGTCCCTTAAGCTGGAACTGCAAGCATTGTGTGGCGGTCATCGTGAAGCTCGGGAGACTTCCAGGTTCAGTGGACCGCGTAGTACCCCTATTCGAAGAGTCGGAAGGAGACGCGCCAGCGATTGCGCTGGACAACCCGGCACTGGACCACACGACGCGCCAGTGGCTACGAAGCATCAAAGATGCAGTAACGCCGAAAGCAAAGGAAGAAAAGGCTTCTCCAGTTCAAACGATCCTGTTTTTGCTTTCCGAGCAGACGCCTGGCTACCAGGCCAAACGCTTGTACGTGAACGTGGTAACCGTTAAGCACCTGAAGTCGGGAGGCTTCGGGGTTCCCAAGCCGTACAAGATTTACCAGGCCTTCGCGGGCCAGTTCGCCGAGTTCATCTCACCGGACGAGGCCGTGCTTCTCACCCTCCTATATCGAAGCTGCAAGCGCCTCGGCTACTCGGACTCGGTTTTCGAGATTGCCGGTCTCGATGCCGATCGCGTCCTGGGAATGCTCCTGGATACCGGAAAGTGCCACTGGGAAGAGCCGGCGGGGCCATTGATGGTAACTGGCCCAGCCCGAAAGCTGTGTTTCCATTGGGTGAGCAACCAGGCTGGAGTGCAAACCTTGCGGATGCAGCCGGAACCAACCGGCAAGCTACTTCGCACTTCGCCGGCAAGATACGTGGATCTGCAGACTGGGGAGTTGGGAATGCTCGACTCGGGCCTGACCACGGACTCGATGACGGCGCTGGTAGACGCGCCCGAGATCAAACCGGAGACCGCAGACACGGTTCGACAAGCATTGATTCGGAGCTTCCCCGATCGGCCAGATCTGTGGCCGGAGGCGATTCATCCCCCGGAAGTTGTTCACATTGCCGCTGTGCCGATTTTGGCGATGAGCCAGCAGATGGGATTTGAGCACCCGACTCACTCCGGAGTCCAAACCCAGGCCCGCCACTTTCCCACATTCCGCGTTTACTTCGAATACGGCGACCAGCGAATCGATTTCGAAGATGCTCGTTCAAAGGTGACCCTTAGCCGAGATGGGCAGCTGATTCAGTTCGTTCGAGATACCCACTTCGAAGTGGAATGCGACCGTCGACTTCGACAATTGGGGCTGTCGAAGATCACGCCCCAAGAGACCCAAGCGAGGTTCAACTCCAAGAATGATAACGACTTCGTGGTCCCGGTTGGCAAACTGCCCGACTCGGACCTCATTCGGCGTGAGCTAACCTTCGATTTCATTCGAGAAAAGGGACCCCAACTCGAGTCCGAGGGCTGGCGGTTGGAAGTCGCTCGAGACCTTCAACTTCACGAATCGACGCCTGAATTTCGAATCGATGTCGAAGAAGGCTCCATCGACTGGTTCTCCATGTCACTCGGTTTCGAGATTGAGGGAGAACAGGTCGACCTGTTGCCCATCTTGGTGGAGGCCATCCGGAGGCTCAAATGGGACGGGACCCTGGGTGGCGAAGGCGGAGTCGACACAGGTCGCAACCTGTATCACAAATTGAAGGACGGGAGGTATGTCCCGCTGCCTATCGAACGCCTCGCCCCGTTGGTCCGCACCATCTACGAATGGTACGGCCTCGAAACGAAGCTGAAGGGCAAGCTCATTGTCGAGCGCTCTCGGATCGCTGATCTCGCGGCGCTGGAAGCGGCGGCTGAGGGCGTCCAGTGGCAGGGCTCCGACCGATTGCGGGACTTGGGCCGTAAGTTGGCGGAGGTTGGAAACCTTCCTCCGGCAGCCCCGCCGAAGAAGCTGTTGGGATCGCTACGCCCCTATCAGCAGCAGGGGCTCGCCTGGCTTCAGTTGCTGCGGGAGTTCGGATTCGGGGCGATCTTGGCTGACGACATGGGGCTGGGTAAGACGGTCCAGACTATCTCTCATATCCTCGTGGAGAAAGCTGCGGGAAGGTTAGACGTTCCCGCATTGATCGTCGCTCCCACTAGCACCCTTCCCAACTGGAAGGCGGAGTTGGAGCAGTTCGCTCCCTCTCTGAAGGTGGTTTACGCCCAGGGATCAGACCGGAAAAAGGCGTTCGAATCGCTAAGCAAAGCGGACGTGGTGCTGACCACCTATCCCCTTCTGGCCCGGGATAAGGAGGTGCTGAATCAGACCGAATATCACTTGTTGGTGCTCGATGAGGCGCAGTACATCAAGAACTCAAAGACCACTTCATGGCATGCGGCCCGCGAGATTCGCGCGCGCCACAAGATCTGCTTGACGGGTACTCCGATGGAGAACCACCTTGGTGAACTCTGGAGCCTGTTCGAGTTCCTCATGCCTGGATTCTTGGGCGGCTCAGAGACGTTCAAGCGCAAATTCCGAACGCCTATCGAGTCCCACAAGAACGAGGTGGCACGTGAGCGATTGGCCAGCATCGTACGTCCGTTCATGCTGAGGCGAACCAAGGAGGCGGTGGCGACCGAGCTACCTCCGAAGACCGAAGTCCTGGAGCGAGTAGAACTCTCCGGTCCGCAGAGGGACCTTTACGAAAGCCTTCGGCTGGCTATGAGCAAGCGGGTTCGAGACGAGATCGCGTCGAAGGGTTTGGCCAAAAGTCAGATCATCGTTCTCGATGCGCTCTTGAAACTCCGCCAAGCGTGCTGTGATCCCAGGTTGGTCAAGGTCGAAGATGCCAAGGGGGTCGAAGGCAGTGCGAAGCTGGATCGACTGGTGGAACTGCTTGAGGAATTGAGGTCGGAGGGGCGGCAGGCCCTCGTGTTCTCCCAGTTCACGACGATGTTAGGTTTCATTGGCGATCGCCTGAATGAGATCGGCATCGAGTTCGTGACGATCACCGGCGATACGAAAGATCGAGCCACGCCGGTGAAGCGGTTCCAGAAGGGCGAGGTCCCGGTATTCCTGATCAGCTTGAAGGCGGGAGGAACCGGCCTCAACCTGACCGCAGCGGAAACGGTGATCCATTACGATCCTTGGTGGAACCCAGCCGTGGAGCGCCAGGCGACGGATCGAGCTCACCGAATTGGCCAAAAGAAGCCGGTTTTCGTGCACAAGCTGGTGGCCACCGACACGGTGGAAGAGCGGATCCTCGAACTCCAATCGCGAAAGGCCGACTTGGCTAATGCCCTTCTGGAGGGTGCTGAAAACCGGAAAACCGCCCTGGCGGCCGAAGACATCGATCTTTTCTTTGGGGAGTAAGTCCTGCGGCAGAGCTTCCCAAAGTTGTATGAAGACGCCCTCACCGCTTATTATTTGCTGTGGGACTTTTAGATCGACTAGGCCGAAACAAGACACCTCGGCACGCAGTGCAAGAGGACTTGGCGGCTCAACTCCTGTCGGTGAATCAGAACCCTTACTTTGCCGACAAGCTCCTAGCTGGCGGCGATGAGGTCGAAGGGGCTACTGGCCTCTTTGGCACCGAATCGACGAATCCGATTCCGGTGAATGGGCCTCGCGGTGAGCGAATCTATCTGACGTCCTTGCGTTCAAAAACGGGAAGTCAACTCTTGTTTCACCGCTTAGGAATGATGGAATCCGAGATAACCGGTCAACTGCTCGACGTCTTCGAGGTGGCTGCCTTGGACGGCTTTTACCGTGGGTTCCTTTACTTCTCTCCCTACCATCCGCGACGGTCTGTGAAACTCCCTGTGGGATTGTCACAGGTGGATTGGCCGGCGGACCCAATGGGGCAAATGTTTGCTACTTTGGGTGGATTCGGCGTGATGGGCCGCGTCGAGTCATTCCCAAGTGACCTCGAAGCCGCTCTCCGGTGCGATCGGTCGTTGACTATTGAGATTCTGGGCGAAGTCGTTGAACTCGGAGCCGTTGTTGCTAAACATTTGGCGCCCGAGCTACTCCGGTCCCCCCTAAACGGCCTCGATCCCATGCCAATGCCGGATGGAATAATCCCAGCTTCGCTTGCGATGTAGCGGACGGCGCGAGAGGGGAGTGATCTGCGTTTGAACCACTTCGACCTGCTCACCCGGATTGCCTCCCAGAACGTAAACGTTCTTACCAGAGGTCCAGCAGGAGTCGGGAATCTGCCCGGACGTCAGTCGAAGATGCACAGGAATGTCCATGACACCGCGCGGCGTCGGATCTGCCTCAAACGGCCTGGGCGCTGGGCTTTCTTACGGAGTTTTCGTTTCCTTAACCACCGCGCAACAAACCGGCGCTAAAAGAAACATTTGAAGAAACAGACGAATATTCGTCACGGGGCTTGCATTGCGCCGCGAAAGCAATGGTATTATCTTCTCCCGTCAGCCGGTTAAGACGAGAAAGCGAAAAAAGAAAATTCGAGCTTTCGAGTTAAGACGGTAGACGAAATAAAAAGGATTCGCAAGGATTCTTAGCACTTTGAAAGTCGCATAGTGGTTTGAGTAGAAGCACATCGAGCGATCTCGATTGAGTCTGGCTTTGTCAGATTCGGTTGTTGTATCGAGCGGAAAGAGAGAGTTCATTAAGAGTTTATGAGCTATTGAGGGTGCACGACGAATGCCTAGGGACAGAGTGCCGAAGAAGGGCGCGAAAGCAGCGAAATTCCTGGGGGAGCAGCA
>CAIVDU010000032.1 GCA_903904815.1 uncultured Armatimonadota bacterium
ACCATCATGGTTGCCCCGTTGATGTCTTGCAGCGCCAGACTTCCGGTCTATCTCCTGCTCATTTCTTCATTCATTCAGCCTCGATATGGGCCCTTCTGGGCAGGGTTCGCCCTGTTCGCCATGCACTTCCTTGGCTTGTTTGTGGCCATTCCGGTTGTCTGGGTTCTCAACCGCCGCGTGATCAAGGGCAAGCGCCTGCCGTTTCTTTTGGAACTGCCCCCTTATCAGTGGCCGAAGTGGCGGGACGTCTGGATCGCGATGTACTTGAGAGGCAAGATCTTCGTGAAGACGGCCGGCACGGTAATCGTCGCGATGTCGATGGTCATCTGGGCTCTGTCCTATTTCCCCCGACTCACCCCGGCTCAGGCTCACGAAGTTCGAAGTAAATACACTGCTCTCCATCGAGACGCAAGCGCTACCGAGGTGTCGCGGCAAGTCGATCAAGCAGAGCTTGGTCACTCCGTCTTGGGTCGATTCGGCAAGGCGATCGAGCCAGCGTTTATTCCTGCCGGGTTCGACTGGCGAATCACCACATCGATTTTGGCGGCCTTTCCGGCCCGCGAGACGGTGGTTCCATCGCTGGGGATCATCTTCTCGCTTGGTAAAGACGTGGACGAGAAGGATGTTACGCTGAAGTCAGCCCTTCGATCGGCGACTTGGCCAGATGGGAGACCTTTGTTCACGGCCTGGACCGCAGTTGGCATGATGGTTTTCTTCGCCCTTTGCGCTCAGTGTTTCTCGACTTTGGCCACCGTTCGAAGAGAAACGAACTCGTGGAAGTGGCCGGTGATCATGTTTACGTACATGACCGCCTTGGCCTATGTAGCTGCTGTTTTTGTGCACCTTCTAGGGACCTGGTTCTAGACCCTCTGTTCGTTGACGTAGTCAGCGTGGAAGAGATTATCAAATCTCCTGTTCGCCGTATGCAGTATGCGGCCCGGAATAATTGGCGTGGTGGCGCCTCCAGTGGGTGCATGGACTTTGGAGACACAATCATTCTCCGCCTACGCAGACAATCTCGAAACCCCCTCGGTTCTGGGTCCGCCAACAAAGGTGGGATATATGAGGTGTCGCGGTGCGACGCAGGTTCAAACTCACCCTCTCCCACCCTCTCCCGCGTACGTCCCGATTCGCTTCGCTCATTTCCCTTCGGCGGGATCCAGAGACTTCGCTGCGGGCGAGGGGGCCGTTGGGCAGCCATCACAGGTTTTGAGATTGTCTCTACGGGCCGTCGCGAGCTGCATCGTGCAGACCGGTTTCTGGACCTTAGGCATCGGAGACCCGGGACGACGGGAACATATCCGTTGGGTCGGCTAGGCTAAAACCTTTTCAAAGGCTAAATGCCATTACCCGGCCGGGTGTTGGAGGTGGATATCTGAGTTCCTTTGGAAGTCTCGGACGACCCGATAACAGACGTCCTCACGGAAGTTGGGGGCGATGATCTGGCCTCCGAGGGGGGCGCCTTTTTCGAAGCCTACGGGGAAGGCCATGCACGGCCAGCCTAAGAGGTTGCTTGGTTCGTCGCGGTCGCCCATTTTGAACCACGACTTTTCGAAGGTCTGGTCGATGGGGACGGCTCGATGGTAGTAGGCGGGGATGAAGAAGCAGTCGCACTTCTCCCAGATCGCATTTGCCTTGAGGGCTTCGCTTCGGAGGCGCATGGCCCAAAGGTAGTCGACCGCCTTCGTCTCCAGAGCAGCTGTGAAGCCAGCCACCTGGTGCGGGTCTTGCAGTTGCTTCAGGCGATCGCTTCGAATGAAATGCTCATGCGCACTGGCGCCCTCGGCGTCGACGATCAAGCTTACGGCCAGGCCGTATGGCATTTCTGGCAATTCGATTTCGGTGAACTCATAGCCTTGCTTGCGGAGGGTTTCGATGACCAGGTTGTAAGCCGCTTCGGCCTCTGGCGCGTCGTTCTCCTTGAAGGTTTCTTTTAGGAGTCCGATCGTGGGTTTCGGTCCCCTTGGGGCAAGACTGAAGGGCTGACGAAGGGACGTCGGATCGTTTGGATCAGCACCGGCAATAGCTTTCAGGACGAGGGCGGCGTCTTCGGCAGAGCGGGCGATGGGACCGATCTTGTCGAGTGACCAGCATAGGGCCATTGCGCCGTGATGGCTGACTCTGCCGTAAGTTGGGCGGAAACCGGTGCAGCCGTTGAATGCGCTTGGGCAAACGATGCTTCCGGAGGTCTCGGTTCCGATCGAGTAGGGGACGCAACCGAGTGCAGTGGCGGCGCCTGAGCCGCTACTGGAGCCGCCGGCCCAGATCGACTTATCCCACGCGCTTAGGCATGGGCCCATGCGGCTTGCGTCGGCCTGGTTGTAACTCCCGCCCCCGGCTAACTCAATCATCTCGAGCTTGGCGACGAGTACCCCGCCTGCCTGTTCGAGGCGAGAAACCACGGTCGCGTCATAGTCGAAAACTTGATCGGCGTGCCCTGTTGAACCCCAACGAGTCGGGATGCCCTTTGTTGCCAAGAGGTCTTTCACGCCGAAAGGGATGCCATGAAGAGGTCCCTTGGGTTCGGAATTATCGGCCGCTTTAGCCTGAGCCAATCCTAGCTCTGCTGTCATTTGAGCGACGGCATGGTGATCGTGACCGAGCGTGTCTAAGCGCTTAATGTAGAACTCGGTCAGTTCCACGCTGGAAACCTTGCGCGCTCGAAGCGCCTTGCCGAGCTCGGCGATGGAACTGTAGGGGCTGATCATCGGGCTCGGACCTGGCGGGGTTCAGGGATATACGTAAAGCAGGGCTCTGAATTCTCTTTCAGCACGTATTTCTTTCGTTCTAGCGAGTTGCCGTCGCTGGCTTTCTTCGCGCGAGCGAGCAACGCTGCCTCTCGGTCCTCGGGTTGTGTAGGGCTAGTGGGGGTGGTTTGGGCGTTCACGATGGATGGGATTGAAAGGGAAGCGGCCACACCCCCAATGAGGATGTCGCGCCTCGAGGGCATGTCAGGCATAGGATAGTCTACGGCTGCAGACGGATCCGCACAAGAGTACTTCCTGCCGGATAAGATGAAGGCTCGATGTGGCAGCGGTTTAGTGAATCAGCGAGGCAGGCCGTCCTTTACGCTCAGGAGGTAGCTCAGCGCCTCGGCGTGGATCAAGTCGGACCTGAAATGATTCTGTGCGGAATCCTCCACGTTGCGTTTCCCACTGAGCCTCTCGACGACGTTCCACTCGCTCTGAAGCTTCAACAGCTTAAGGATGCAGCGGAGAGTAGAGCGTTAACGCTTAAACCTGGTGAGTCTGGCTTTAGTGACAAGCCTGTTCTGTTGTCAGATCAGGGGAAGAAGGTCGTTGACGCAGCATACGAGCAGTCCCAAGTCTTAGAAGCGAAAGAGTTGGGATGTCAACACTTGTTGGTAGGGGTTGTCCAAGTCTGGGCAACAGACGTTTCTCGACCTGATGGAGAAACGATGAACTTACTTGAGTCATTGCTAGATCCACTTGTTGCCAAGCTTGTTGCCGTAAAGGACGTTAAGGGGCGTTCGCAGTTGGAGGTCTGGCCCAGACCGATGGTAGGAGCGCTCGCGACGATCCTTCACATGTTCGGCCGCCGCGTGAGCGGCAAACTCGTGACGGCATTCGATCGACTGGAGAAACTGTCTTCTGAAGAAAGGTTAAGTGCTGTGCTGCCCGGCCACGTTTTGCGCGCAGTTCTCCAGGACGAGTCGTCCAGCGCTTCCAGACTGCTCCTGGCCCTCGGTATCGAACTCGATCTTGCCTCCCAGTTACTGAATCGGGCGCTACGGGACTTAGCTCCCTCACAGGGTACGGACCTGGATGGAATTCGCTTGGTGGTTGACCTCCTCGCTACGGCGAACGCTTTGGCGGATCGCAGCATTTTGACCACGGCTCACGTCCTCCTTGCAGCAGCGCAATTGACGGAGCCAGTGGGCGTGATGCTTCGCGACGTCGGGGTGACGCCGGAAGCGCTTCAGAATCTCATGAAGGATCCGGCATTTGCGGAGCCAAGTGCCAAGCAAAGGATGGTCACTTCCAAGGTGATCGATTATCCTTGGGAACACGACGACTTGATGATATGCGGTTTCCTGAAGGAGCAGATCGCCCAAGGCAATTCAAAATTGGGTGGACTCAGAGTTACTGCGGAAGATTTGTTATTCCGCATCGAGTCAGTCAAGTTGCGATCGAACCGGAACCACCCGATTGGAGAACCGAGGACGACCATGGTTCTGTTAAAGAGAGCGTTCTACACGGCAAACGCGCGCGGTCAGGAACTGAGTCTTGGACACATCCTGCATGCCTCATTTGAGGCGCACAATTCTCGAACGAGGGAGGCGCTGCTGGAGCTTGATCTTAGTGTGGCCACGTTTCTCGATGCTTTCGGCCTTGCCTGAAGAGAGGCTTTGCCTACGGTAGTTCAGTCTCCGTCGCTGGCGCCAACGCCTGCAGTGTTTTCCTTGGGGCGGCTATGATGAAACGTTCATGTGGCATAGGTACACCGAGTCGGCACGAAAGGTCATTTTCCACGCACAAGGTCACGCGGTTCGGCTGAACCTGGCTGGTGTTGGCCCTGAGTTACTTCTGCTCGGCATTCTCGACGAGGCGGTAGCTTCCGGAACGTCGCTATCAAATGCATCCGAAGTATTGGCCGAGCTTCGAAGCCTTGTGGAGCGGGCGGCGGGTCTGGGCAACCTCAAGCCGTTGACTGCCGGGAAAACGGCCATTTTGAACCCTGAAGCGAAGCAGGCGATTGCTTATGCGTCGGAGCGGTGCGTGGGATCACTGATTGACCCCCAACCTTCGGAGACGAAAGCGCCCCCATCGATTTCTACGGTAGACCTGCTCGAGGGAGTTCGAAGACAATGGGAGGAGAATCGTCCGCTAGAAGCGCGCTGCTACGAGGCACTTCTGGACGCCTTCGACATTCTGACCGCTTCATTGCTACCCACCTCAGCAACCGGAAATTTACGTGACCAGCATCCCCTGGGGCCACTGAGCAAGCTTCTTGAGGGACATTCCCGACAAGTAACCGATGGTTTGAAGGACACCGCGCTCGTGGCGGAACGCATGGCAAAAGAGGGCCGCTTCGTCGAGGTGCAGCCTGCCCACTGGCTGCTCGCAATCCTGGCGGATAGGAAGTCAGGCGCTTACCGAATCCTTGAGGGAATTGGGGTGGGAATCGACGTTCTGTGCGAGCTCATCGACAAGACATTGGGAACTGAAGAACGAAGTTCGACTGGAAAGTTGTCAATTTCGACGCCGACGCTCAGGCTATGGAACCGATCTTACGATGTGGCTCGATTCACGGGTGTCGGTTCCGAACACGTGCTTATGGCATTGGTGAGCGACCCAGAGAGCAGCCTTGGTGACTTGATCCGACGGGTCGGGGTTACCCGCGTAGCGGTTGCCTCGCTCATGCGTGATGCCCCGTTGAACGATGAGGAAGACTTTGTCGAAGCTCGGGAGCCCCTTGGGACACAGCCGGAAGATCCTTCTCGCTGGGGACTCGACGACCTCGTGCTCTGCATGCTTCTTGCGGACGAGGACCAGTTGGGTAGTCCCAATTTGAACTTACCGGAGCTACCCACCAAGGCCCTGGAATACAAATTGAGAGCAGCGGTGGGCAAGAACAGAAAGCTTCGAGTCTCGGCAGCGGCGGAAAGAAGTCGGTTGGTCACCGCGTTACTGCAAAGGGCTCTGGTGCTCGCGGCTCAATCAGGGCAAGAATTCCATGTTGGGCATGCGGTGATGGCCTGCTTTAGCGAGCCCTCGTCGGTGACTTATCAGGTGCTTTCGAACCTCGGGTATGGGGCCTCGGACTTGGCGGTGTGCCTTGGTCTGGACCCGTCTTAGAGGCCGGTGACGAAGGCCATATCGTCTAAGCTATAGCATGCCGAATCGATTGGCGAGCGAAACGAGCCCGTACCTTCTTCAACACCAGAACAACCCAGTCGATTGGTTTCCGTGGGGTGAGGAAGCGTTCGCTCGCGCGATCGAACTTGGCCGACCCATTTTCCTGAGCGTCGGGTACTCCTCTTGTCACTGGTGCCACGTAATGGAGCATGAGTCGTTCGAGGATGCAGAGGTGGCCGCGCTCCTAAACGAGCTGTTTGTCAGCATCAAGGTCGACCGAGAAGAACGACCCGATGTCGATGAGGCCTACATGACGGCCATCCAGATGATGAGTTCGCGGGGCGGGTGGCCGATGAGCGTGTTCTTGACTCCCGACGGCAAACCCTTCTATGGAGGCACCTATTTTCCGAAGGAAGATCGGGCCGGACATCCAGGCTTTATGACGGTGTGCCGACAGATTGCATCGGCTTGGGCGACGCGCCGCGAAGACCTGTTAGCCGCAGGGGATGAACTCTCGGACGTTTTGTCCAAGTCGTTTTCGACTCAGGCTCCTGCGGCCGAATCAGGATTCTCTCAAGTTACGTGTGACAAAGCGATCGAGCATTTGGCTGCCGATTTCGACGCTTCTCACGGTGGGTTCGGGACCGCGCCCAAGTTTCCTCCGCACACCTCGCTTGAGTTCATGACGGCCTATGCCCTACGCGAATCTTCGCCGGAGCCGAACGTGGAGACTGCCCTGGGGATGGCGCTCACGACGCTGGTTCGGATGTCCATGGGTGGCATCCGGGACCATGTGGGTGGCGGTTTTCATCGGTACTCCACGGACGAACGCTGGCTCCTCCCTCACTTTGAGAAGATGCTCTATGACAACGCCCTGATGTTGAGCAATCTCACTCGGGCGGCCATCATCTCGGCGAACATCGACCCAGGGGCTTCGGCTTTCCTGAAGCAAGCGGCCGATGAGACGGTTGCTTGGTTGCTTACGGAAATGCGGTCTCCCGAAGGAGCGTTTTATGCTGCGATTGACGCGGATTCGGAGGGTGAGGAAGGGCGGTTCTATGTTTGGACCGAAACCGAGCTGAGAGAGGTCCTGGGAGATCGAGCTGAGCTTTTCATTCAGGCTTACGGTGTGCAGCCTCACGGGAACTTTGCTGAGGAAGCCACCGGTCAGTTGATGGGAGCGAACATCCTCCACCTTCATACTGGCCCTGATCAGGATTTCAGCCAGGAACTCGCTTTGCTTCGAACAGTTCGGCAATCGAGAGTCAGGCCTGCTCTCGACAACAAATGTTTAGTCGGGTGGAACGGCCTGACCATCGATGCTTTGGCGCTCGCCGGTCATATCGGACCGGCTGCCGATGCGGCGCTTGCGATTCTCGACGCTGAAGCAACCCATGGTCGCCTCCCGCGGCACATCACCGATGGTCGGCCTGTCGGCGACGCGTTTTTGGAAGACTATGCCTTCTTCTGCAGCGGCTTGATCAAGATTGCGGGATTGACGAGCCTGCTTCAGTCCGAGGCGATCGACATTGGCGGTTTGCCTGGCGAGGAGTTTTGGGCTGGGCACGCTTCGCGGCTCATCCAGGAGATGGTTCAGAACTTCTACGATGAGACGAACGGGGGGTTCTTCTCCGTTTCCGACCG
>CAIVDU010000033.1 GCA_903904815.1 uncultured Armatimonadota bacterium
CGAATGCCGGAAGGCTCTTTCGCTTTATATATAAAAAGGTTCAGCGTCCGCTGACGTCGGACGAGCCGGTCTTCCCGGTCCAGCTTTCGCCGGCGTGGGGCTGCTGAATGTCTTCGATCGCTGGGCCACGATCGCCAGCGTCGAACAGGACGTCTTCGCCACCGAGCGGGTACTCCTTGCGGAGCGGGTAACCGATCCAGTCGTCGGGGAGGAGGAACCTGCCGATGGGGTCGTGATCGGCAAACTGAATGCCGAACAGGTCGTTGATCTCTCGTTCGGGGTATTCGGCTCCGGCGAATAGGTTCTTCAGGGTCGGAATCTTTTGACCGTCATCTACGCCGACCTTCAGGAACAGGCGCGCCGAATGCTTGATCGAGAACAGGTTATAGACCACTTCAAACCGCTCGGAGAGGTCGCGGGGGTGTTCCCAACGACTGTAGTCGACGCCGACGGCTTCGACGAAATAGCTGTAATCCAGTTCTTCACTGTCTTTGAGAAACTTCACAACGTCGTGAATCGCATCGCGATTCACGAAGATGTAGGTCTCATCTCGGAAGGTCTTGGAACCCAGAATGGCGTCGGGAAGGGCTTCCAGGAGTCGAACAAGTTCGAGTCTTTCACCTTCGACGGTGGGGTAGGCCATTATCGAATTCCTCCCGACATCGCAACCGACTCATTGGTCTGCAACTCGAGGACGATTTCTTGAGGAAGGTCGATGGTGGAGTCGAGGGAAACCGTTTCGTCCCAATCGATGGCCCCAACCCGAATCGCGTACACATACCCAAGGATCCAGGTGGCCATGTAGGTCAGAAACTCGAAGAAGCTGAAGGCAAGGAATTCGTGATCCGAATTTCGATACACAGTCATCCAACTCCAGAGGAAGACGACTTCGATATCGAAAAGAATGAACAGGATCGCGACCAGATAGAACTTGATCGGGAATCGTTCTCTTACGTTGCCAATCGGTTCGACTCCGCACTCGTACGACGACTGCTTGTATGGCGTGATCCGCTTTGGACCAAGCAACCAGCTCAGCGTGACCAATGCGCCACAAACCAACGCGGCTACTCCTACGAGCACCAGTATCCCGAGGTACTGCCCCTGCATGCTGCGAGGATACCCGGGACAAGGCTTCTCGCGGGCAGGCCGCGATCAAGGAAGTTCTGCCGGTAACCTATGGGAAGCGATGACGTACGCCGACTTGGTTCAACCTCTGTTAGAACGAAAAGACCTTTCGGAGGAGCAAGCCCGTGAGGCGATGCGATTCCTGATCAGTGGCGATGCCACGGAGGCGCAAATCGGAGGGTTTTTGCTTGCCCTTCGGGTCAAAGGTTGCACCACCCGTGAGCTTGCTGCCTTCGCTTCAGTCATGCGGGAAAAGGCGCTCCTAGTGGTCCATCCATTTCAAGACCTCGTGGACACTTGTGGTACCGGAGGCGGCGTGCCCTCATTCAACCTTTCTACGGCGGCCGCTTTTGTTGCTTGTGGCGCTGGCGTTCGGATTGCCAAACACGGCAACCGCTCGATGACTGGGCTTGGTAGCGCAGAGGTTTTGGAAGCCCTGGGTGTCGTGCTCGGCGAAGAACCCGAGCATCTGGCTCACCAACTCGAGACGGTGCGGATGGCGTTCCTTTTTGCCCAGGCTCACCACCCCGCAATGCGGCACGTCGCCAAAGCGCGAAGAGAGCTAGGAGTCCGAACTGTGATCAATCAGCTCGGCCCACTCGCAAACCCAGCGGGGGCTCGACGGCAGTTGATCGGGGTCTACGATCCGGGACTCATGCGCAGCATGGGAGAGGCACTCCGTTTGCTCGACGCGGAGCGAGTGTTCATCGTCCACGGCAAGGATGGAATCGACGAAGCCTCGGCGGTTACCGAAACCGCCTTCGTAAAGGTTTGGGGCGGACAGGTTTCGACCGGAACTTTCAAGCCACAGGATTTCGGGATCGACCCGGTTTCGGCGGACGCTCTTACTCCAGGCGTTTCTCCCGCAGAAAACGCGGAGATCCTGATCGAGGCCATCACGAATTTCGATTCGCCGCGAGCGAAGGCGATCCTTCCCAGTGCGGCAATTGCCGTCTACCTATCAGGACTTGAAGACACCTTGGTGGATTCGGCCGAGCGCGCGAAGTCGGCCATCCGAGACGGCAAGGCCTACTCGAAGCTTCAGGAACTCATCGCGGCGGGAACCCGAGGATGAGCGTTCTCGATCGCATCTTTGCCGTCAAACACGAAGAGGTCGCTGCCGCCAAGCTTAAGGTCTCCTTAAGCGACCTGAAGGCCACCGTGGCGGACGCGGCGCCCACGCGAGGTTTTCGAGACGCATTACTTAACGCGCCGCATTTCTTGGGACTGATCGCCGAAGTGAAGAAGGCGAGCCCCTCGCAGGGCTTGATAAGACCGAATTTCGATCCCAAGGAAGTGGCCGAGGCGTACGAGAGGGTGGGGGCCAATGCGCTGAGCGTCCTGACCGACGTTCCTCATTTCCAGGGAAGTCCAGCTAACTTGGGGATCGCCCGAAATGCGACCTCGTTGCCGTGTCTCCGGAAGGACTTTGTGGACGACCCTTATCAGGTCTACGAGGCCCGAGCTTGGGGCGCCGATGCCGTCCTTTTGATCCTCGCCTCGCTGGGACAGAACCAAGCCGCTGAGCTTCAGGACCTTATCTGGAGTTTAGGCATGGACGCACTGGTCGAGGTTCATACGGCTCAAGAAGCGGAGGTGGCGTTGGCAATCAAGGCAAACCTCATCGGAGTGAACAACCGCAACTTGGCCGACTTTAAAACTGACCTCGCCTACAGCGACCAGATTCTTCCGATGATTCGGGACCACGCGGTCGCGATCAGCGAGAGCGCATTGAATTCCTTTGCCGATTTGGAGCGAGTTCGCATTGCGGGGGCTCGTGCGGTTCTTATCGGAACGAGTTTCTGTGCTTCCCCCGACATCGAGTCGAAGGTGAGGGAAGTGATGGGCTGGGGCGTGTAGCCCCAGCCTTTTGACTCGTAAGGGAGTTTGCGGTCTAGCGGAGTGTTGCGCTGGGTTAAGAGCAGTGAATTGCAAGGGTTTGAAGTCACACGTTCTCAGGAAGGTTCGGTCCAGAAAATCTTCAAAGACGGCGCCTGTTCTCGATCGTTGACTCTTGCCTGGCGTAACACGGCTCCGCGCCCTGTGCTCCGGAGCGGCGACATAATAGGGAAGTTAAGGTGGTTAGAAACAGTTGACCAGAGTGAAGATTTGCGGACTGACGCGAGCGATGGATGCCGAGTTCGCAATCCAGGAAGGCGCGGACGCCTTGGGTTTCATTTTTGAGCGGTCCAGTCCTCGATTCGTCGGTGACGGGGAACTGCTGTGGGTGAGTGCTCTGCCACCGATTCCGGTGAAAGTGGCGGTCTTTGGTCGCGTCGACCGACCGGTTCCTCGAAGTCTCTTCGACGTGATTCAGGGCGTGGAATGGGATGTTTTTCCCGAACCTTCGCCAAAACGCATTCACGTCATTCGTCCGAAGCCGGGCCAATCGGCGCAGGATGTTATGCAAACGATGATTCACGCCACCGCCGTGATGCTTGATGCCTACTCTCCAGACGCCTTCGGCGGAACTGGGCACCGGATCGATGTCCAGTTGGCCAAACAAATTGTAAAAGAATCAAAAATTCCGGTGATTCTCGCGGGAGGACTTACTCCCGAGAACGTGGGAGACATCGTGAGAGAGGTTCGACCGTTCGCAGTGGATGCGAGCAGCGGTCTCGAGGAACGCCCGGGGGTCAAGGATCTCGTTAAGGTTCGAGACTTCATTCAGGCAGCGCGCCAAGCCTGAGTTAGACTCAAAATGGGGTTTCGAAGACCCTGAAAATAAAAAATGCGGGAACGCTGAAAGGAGAGCAAAGCACGTTCCCGCGAGCTTCGACCAAGACCGCGACTCTCTGAATCCCCGTATTACCAGGCTGGAGTCTTTGGAACCTTGGCTCGGTGGTGATTATAACAGTGGTCTCTTAAGGAGCGGCACCATACCTCGGTTGTTTGTGCTTATATGTTCCCATTTCACGTGTCACGGAAATGAGGGACATTCGATAAACCCGGTAACAAGTGGGAACGCTTCGCGCTCGGGGATGGTTGTTGGTCGCTAGGTATAATCCGTACCCAACGTTCACAGGGAGGTGGGCAGCTTTTGGCCGCCGCCATTCAGACTACAAAGCTAACGAAGAGCTATAATTCTCGCTCCGGAAAGGTAAACGTCGTCGACCATCTTGATCTCCACGTAGAGGAGGGAGAGATATTCGGCTTTCTAGGTCCTAACGGAGCTGGTAAGACTACGACCATTAAGATGCTATTGGGCATCATCTATCCATCCTTTGGCGAGGGCTATGTCCTCGGCAAAGAAATAGGTGATATGGATGTCCATCGCCTCATTAGTTACGTCCCCGAAAGGCCGTACTACTATGAGCACATGACGGGCTTAGAGCTTCTAAAGTTCTATGGTTCGCTGTTTGGCATCAACGACCCAGCACTGTTTGAGCGCTTGCTTGAAAAGGTGAACCTTCACCGAGACAAAGACAAGACGATCTCTCAGTATTCCAAGGGTATGCAGCAGCGAATCGGTTTGGCGCAAAGCCTCTTGAACGATCCCAAGCTGCTATTCCTGGACGAACCGACCGGCGGTTTGGACCCCATCGCTCACCGGGAAATCAGAGATCTCATTCTCTCTTTCCGAGACGAGGGCCGAACAGTCTTCATTTCTAGCCACGAGCTTAGCGAAGTTGAGTTGATTTGTAATCGCGTTGCGATTATCAATAAGGGAGTTATCGCTCGCCAGGGCAAACTCACCGATCTTCTTCGTGGCGGACGAATTGAGGTCACCGTAGACGGATTTGAAAGTGCCGAAGCCTTCCTGAAGGCCCTGCCGCTCAAAGACACAAACGTGCGAACTCTGCCGTCCGGATTCCTGCTCGACATGCCCGAGTTGGAAGACACGAGTTCGGTCATCGACTCGATCAGAGGCGCTAAGGGCAAAATCCTTAGCATCGTGCCGCGTAAGAAGCGACTCGAGGATCTGTTCGTGGAGACCGTCTCATCGAAGCAGCCATCCAAGACCATCACCGTCGAGGAATCTGCCGGAGCTAATCAGTGAGACCAATTCTTTCCATTGCCTCAACCACCGTCGGCGAAGCTATTCGCCGGCGAGTGTTGCTGATCATTCTGTTGATCGGCGTGCTGTTTCTTGCCGTCGCTCCAGGTCTGGGTGTCTTGTCGGCCCGATCTGAGACCACCGTTCTTCGCGGAATGATGCTTGGAATCATTCAGCTGACGAGCGCGGTTATCGCGATTGTTCTAACCGTTTACATGTTGCCAAACGAAATCGAGCGACGCACGATCTACACGATCTTGTCGAAGCCGGTTCAGCGATGGCAGTTCCTGGTTGGAAAGTATCTCGGCGCTGTTTCTGCCTTGGCCATCATGATGTGCCTGATGTCGGTAGTCATGGTGCTCATGTATTGGTATCAGCAGCACGCGCCGATTTCCGAGATTGCCAACCTGCTCAAGGCGCCCATGATGTACTTCGTACAGATGAGCCTCCTTGCCGCGGTCGCCGTCATGTTCTCGACCTTCGTGTCGCCGCTGGTGAACTTCTTCCTTTCAGGTGGTCTGTACCTCGTGGGATCGCTGTTCAATCCGTTCTTCGAGACTCTCTCGTCGAACAACAACACCCCAGCATTCACGAAGACAGTTGCGAAGTTCATCAACTTGGTTCTCCCGAACTTTGCGAACTACAACGTCCAGAATCCCATCATCAATCCCCAGCAGACGATCGGGAACGAGACCCAATACTTCATCAACGTCACCGTGTACGGCGTGCTGTACATCCTAGGACTGTTGGTGGTTGGAATTCTCATCTTCGATCGCCGGGAGGTCTGATCCATGCAGAGGAAACCTAGTTCACTCGCACTCGGCCTCGTAGCCGCCGCTTTCGTCGGTCAAGCTGCGTTGCAGGGTGGGACGATCTTCGGCACTTGGGAGAAGAACTACAGTCCGGGTAAGGGCCAGCTCGTAAGTGGTGGCCTTTCACCAGACCAGATGTTGTTCGCGCTCTCGGGCTTCCGAGAAATGGTTGCGGGCATTCTGTGGGTTCGCGCCGACGCATTCTTCGATAGCGGAAACTACGACGCTATTCTGCCGATCATCCGGCTCGTAACGCTTCTCGATCCGAATGAAATCGATGTATATGCCACCGGCATGTGGCACATCGGTTACAACTTCACGGACGAAGAGCAGCGATCGGATCGCCGCTACATTCCTTCGGCTCTTGCCCTTGGAAAGGAAGGCGCGGCCAAGAATCCGAACACGTACGAGCTGTTCTTCGAGACCGGCTGGATGTGGTACCACAAGATCGACGACGACTACGAAAACGCAGTTTCGTGGTTCGAGAAGGCGAAGCTTCGCGACGACATGTTGCCGGCCCGTAAGGACCTCCTCAGCATGGCGTACCAAAGAGCCGGACGCGTCGACGACGGTCTGCAGAACTACTACGGCCTGTATGACGATGCCTCTGCGGTGTACAAGAAGGACAAAGCCTTCGGAAACCACCAGCATATGGACACGATCGAGAACAACATCGACACGATGTTGGTTCGAATGGTTCAAAGAGGCTACGAAGCTGAAAAGCAGGGTCGCCCTCTCGATGGTTACGACGCCAACCCTCCGTTCGACGTAGGCTTCAGCGTCAAGGCCACCGTCCTTGAGCCCCGTGTCATCCGATTCGAAGGCACCTGGAACGTTCTCCCGGTAGGCACCCGAATTCGCGTCGTCCTGAAGGATCAAGATTTCAAGAATGCCGAACCGGCAGGAATGAAGTGGGACTTCAGCGACAACGTCAACTTGGATCCTCCCAAAAATGAGACGTTCATGCAAGATCAGCTCTACGTAAAGAACCGTCGGTTCAATCGTAAGGTTGATATGAGCAAGGACCCGACCATGTATCCGTTCACCGGACAGGACTACGTGATGGAGTTCTTCTACAATCCGCGCAGCGCTCCTCCCCACATTCAGGATAAATTCTCCTGGAACGGAGAGGGCATGACGGACAAGAACTTCCTCAACACGAACGTCCGACCGGGTCAGCGAGTGATGTACACCACGCTGAAACTGACGCGAGACATGATCCTTCGACGTGGCGAATGGCAGGACCGCGTGCCTGTCATCAAGACGACGAACTACCAGGAGACTGGAACGACCAAGCAGGACGAGGATGTCATCCTCAACGTGCCATCCCTTCGCGGCAACTGATCTCTCAGTTGGGTCGTGGCCCCTATGCCTTTCGGCGTGGGGGCCTTTTCTTTTATGTGCCTTCTGTTTAATCTCCAACGCGAACCGCGACGAGAGGGGTATCATTTGCGAGCCGGGAACTGCGCGGCAGCAGGTCGGTGAACCCCGTCAGGACGGGAACGTAGCAGCGGTAAACCGATTCTCTGGGCGACGCACCCCTCCCGGCACTTTCCGAATGTTTTGTGTGGTCTTAAGCGTGGCGTGAAGCTCCGGCGACAGGCTACGGGAGACATTCGGCTCTTCCTCCTCTGATCGTGGCCTACGTTTCTCTCTACCGCAAGTATCGTAGTCAGACCTTCGGGGATCTGATTGGGCAAGATCACGTCGTAAGGACCCTTCAGAACGCGATCTCTAGCAGAAGGATCGCCCACAGCTACCTCTTTACCGGCCCTAGAGGCACCGGAAAGACCTCCACCGCGCGGCTTCTCGCGAAGGCGCTGTGCTGCGAGCACGGCCCCACCGCTGAACCAGACAACGTGTGCGAGATTTGCCGGAGTATCACCGCCGGAAGCTGCATCGACGTCATTGAGATGGACGCGGCCTCTGAGTCTGGGGTTGACGATATCCGAGAGCAGATCGTGGAAGCGGTCGAGTATCGACCGATGATGTGCCGGTACAAGGTCTTCATCATCGACGAAGTCCATGACCTCTCCCCGAAAGCTTTCGATGCGCTCCTCAAGACGATCGAAGAGCCGCCACCCCACGTCATTTTTATCCTGGCGACCACCGAATTCAACAAGGTCCCGCCGACCATCCGCTCGCGATGCCAGAAGTTCGATTTCCACCGGGCTAGCCTTTCTGACCTGATTGGACGCCTGACCTACGTCGCCGAATCCGAAGGTTACGAAGCCGAACCTGCCGCCATCGCTGCGATCTCGCGCATGGCCGATGGCGGGTACCGCGACGGTTTGACCCTTTTGGAACAAGCGATCCTCACCTGTGAAGGGAAGATCACTCTGGCCCAAGTCTACGATCAGTTGGGACTGGTGTCCGAGGAAGTCGTGGATTCCTTGCTGCTCTCGATCAAGGAGTCGGACGTGCCGAAGATCATGGATCTCTTGGCCGAAGTCGCTCGCCTGGGAAGAGACCCCCGCAGCATCATCGAATCGCTCCTCTATCGGCTACAGGACCTGACCCGAGCGGTTTATCAGGTGGAGTCCGGTACCACCGACGCATCGCGAGATGCGTCGCTTCATGAGACAGCCGTTCGATTGGGCAGGGATTCGATTCTGAGACTCAGGGCCGATCTCGCCGAAGCCCACAAAGTGATTCGCGACATCAGCATCCCGCGTCTCTGGCTGGAGAGTGAGTTGGTTCGGCTATCGCTCCCTCGACAAAGAGCCGCTCGAGTAGAAGTGGAAGAGGCGCCAGCCGCCGTTCGCCGCCCGTCTGCCCAGCCCGCAGCGCCAGCGGTCACTCCTCGCCCAGCCGCTCCGACTCCTCCAGTAGACAAGGCGCCGTCCCCAAGTTCGGAACCTCTGACTCAGGCTGTCGTTCCCAGTGCGTTTTCGACGCCGGTCCCGCCTTCCGCGCCACTAGGCTCAGATGCCGCCTCGGTCTGGGCGGCAGTCGTGCAAAACATCCAAGACGACACCCCGATCAAGAAAAAGCTTGTCGACTCAAGAGCTGCTGAACTCTTAGAACTGGAATTGGTGGTGGAACTGACACGCCAGATGGATCTGGAGTGGCTCATGGAGAATCCCAAGCGCACAGGCTACATTCACAAGTTGCTGCGAGACACTTCGGGTAGGGATTTGACGGTCAGATTCCGAGTTGCGAAGGCAGAGACAGCCGCGTTGAACTCCGGGGCGGTAGAATTGCCCGCAGAGGGTCAACGACTCGAGCAACTTGCAAGAGAGATTTTCGGTAACAGCTAACGCTGGAAGAAAAAACACCCGACACGGATATCGATAATGAAGCTCCCTAAGAATTTTGGTCCCCAAGGCTTCGGCGGAATGATGCAGCAGATGCAGAGCGCAATGGCGCGTGCGAAGGACCTCGAAACCGAGCTCGAAAACGAGCGGATTGGTATCGATAAGGGCCCGGTAAAGGCACTCTTCGATGGCACCGGTCGTCTTCTGAAGATCGCGATCGACCCTGCTATTGTCGACCCCGAAGATGTAGAGTCGCTCGAAGACTTGATTGTCAGCGCCGTCCGCGACGGATTTGAGCAGTCGACGAATCTGCGAAACGCTCGCGTTCAGGGCATCATGCCCAACCTTCCCGATCTCGGTTAATCGGATTTGCTTTTTGCACGTCCCCTTGCCGAGCTCATCGCGGAACTAGAGAAGCTTCCCGGCGTTGGGCCGAAATCGGCCCAACGCTTGGCGTATCACCTTCTTCGAGTCCCCGAGCACGAAGCGAATCGTCTTGCCGACGCGATCAAGAATGCCAAGCTCAAGCTTCGGTTCTGCGCCCTGTGCCAGAACATTTCAGAGCAAGAGCATTGCGAAATCTGCCGTGACGGTCGGCGAGACCGAAGCGTGCTATGCATCGTGGCGGAGCCCAGAGACATTGCCGCGGTGGAACGGATCCACGAATACAAGGGCGGCTACCACGTCCTCCACGGCCTTCTAAGCCCGATGGACGGCGTTGGCCCCGAGCAGCTTCGAGTGAAGGAGTTGTTGCACCGCCTCGCCGATGGAGAAGTCCACGAACTGATCCTCGCCACAAACCCCACTATCGAAGGCGACGCCACCGCGCTGTACCTCGCAAAATTGATCAAACCCATCGGCGTCAAAGTCACCCGCCTAGCCCACGGCATGCCCGTCGGTGGCGAGTTAGATTACGCCGATTCCGCGACGCTGTTAAGTGCGCTCGAGTATCGCCGGGAAATGTAGTGCTCTCAACATCGGAGATGTTGTGTCTCCTAGCCCTGGGTTGTGACCCTCCGGGGTCGCTACCCGGGGTCAGGGCACCGTATTGAACCTACCCCCGGAGGGGGTTGTGCCGTCTGGGAATGCGTTGTTTTGACGCAACCACCTCCGGGGTTGGACGATTTTTGTGGCTCTACCCCGGGTAGCCCGCCGCAGCGGGCAACCCAGGGCTAGCAGGCCAAACGCCTCCGGCGTATCCGGGCGGGGTAATCCAGGGAACGAGCCCTACCCCCGGTATCTCGCCAGAGAGGACAAACTGGGGCTAGCGGGCCATACGCCTCCGGCGTATCCGGGCGGGGTAATCCAGGGAACGAGCCCTACCCCGGGTATCTCGCCAGAGAGGACAACCCGGGACTAGCAGGCCATTCGCCTCCGGCGTACCCGGATCATCGTGTTCGACAAATTTGTTCGCTGTAGGATGTTCGCGGCAAATCCGTTGTCCCGGGGTTTCGCTTCCTCAACGTCGGAGACGTTGTGCCCGTTAGCCCTAGGTTGCGACCCTCTTGGGTCGCTACCTGGGGTCGGCACGGCGCATTGAACCTACCCCCGGAGGGGGTTGTGTCGTTCGGCCTTCATTCGTCCCACGAGTCTCGTTCTTCCCATTCGAGGTCGTGCTCGTGTAGCAATCGCAGAAATTCGTCTTGAAACGAGACGATTTTGTGGTGCTCCTCTTGTTTCCTTATGTAGTTCCGAACCGTGTCGAGTTCGTCTCTGCCGACTGAGAACACCCCGCAGCCGATCTGCCACGAAAAATTGTCGAGGGCTGGGTCCCGTTGTTTGGCCCAGATCGAAGAGACGCGTTTCAACTCTTTGACCCACTCCGACTGCGACCGTTGCTTGCCGAATTGGCAGAGCATATGGACGTGATCCTCGACGCCGCCAACGATGAGTGGTTGGAAACCGATGCTCTTCGAGGTCGCCCCCAGGTAGGAATGCATTTCGGTCCGTATGGTTGGGTCTTTCAAGAATGGCCGTCGGAGTTTGGTGGAGAACACCAAATGGACGTGAATGGCAGAGTAGGACCGAGACATCGTCGGAGTTTAGTCCGATATCGGGCGAAATATTGCAGTAGTTTGTTGGTTATCAATGCCACAACCCCCTCCGGGGTTGGACGAAATCGGGGCGACCCACCCCGGGTAGCAATGCCGGAGCATTGCAACCCGGGGCTAGCAGACCAAACGCCTCCGGCGTATCCGGGCGGGGCAACCGGTGGTTATCGAGCATAACCATCCCCGGCGTATCGGCAGCGTCGTGTTTTACATATGAGTCCGTTTTCGAGGGTTCGGGGCAGACAGGTTGCTCGTCAGTTTCGAGCACGCCGGTCATTTTTGTCGCTGGGATTCGATTCCTCAACGTCGGAGACGTTGTGCCCGTTAGCCCTAGGTTGCGACCCTCTTGGGTCGCTACCTGGGGTCAGCACGCCGCATTGAACCTACCCCCGGAGGGGGTTGTGCCGTCTGGGAATGCGTTGTTTTGCCACAACCCCCTCCGGGGTTGGACGATTTTGGTGGCTTACCCCGGGTAGCCCGCCGGAGCGTGCAACCCAGGGCTAGCAGACATTACGCCTCCGGCGTACCGGAATCTCTCAGGCATTTTGCCAAAGCAACGAGCAATTTCGAATTGCTTGCGCCAGTACACATTCGCATCGGCCCCAGGATTTACGCCGTCGAGCCGCGGCGAGGGGTGCGGAGTTGTTGCCAACGGCGGCGAATCGCCACTGGTAGGAGGTGGGCCACGAGAATGAACCCCAGACAAAACCCGAGAATCGAGAGCGTTTGGGATGCGTTGGTCGTGAACCTCTCCAGCAACGGCGCAGCCATGGCTCTCTTGGTCGCGTCGATCTCGTCCTGGACGTCGCTTGGATTGGTAGCGGGCGCGAAACTACTGGCCGACTCGGGGGCTCGGTTCAGAAGCTGAGACTGTTGATCCACAAGTGCTCTCGCCCCAAAAACCGAGACGTACCCGCGTCCGCCGTATGCCCAGACGTTCAGGACTGTACTAGGAAGCAGGACTCCCAGGAATACCACCCCAGCGATGGAAAGATTCCTGAGCGTTCCCCACCGGGGAGAGCAAATTAGGATGCTTCGGAATAAGACCGACCCGGCGAGGGCTAGCACGCCGTACATCCAAAGCAAATAATTCATGCTTCCGGAGGCGATGTGAATGGGCAGCCCAACCCAGAATATGAATGCCAGTCCTAATAAGAGCAAAGGGCGGTCGTGAGCCATGAGGTCTCGGTGCACGCGACTCATCGAGTCCACGAACGACGTTGCCGACTCGAACGCGGTTACCGCATTGATCTCGGCAACCGCCGGCGCCTCGCCAAGTTCCAGCCGAGCCTGGATGCTCTCATTCAAATGAACCTCAACTTCCATCACCATCTCGGCGGCAATCTCTGGCTCGAAGCGCAACGTGCACTCTCGGTGCAAGTCGGCAAGGAAGGTGGCTCGATCAATGGTTCTTTTCGCGCGTTTATGGCTCATAGCGGGTCTCACTTGCTACGTTAGCTAGGCAGTCTTGCCTCTGGTCGGTCTCCTAAGCACTTGCGATAGCCGTCGAACTGCCAGGGGAATCAGATGGCTGAAGAAGATCCAAAGGGTAACCGTAGCCACCAACTCCACTGTCTGCTCGCGGTTGGAAGAGTATCGCTCTAAAACCGGTGCCTGGCTCGCCTGCTCAGCGGCACGGATCCAATCTCGAAGCTGGGATTGACTCCAGTTGCGATTTCGGTAGACGCCGTTACTAGGTGAATTTTGCGTTGCTATCGCTTCGCGCAACTGCACGTTGCAATCGGCGATGTATTCCGGGACCCTAAACGCCGAGATATAACCAATTCCACCGTAAGGAGTCAGATGGAGCGTCAGTAAGGGCTGCAGCCCACCCATGAGAACCACCGAAGCGATCAGCAGCGTTTTGATCGTGCCCCACTTAGGCGTTCTAAGAAAGCAGCTTCTTACGAAGATGGCAATCGCCACGCCGAAAAGAATTCCGATCCAAACAAGGTTGTTGATTCCGGTGGACGCGATTTCGATCCAGAACGTGAGTAAACAGACCAAGGTGAGACCAAGGCCCAACAGTAGCTTGTCGTGGGAGGGAGCGTGAGTGTGAACCTCCTCCATCCGCTGCACGAAGATCTCTGTGGTGGAGAAGGCGGCAACTGCGTTGATTTCAGCCACCTCGGGCGCCTCTCCCAGTTCGAGCCGGGCCTGGATGCTTTCGTCGAGGTGAACCTCGACCTCCATCATCATGGACATCGCGGTTTCGGGGGTGAAGCGTAACGCGCACTCCCGCTGAAGTTCGGCAAGAAACTCTGCCCGATTGTGGTGAGGTTTGCGCGACTCAAACATTAGCAGTTCTCCGCCACGACGTTATGTGACTCAATTGCTGAGGGTTAACCAAGTCCGCCCTCCGTAGAAGTCTTTCTTGGGTTGAGCAGAGCCTCGACTCCGACTGAAAACGCCTCCCAAGACTTGCGGTGAGCGGTTAGCTCTCTCTTGCCTTCCTCGGTGAGCGCGTAAACCTTGCGGGGCGGCTTTCCTTCTTGCGGAACCCAGGTGGCACTGACGTAGCCATCCTTCTCAAGCTTATGTAGGGCCGGATAGAGCTGGCCCTCTCCAACCTGCAAGGCTTTGGAGCTGATCTGTTTGATCCGCCTGGAAATCTCGTACCCGTGTAAATCAGCGTCCTGAAGGACACCGAGGACGAGCGCTTCTAAATCGCCTTTGAATGCCATAGATAACTCTGTAAACAATATACATCGAAAACAGAGTTATGGGGGAGAAAGAGTTACCCTTCCCTTAAAAGTCCTATCCTTTCAAGAATGGGTTGGGTGGCATGTCGCGGTGCTTGATCGATTGTAGATAGGCAAGCATCTTGTCCGCTTCGGGCCCTGCGAGTTGGGCGTGGAAATGGAGAGTGAATCCATGGGGGCCGTGAGAGTCGATGAGAGCTGGCTGCAGGGTGAGGAAAGACTTGACCGCGTCGTATTGGCCCATCATCGTGGCACAAAAGATGTCGATGCGAGCCCCACGCTCCAGGAGAAGACTGACGATGTCGTGTCGCCCCATATGCGACGCTCCACCGAGTCCAGACTCCCAATCTCCAGCCCCCCAATCCATGAAGCCGTTGATGAGCAGAGGCTCTTTGTCGAGCAGCTTCTTGGTCATATCTAAGTCGGAGTGAGCGTAGATCACGAAGTCTTCCACCATGGTGCGGTTCAACTGCGGCTTCTTCCATCGGGGGTGAAAGTCGGGTTCGGGGTAGTCACGTACAAAGGGGGCCTCCACGGGGACGGCAGGTTTCGCGGGCTCTTGCCCGAGCGCTAGACCAGACGCGGCCGAAAGCACGGACCCCGCGACTACGGTGTTAAAAGACCTTCGAGTGATGGAATCAGACATGGTAAATCCTCCGCAATGTTGCGTGTCAAACACACTTGCGCCCATTGTACGCCTGAAACTCCCCAGCCACTCTTCAGGTATGACTTCGAGCCGTGGCCGACGTCTTCCTTCTCAACATCGCAGGCGCAGACAGACCAGGGTTGACGAATGCGATCACGGGAATCCTTGCCGAACACGAAGTTCGAGTGCTCGATATCGGCCAGGCAGTGATCCATGACCACCTGACGCTCGGGATTCTGATCGAACTGCCGCATCGAAATGACCTCGCCGACCTGCTCCTCAAGTTCCACATGAGCGAAAGGGACCTCGACATCAAGATCCGAGTAACTCCCGTCGAGACAGACGAATACGAGGCGTGGGTAGGGAAGCAGGGGCAGGAGCGAACGATTCTCACGATTCTCGGTCGGGACATCCAGGCGAGCGTCTTCAAGAAGCTCACCGGATTGCTTCTCGAGCAGGGACTGAACATCGAGAAGATCTCAAGGCTGTCCGGGCGAATTTCTCTGGTCTCTCCGACTCCGTCCCCGAGATCTTGCATCGAGCTCTCCATTCTCGGAACGCCAAAAGATCGGTCGGCGCTGAAGCAGCAGATCCTGAGTATTTCTCAGGTGGAACAGGTTGACCTCGCCCTCCAATCCGACGACATGTTTCGACGCAACCGGCGGTTGGTGGTTTTCGACATGGACTCTACTTTGATTCGCTGCGAAGTGATTGACGAGTTGGCCCGGCTCGCCGGAGTCTATGAAGAAGTTGCCCAGATCACCGAACGGGCGATGCGCGGAGAACTGGATTTCAAGGCGAGCTTTACGAAGCGCCTCGCGCTCCTCGAAGGATTGGAGCTCACGAAGGTGGAGGAGTTCACCAAGCAGTTGCCCTTGATGGACGGGGCCGAGAGGCTCATCTCAACCCTGAAGCGCCTCGGCTTCAAGACCGCTATCTGCTCAGGAGGTTTTACTCCCATGGGACGACGTCTCCAGGAGATCCTCGGCATCGACTATGTGTTCGCGAATGAACTGGAGAGCAGGGATGGCAAACTCACTGGACGCCCCTCGGGCGATATCGTGGATGGCCAGAAAAAGGCGTCCCTTATGGCGAGGCTTGCCGACGACTTAAGCCTCGACTTGAGGCAGGTCATCGCCATTGGCGACGGGGCCAACGATCTGCCCATGATCGAAAAGGCCGGCCTGGGAATTGCCTTTCGCGCCAAGCCAATCGTCAAGGCCAGCGCTAAGCAAGCCCTGTCGATCCTCGGACTGGATGCGGTTCTCTATCTGATAGGCATTCGTGATCGAGACCTCAAAACCGAGAACACCGGTTAAACTGGTCGCCATGCGTCCCTTTGCCACGATGTCGGCTTTGTTGCTTGCTGCCCTGTCGGTGGCCGACAAGCCGATCACCATCACGATTTTGCATACCAACGACCTGCATGCCCACATCATGCCGGTGAACATCGCCAAGAAATCGTATGGTGGCTACGCGCGACAGGCGACGCTGATCAAGCGGTTCCGGGCGACTGACCCCAATGTCGTGCTGCTCAGCGCAGGTGACACATTTCAAGGAACGCTCTACTTCAACATTTACGAGGGACTCGCCGACGCGGCCATCCTGAATACGATGGGATACGATGCTGCCTGCATCGGGAATCACGAGTTCGATCACGGTCCTGTGGCGTTGTCGAACTTCATCAAGTCGGTCAATTTCCCGGTCATTTGCTCCAACCTGAACCTCTCGAAAGAGCCGTCTCTATCCAACATCGTTCAACCAAGCACGGTACTCACAGTTGGAGGCGAAAAGCTTGGTCTGGTCGGCGCCATTACTCCTGATGTCGTTACGATCTCAAGCACCGGGCCTACGGTGTCTCTCAATGATCTGACGACCAGCGTCCAATCGGCGGTCGATGACCTCACCAAGAAAGGGGTGAACAAGATCCTTTTGTTGACCCATGTGGGCTATGAGGAAGAGATGGCTCTCGCCACGAGGCTGCACGACGTTGATGCCATTGTTGGCGGACACAGCCACACTCCGCTTGGCACACCGGCGTTGCCAGGTTGGCCCGACTCAAAGGGGGCCTATCCCACGATCGTGAAGGATGCAACTGGGCAGCCAGTCTATATCGTTCAGTCGTGGGAGTGGGGAAAGGTGTTCGGGCGATTTAAGCTGTCATTCGACGCAAGCGGGCACGTCACAAAGGTCTCCGATGCAGCACCGATCGTCGTCGATTCCACTATTCCCGAAGATCCCGTCGTGAAGTCAGAAATCACCGCTTTCGAGCGGCCACTCATTGCCACCCAGAATCTTCAGGTCGGGACAACGGCAGGGCCATTGACAAATGCGTGGGGTGGTGCGTCCCTCATCTCCCAGGTCATTTCCGACGGCATGCTCGAGGCGGGGGCCAAGCAAGGGGCGGTGGCTGCGTTCGTTAATGCCGGTGGTGTTCGGTCAGGCCTCGAGGCCGGGAAGATCACCTACGGACAGGCGATCACTGTTCAGCCGTTCAGTAACACGCTCGTGATATTGACCCTATCCGGCTCCGAGCTGAAGGCTGCGCTGGAGGAGGGCTTCAAGTCGGCCGATCATGCTGGGGGACTCCTGCTGCCATCGAAGGGAACAAGGTATACGCTGGATCGTTCTCAGCCAGCGGGATCTAGGATTTCCCATGTGATTGTCGCTGGTCAACCTCTCGATCTCGAGAAGTCTTACACCGTCGCGCTCGCCAACTTCACGGCGAATGGTGGAGACGCCCACGACGCGCTGAAAAATGCAAAAGGGAAGCGAGTTGACACCGGTTTGGTAGATATTGACACCCTCGTAGACTATATCAAGCGGCATAGTCCGTTGGATGTTAAGGATGAAGGTCGGATTCGGGAGATTGGCGGCTAGCCTTTGCCTGGCCGGGCAGGTCGCAGCGAACCAAAAATGGCCCGAAAATTGTCGAACCTGTTTCACAAGCCGCGCGAAGAGATTCGGTGAGGCGGTCAAATCGGTCACAATAGACCCTTAGAATGTCCGACACAGTTCTCGTTCTTGGCTCCGGCCCAATTCGCATCGGCCAAGGCATCGAGTTCGACTATTCTTGCGTTCACTGCGTCTGGTCTCTTCGTGAACACGGATATCGAGCCATCATCGTCAACAACAACCCGGAGACGGTGAGTACTGACTTCGACACCGGCGACGGACTCTATTTCGAGCCAGTAACCCTCGAAGACGTTCTGGATATCATCGCTCACGAGAACCCAATCGGCGTGGTCTGCCAGTTTGGTGGCCAAACCGCGATCAACCTCGCGGAAGGGCTCCAGGCGAACAACATCAAGGTGCTCGGCACTTCTCCAGAGGCCATCTCGACTGCCGAAGACCGCGAAAAGTTCGACGTCCTCCTCGAGGGTCTTGGAATCCCTCGCCCGCGCGGAAAGGCGGTCCGTTCGCTGGAAGAAGCCAAAGTCATTGCTCGAGAAGTCGGCTACCCCGTCCTCGTGCGACCAAGCTTCGTTCTTGGCGGACGCGCGATGGAGATCGTTTTCAGCGAAGGACAGCTCCAGGGTTTCTACAAGGAAGCCGAAGACGCCAATCCCGGCCAACCGGTCCTGGTCGACAAGTACCTTCTCGGCAAGGAAGCCGAGGTTGATGTGATTTCCGACGGTGAGGACACCCTTGTTCCCGGCATCATGGAGCATATCGAGCGAGCTGGCGTCCACAGTGGCGACTCGATGGCGGTCTATCCGCCGGTCACCTTGCCGACACGGATTCAGGCCGAGATGGTGACCCACGCCTGCAAGATCGCCCGTGCACTTGGAGTGAAGGGCCTGATGAACATTCAGTTCGTCATTGCGGACGACAAGGCGTACGTGCTCGAGGTCAACCCTCGGGCCAGTCGAACGGTGCCCTATCTGAGCAAGGTTACCGGTGTGCCGATGGTGGACCTCGCCACTCGCTGCATGATGGGCGAGAAGCTGAAGGACATGGGATACACCAGCGGCCTCTGGGCGCTCCACGGGGTTGGCTCCCAGCCGGAAGGCACGGTCGCCCTTCCCGGGGTGGGTTCTTCCAGTGCAGCTCAAGCCCGCGCCACCATCATTCCGGAAGCAGCGTTTCTTACCGGAACGCCAGAACTACCGAAGCCAATTCTTTACGCGATCAAGGCTCCGGTCTTTTCCTTCCAGAAACTCGGCAAGGTGGAGCCTAGCCTCGGTCCCGAAATGAAATCGACCGGCGAAGTGCTCGGCATCGACCGAACCTTTGAAGGCGCGCTTTACAAAGCGATGGTCGGAAGCGGCATCGTGTTCAAGGGAGAGGGCGTCGTTCTGATCACAGTTCGGGATGACGACAAGGCGATGGCTTTGGATATCGCCCGCAAGCTTCACGGCGCCGGCCGAGAAATCGCCGCCACGCCTGGAACCGCGAAGGCGCTTGTGGAAGGCGGAATCCCCTGCGACTCCGTAAACAAGATCCAGAACGGTTCGCCGAATATTCTCGACCTGATCATGGCGGGCAAAGTAAGCCTCATGATCAACACCCCGAGCCTTAGCGAAACGAGCGAGAGCGAAGCCGCCCGAATCCGTCGCGCCTGCATCGAGACAGGCACACCCTGTGTGACGAGCATCGATACGGCTGCCGCACTTATCCACGCGATGAAGGTGTTCGCAGATCCGTCCCTCGCGGAGTGCCTGAGACTGGAAGAATACTTCTCCGTCCCGGTGTGATTACGGTGGAGGCGGCGTCCCGCCTCCATTGACTATGAGGTTTTGGTTCTTCTTTTTGAGTTCGGCCCGACAAGTGTAGCTAATGCTTGGAGCATGTCTTGAAAGTGTCGCTATCAACAGGGCGTGAAGGATCAATCCCGGCATCGCCCAGATTCTACGTCGAAGGCGGGCCGGATCCTAGGTCCAGGCTTGGGGAAGGGCTTGAACCGGCTCCCTCGTCTTGGCCGACTCGTTGATCAGGATGTCGAAATAACGGTCTTGACAGGCGTCTGCCATGCCGTAGAACTCTTCACCCGTCTCGACGTAGGTCTGCATTTTCTTGAGCGATGTGGCGACGGCGATCTCGTCGTCGCTCCAGCGGGCGCCCGGAAATGGGTTTTGATAGAGGATTTCGGATCCACCTAAGATCGCGCGATGATAAAAGCCTTCGAGGTTGCCGTTATGTCCGGTGTCCTGCCGGGTCAGTTCGAACTGAATCGGAGTTTGAAAGTCCTGCAGGAGCCGCACACTCGTGTTGTTTATCTCGCCTTCGTCGCCTCGCACCAGGAGCCGATGAGAGCGGATCCACGAAAAATATTGGTCCCCAGTGAAATCAAAGACACCCAATTTGTCGCCGTAATCGAACTCGGCGATCGTTCGCTCGGTTTCTAGGACCACGCGCGATTGAGGCGGGCCATTTCGCCCGGGGCCACCGACTATTTTCGACTTGAAGCTGCGAGCGGTGATTTTTGGAAGCCTCAATCCGGTTTGCAGATAGTTTCGGAGCAGGCTGATGCCGTGGTAGCCGTGGGCGCAGGATACGTCCGCTTCCCGCACTGTCCCCAAACGGCCGTCGTTTACGAGTTTGAGGCGCGCGGTATGAAGAGGCTGGAAAATGTACTGCTCGGCGAGCTGAATCTTTGCTCCGCTTTGAGATAGTTGGTAGACCCGGTGCAGGTCTTCGAGGCGGGGAGCGATAGGAGTTTCGGACAGGATCGGGACGCGAGCCGCCGCAAGCGACTCGGTCACCGGCAGGATCGAGGGCCATGAAACCGACGTGACCACAAACGAAAGCTTGCCGGTGTCCAGAAGCTCTTCCATCGTCTCGAAAACCGGGACCGCCCATTGCGCTTGGACCTGCGCTCGGGTTTCCGCATTCCGAACTACAATCCCGGCAAAAGGGAACTGTTGCGGGAGGTCCCTCGCGATTCGGAGGAAAAACTCTGCCCTCCAACCAGCGCCGATCAATCCAAAAGAGCGAGTCATTGCTCAGCCAGAATACTAGGTAACTGTTTTAGCGAGGGGGCACCTTGCTTGGTTGCTCAGACGGCTGAATGTTTTCGAATCGGTTGGCCATGTCGATCATGCTCTTGACTCCCTCTGCAATCTTAGTCTGTGCACTTGGTGGCAGGTGGTTTATGTCGAACCTCTGTCCGTTCGGGGAAAGCTCGTCATCAAACAATTGAGAAATCATCGTCAGGGAGTCTCCGAAGTTAAACTCGAACTCGAAAACTGTTCGCGTGCCTAGCACTACCGAGTCGATGCGTCTTCTCGACACGTTAAAGAGGTCATTATGCGGAAACTTATGGTGTTCAGAAAACTTCCAATTGACAATCTGATCCAGATTCATGATCTGGGGCAACTCGGTTCCGTCGTCGTCTGCGCAGAGTGGCAAGACATTGAGCTCTGTCCTGGTGGACAACTTTACAAAGCTGTGGATCGGAACTCCGAAGGCTAAGCTTTCAGGATTGGGCCTGGGAGACGGCATTCCAGAGTCATTCGAGGCCATGTTAGCGATTCCGAGTTCATCGAAGAAAAAACCGCCATCAGGGTCAAATATCAGCCTTCTAACGGCTTCAATTTGCGTTTTTGAGAGACTGTCCATCGACACCTCCCTTCCGTCAGTGAGCAATCGCCGGGAACTTGAAGATAACTCGCCGTAGAAACGAAGCAAGTTCCAGCTAGGCATCGCATAACTTTCAGCGTCGCCGGTTGAAGGATCGAGGTAGCACTGATAGGCTTTCGTTAATCCACCTTCATGCGGACTTGGAGCATGGAGAGCGAAGGCAGCCAACTGATCAAGCCGAAGATGCCCCTGTTTTTGGCAAGTTCGCACCAAGTCCCGGAGAGCAGCTCGATCTGTTCGGTTACGGCGACTCAGTTGGGGATTGGATGGTTTTATTTCGAGCCATCCACTCGATCGATCCATCGTCATGACGCTGCCTTCGCTTAGTGCATCCAAGACATCTTTGGTCGAATTCAGGCTGGAGAGCTCGGAGAGGGCATCGTCCGGGACTGAAGCTACGAGCTGAGCTTTCTGAAAAGTCGCAACTCCGAATAGTTGGTCGGTGGGCATGAACGAGAGCGGGTCGACCACTTCGGGTTGTGCGAGCAGAGCACCAAGCCCACGAGGGACCCGTACAGGGCTCTTGAGGTCATCGGACCTCGGAAAAATAAGCTTTGTGAAGAGTGCTGTCTCTGGGCTTACCCCAATCTTTTGATCTACGCTTTGGGATTGATCCACGACATCGCTAGGAACTCCAGGTTCAACTTCGAAAGGCCTACTTATGGATTGCGTGAAGGAGGTAGCGACCCTCAGGTTTTGGTCGTAGAAGGTCACTTTGGCCTCGATGCCCAAATAGGTTTCTGCTCTGGAAAGCGCTAGGGTCACCTTTCCGTGGGAATCAATCTTTGAGCGCGTAACTCCGGATCCCCCGAACTGGACATCTGCGATATCGTCCATGTCATACCCTCCGTAAGTCTCGCCAGACTGCCCGACCTTCTTCTCAAATCGAGCATTGTATCGCTCGGTGTACCAGTTGAGAACTTCTCTTGAACTGCTAGGAAGTGGTTCCTCAATCGCATTTGGGGCGTCCGCGAATTTGATCGACTTTCCTGGCTCTAGTACGAGCCATTTCGGATCCAATCCCTTGAGTAGTCGATAAATCGTGATTCCCCTTTCGATAAACGATTGACTCGGAGTGAACGGAGCATCGTGCCCGGGAGTGCAAGCAAGCTGCTCGAAGTGCCTCAACCCATGGCCGACGAGAGCAGACATCTTAGAAGCTTCACGGTTGAGATAGTTTCGAGCTTCGAATCGGCGAGCATCCGGGTCCGGATAGAGCTCCAGATCCGTGGCGGTTTTCTTCCATTGCCCCGCGTCGACCTTAGCGAGTTCATAAAGGAGCTCCTGTACTGGGACATCCTTGACCGAGATCACCATGACGTCGTTTGCGCATCTGTCGCCAACACGTAATGTCCAACCGCATCGTTGGCTGAGTTCCGGTAGCAGGCGGGAGAGGGGTTCCGCCCGGCACGTGAAGCTAACAGTTGGGTTCGTGCCTGCTATCGACAGGGAGGCAATGGCCTGAAGCAAGAACGTCGTCATTGCTTCGATTTTACACGTTAAACGCTTTACTTCCCAGTATTTATTACAGGCTCGGGGGAGGAGTGGCGGCGCCGCCAGCTCCCATGGCGCCGATCATGCCGAGGGGCGACTTCTTCAGAGCGGCCATTTTCTTGGAGACGAGGTCTTGCAGATTCTGGGGAAGATTGTTAGCGGACACTGTTTCCGCGTCGCTCCCGAGTTTGTTGTCCTTGAGAGTGCCGGTCAGCCGAATATTGTCCGTGAGGTGGAACGTGAGGTGATAGACGACTCGGCTTCCCAGCTTCATCTTGTCGAACTTCGGCATCATGTTCGACATCTTGGCGAAGGCTGGCTGGTCTGACAGATACTTCAGAACCGCTAGTTCGTCGGCGCCCACAATCTGAGGAATTGCCGATCCGTCGTCGCCAGCGGAAATGGGAGAGACAAATGGTTCCTGCTCTGCGGTCATTTCGAAGACTCCGCCACCCGGAACGCCCGAGGGCAGCAATTCGGTGGGCTCATCCTTATAGTCCTGTCCTCCCATCGATAGGGCCATCATTTGAGTCATGATGTTAGAGTCGCTGTCAGCTGCCTTACCGACTTGAAGCTGAGCCATTGGCCCGTAGACCATTTCAGCGAGGCTGGCCTGTTGGCTCATGCTGAGGGTGTCCAGTGAAACCCGCCCGCCCGTCAAGAGCGCCTGTCTTCGGTCCGGCGAGATTTGACCGTAAATTCGGTACATGTTCCAATTGGTGATCCCGTCCATCCCCTGAGTGGCACTACCCGGAACAAATAGCGAAAGATAGACTTGCGTCAGTCCGGCGATCATCGGGGAAGGAGCCTTTTGAGCAAACTCTGCAACGTCATCAAGACTTGCCAATCCTTTCGCTCGTGCGGATCTCATGAGCTTGCCAAGGGCCGCTCTGTCCGTTCGGTTTTGACGAGCAGATTCGGGTGAAGCGGGTTTGATTTCGATCCAGCCGTTCTCGTAGTTCTTGACTAGGTTTTTACCGTCTTCAAGTTCTTGAACAAAGCTCTCCAAGGTGTCCGCGGTACCGAGCAAGCTTCCGATGAGCCCGAGAGCGTCGTCGGGGACCACGGCGACCATTGGCTTTTGACGATTCTGGGCGAGAGCGAGCAGCTTGTCGGTGGGAGTGAGTGCCAAGGGATCATGATGCTCAGGGTCGACGAGGAACGGTTGAAATATCGCCGGAACAGGATGCTGGCCACCCATCATGCCGCCCCCTTGGCGGGAAACGAGCTTCGTAAATGCCTGAGATTCCGGTGAAAGCTCGATTTTTGTGGAGGTCGAAGCGGTGCTTGCCGGTTTCTCCAGCATTGCTTGCAGCATTCCCGTGTCGAGCGGGTCGTTCGCCGTAAGGAGGATGTTTCCTTTGGCATCGTAAAGCGCAAGCGTTGCGGTGACGCCACCCAAGAAGGGCATGGCTCCGACAACGAGATCCGCCTTCGAATATCCGTCGATGACTTTGCCCATTCGTGCCATGTAATTTTTGAGATAGGCCGCCGACGGATCGTCCATGTTAACGCCGGGGATTTCCGTTGGAGCACCCGACTTAGGAACCGATGCGTTGTGGGATTTGATCAGTTCTCCAATGATCGCGTCGGCATCTCCTCCCAGCGACAACTGCATTTGATTTGGATGGGTCGAGAAAACTGCGCGGCGGTCTGGCGGGAGTACTAGCGAACTCGGGTCGATTCCCTTGAGCAATTTGAGCACGGCCACTTTTTCGGGGGTCATCGCGGACATCGCGGCGAGAGCGGCCGCTTGCGGATCGGAGCTGATATCGTGCTTCTTGGTGTCCTGCTGTGCCTTGGCCCAGTCACTCAAACCCTTGTTGATCAGCGCCGCTATCTGAGACGCTTGACGCGCGTTCTCGTGTCGCGCTTCGGCTCTTCGAGCAATGACGTCAGCAGAGAAGATATATCCGTCCGAGGTCTTTTTCCACTGTCCGGCATCGACCTTGGCGATCTCGTTCATGAGATCCGGTAGGGGCACCGAAGTTGCGGCGATGACAAGCACGTCTTTGGCGCACGCGGTGGATACGGATAGGTTGAGGCTCGTAGCTTTTCCAAGGTCGACTACGAGCCGCGACAAAGGTTCGGCGCGACAAGTAAAGCTAACTGATGGAGTTTGCCCTCGCATCGAGGCCAGCACAAGCGCTTGAAGCAGCAACGTAGTCATTGCTGTCAGTTTACGAGCATGAGGGTCTCGCTTGGAGATTTCAAGCGGTGCTTCTGCGTCTGTGGGCCCAAATTGCTATTCCGGCGAAGGTTATCGCTCCGCAGAGGTCCAGCAGGACGTCATACGCCGATCCGGTGCGGCCCGGTTGCGAACTCTGGCGGAGTTCATCGAAACAAGCGGTGATCAAGGCAAAGACCACTCCTACTTGGGCTGATGGGATGAGGGGGCGCTCGATCCGTTTACTCGCCGTCATTACCAAGAGCCCGAGCGAACCGTAGAAGCAAAAGTGAAAGGTTTTTCGGAACGATAGCGTGATGAGGTGGACTTGATCCGAAGACAAGCCCCAGTGGGTTAGAAGTCGAAACATTGGCCCGGCTCCCCCGACGCCACTGCTGAAAAAGCCCACTCCGACTCCCAGAGCCAACGCAATTGCGATTCCGGAAAGTGGTCGCCTGTCAGATCCTTTGGTAAGCACTCCAGCGAAGATTACTGAACCGGTTACAACTAATCCGGCAGCTACTTGGAACACGATTGGCAGCAATTGACCTCGATCATGTGGATCGGCTGGGAAGGACCATGACAGTGAAACTCCCGCGTCGAATGCCAACGCCATTGGCAAGATCCATTTCCGATTCTCTGCCTGGAAGGCAACGATGATCAGGGCGCCAATCATCAGTCCGTAGGTAGCGGGTAAGTATTCGGCCGAGAAAGCCGTTCCCCCGAGAATCGCCAGGAGCACCTCAACGACTAAACCGGCCAGAATCATCCGCCTATTCAACCCCATCTTGACGGCTGTTGAAGACAAGCTCACGGCCCACGGCCGCTGGCTCGCAAGGTACTATCGAGCCATGCCGGTTCCGGATCCACAGACATTCGCTCGAATTCTAGATGCTTCGATCGAAGGGAAATACGCCATTGCCTCCATCAACGTGACTTCGAGCAACACCGCTGCGGCAGCGCTCGCAGCCTTCGCGGAGACCAAGAGCGATGGAATTCTGCAGATTTCTACGGGAGGCGGAGAGTTCTTCAGCGGACCGGCTAAGGACATGGCTCTCGGCGCTATCGCGTTAGCTGAGTACATCCACCGGATCGCAGAAAGGCTCGATGTTTACATCGCGATCACGACCGACCACTGCGTCCCGGCAAAAGTCGAACCGTTCCTCAAACCGCTGATTGCCGAGGCGAAGCGACGACAGCAGGCCGGACTTCGAAACCTTTTCAACGGTCACATGTTCGATGGCTCCGAGCTTCCCATGAAGCAAAACATGGAGATCGCTCGCGGTCTTCTTGCCGAGATGGCTCCTCTTGGGCTGTTTCTTGAAGTTGAGGCTGGCGTCGTCGGTGGCGAGGAAGATGGAATCGACAACACCCACGCCGACCACAGCAAGCTTTTCACCACCCCTGAGGACATGGTGTACGTGTACGAGCAACTGCACGATCTTGGAGCGTTTACGCTTGCCGCAACTTTTGGTAATGTCCACGGCGTTTACAAGCCGGGCAACGTGAAGCTCAAGCCCTCGATCTTGAAAGATGGAAACGACGCGGTCGTAGCCAAGTACGGCGCTGCTGCGAAGCACAAGCTTGTATTCCACGGTGGAAGCGGATCGACACTTGATGAGATCCACGAGACTCTGGACTACGGCGTCGTGAAGATGAACGTCGACACCGATTGTCAGTATCACTTCACCCGGCCGATCGCCGATCACATGCTCAAGAACTACGACGGAGTTTTGCGAATCGACGGAGAGATGGGCGACAAGAAGACTTACGATCCCCGCAGCTACCTCAAGAAGGGAGAGAAGGGAATGAAGGACCGCGTCATCCAGGCAAGCACCGAACTTCGCAGTCTCGGCAAATCGATCTACCGAGCCTGACGCATGTATCGAGTCCACGCCAACGACGGGAACCTGTACGAAGCCCCGAGCCTGGCCGTCCTCCAACAATGGGTGCAGGAGGGCCGGCTCATTCCGTCGACCGTCGTGGAAGATCTGCTGAGCGGCACCGAAGGACCTGCGAGCGCGATCGAAGGTCTCCGCTTCCATCTGGCTGGAGACTACACAGAACCAAGTGCTGGCAATGCTGAGTACCCAAGGGTCACTCCCGTTCAGAATCCGGGTTGCGCGGTGCATGTCCCACTGGTCCTTGTCACGCTCACCACGTGCTTCTTTGCCCCTGCTGGCGTCATCGGCGTCATTTTTGCCGCTAAAATTCCCCAGTTGCTTGCCCAGGGGGATACCGAAAAGGCCAAACAGTACGCCAGAATCGCCTATCTCTTTGCTGCGCTGGCTTTGGTTTTAGGAACCCTGTTCCAGATGCTTCTCATGAAATATGGCAAAGCCCTTGGGCTTCCAGTAAGCTAGCACCTGTTTATCGCTTTGTATTTTAGAGCCCCTCTATGAATCTCATCCTAGAACTCATCGGAAAGAAAGTCACCGTCCACAGCGTCCTTGCCGAAACCGAGAAGCAAGACGTTGGAGTCCTTCAGGCAGCCGACTCTGAGTGGCTGAAATTGCACAAAGAGAGTGGAGAAACTCTCTACTTTTCCATCCACCGCATCCGACAAGTGAAACCGTTTTAAGTGCGGATTCTGATCACGAATGATGACGGCATAGGCGCGCCGGGACTCACCGCCCTCGTAGAAGCTGCGAAGTCCTTCGGAGAAGTTCGGGTCGTTGCGCCGGATCGAGAGCGAAGCGCCTGCGGTCACTCGATGACGATGCGGGACCCCCTACGAGTAACCCCGGTCGATTGGGATGGTATTCACGCTTTCAAGGTCAACGGACTCCCCGTGGATTGCGTGAATGTGGGAATGCAGATTGCCTGGCCAGACGGCTGTGACGTTGTGCTCAGCGGCATCAATGCCGGTCCAAATCTTGGGTTCGACGTGACCTACAGCGGGACAGTCGGAGCCGCGATGGAAGGGACGATCAACCACGTTCGGGGTATCGCCGTCAGCATGGCAAGCTTCGTTTCGGGCGCTCCATTCCATTTTCTTACCGGAACCAAATGGCTTCAGGAAAACTTGGGCACGCTTCTCGAGGTTCCGCTTGACCCTCTCACCTTTCTCAACGTCAACATTCCCAACGTCGAGTTCGAGGAACTACGAGGCGCACGGGTCGCTCCGATGGGGCAGAGAATCTACGAAGAGCGACTCGAGTATCGGGACGATCCGTGGGGACAGCCCTACTATTGGCAGGGCGGCGTCCAGGTTCTTGCCTCAGATCAGCCAGGAACGGACGTTGCCACCGTAAGCCAGTTGTTTGTGAGTATCACCCCTGTTTCGGTGGATTGGACCGCGCATTCTCAGCTCAAGCGCCTTCAAGACATCGTTCACGGCGGTCGCTAGCCAAATCTAGGCGGACTGTCGAGCTTCGATGGCGTGCGCGACAATGCGAACAAAGTTAGCCTTATCCTCTTCGTTCTCGAAAGCCGATAAGGGTATGGCGACAAAGGACAGCAGTCGCATGCGGACCAAGTAATACTCCCGTCTCTCGACGACGTCTCGAACGTTGGTGAGCGGAAGCCGCCAGCGTAAAGGGGTAGGTCGGTCCGACGTGTCATAAAACGTCAAGAATTCGTCATCTATCTCGGCGAAGCAACCCTGGGCAAAAAGACTGCTCGCTTTTCCAGAAGACAAGATTCCTCGAGCCGGCAAGGACAAGGGCCAAAGGATCGCAGTGAATCCGATGACCTGCATCAGGCCATGCCCCAGGACCACCATAAGAAGGCCGAAGCTCGGCACTGTCGCGGCAAACCACCAAAGTGTGCGGATGTACTCCTCGCTCGCTAAATACGCAAGTCGCAGGCGGGGTATCTGAAAGGTTCGCGTCTTCAAGGTTTCGCTTCTCGTATAAGGGGACGGGGGCATTTTGACACGTCGATCTGCGTGCCATACTTCGTCCATGCTCAAGGTCGAAGTTGACGGGGCCGTGCTCCGGGTAACTCTGGATCGTCCGGAGGTCCGAAATGCGCTCAACGATGAACTGATTGGCGCTTTGACCGAGACCTTTCGTTCAATCTCCCCTCACACTCGGGTCGTCGTTCTCGGTGGGGAAGGTTCTGCGTTTTGCGCAGGCGCCGACCTTGGCTGGATGAAGCTAACCACCGACTACAGTGCGGAAGAAAACGAGCGAGACGCCGTCAAGGTAGCTCGGCTCTTTCAGACACTGACTGAATGTCCAGCCGTGGTTATCTGCAAGATCCATGGTCCGGCGTTCGGGGGAGGCGCTGGCCTGGTTGCGTCGAGCGACATCGCGATCGCCAGTCCGGAAGCCAAATTCGCGTTTAGCGAGGTTCGAATCGGACTTGTGCCGGCCACGATTTCCCCCGCTGTTCTTTCTAAAATTGGGGCCAGCCACGCGAGAGCGCTTTTCACTACTGGCGAAGCCTTTTCCGCCAGCCGAGCCCTGTCCATTGGCCTCGTCCACGAAGTAGTCTCGGCGACCGAACTTGATGGGACGATCGAGTCCAAAGTGACCCACGTGCTTAACTCCGCCCCTGGCGCGGTCGCCATCGCCAAGAGGATCGCATCCCAGCCTCCGATGCAGTTAGAAGAGGCAGCTAAGCTACTCGCGAGAGTTCGCGGAAGTGAAGAAGCGCGAGAAGGGTTCTCAGCATTCCTCGAGAAGCGCCCGGCGGCGTACGTGGTTAAGCGATGACTCCGATCAGACGGCTTCTGGTGGCAAATCGGGGAGAAATCGCGGTGAGGGTGATAAGGGCCGCTCGCGAGATGGGAATCCACACGATTGCCGTTTTCAGTGAAGCCGATACCCATGCGATCCACGTTCAGTTGGCCGATGAAGCTCACTGCATCGGCCCTGGGGAAGCCGCTCTCAGCTATCTAGATGCGAACAAAATAATCGACGTCGCGCTTCAGAGCCGCGCCGACGCCATACACCCGGGTTACGGGTTTCTGAGCGAACGGGCTGAGTTCTCGGAGTCCTGCAAATCGGCTGGGATCATCTTTGTGGGACCATCCGCCGGGGCGATGCAGTTGCTGGGATCCAAGATGGAGGCAAAATCCCTAGCGGTTAAAGCGGGCGTGCCGGTCGTTCCCGGCTACTTTGAGCGCGGCGCCGACGAGGAGCGGCTTCGATCCGCCGCACATCTGATCGGCTACCCCGTGCTGCTCAAAGCTTCGGCCGGAGGGGGCGGGAGAGGGATGCGCATCGTCCGAAGCGACCAGGATTTTGCTAACGAGCACTCGATCGCAACGAGCGAAGCATTGAAAGCCTTCGGTGATGGCTCCATGATGGTTGAGAAGCTCATCGAGCGTCCTCGGCACATCGAAGTTCAGGTTCTTGCCGACGATATGGGGAATGTGACCTGCCTATTCGAGCGCGAATGCAGCATCCAAAGGCGTCACCAGAAACTCATTGAGGAGTCTCCATCTCCGCTGAAAGGGTACGAGGAGCTTTGGCCTGGGATGAGAGCCGCTGCGATTGCTCTGGTTAAAGAAGCTCACTATGTGGGTGCGGGAACCGTCGAGTTCATCGTCGATCCACAAGACGGAGCGTTCTATTTTCTGGAGGTCAACGCCCGACTGCAGGTTGAGCATCCGGTCACCGAGGCGATCACTGGCTTGGACCTTGTGCAATGGCAACTCAAGATCGCCCAAGGTGAGCCGCTATCCATCGATCACGCGTTGATTGAGGGGAACCGCGAGCGACAGGTAGGTCACGCGATCGAGGCGCGTGTGGTTGCGGAAGATCCCGACCGGAACTTCATGCCTTCCGTGGGCAAGATCCTGGCATGGGGGCAGCCTTCAGGGCCAGGAATTCGAGTCGACACCGGCTACCAAACTGGCATCGAGGTTCCCAGCTTTTACGATTCGTTGCTCGCAAAGGTGATCGTTCACGCGGAAACACGGGCGTCAGCAATTCGCAAGTTGACGGCCGCGCTCGAAGATTTTCACGTGCTGGGAGTTAAGACGAACATCGAGTTTCTGCTGTCGGTTTTAGCCAGCAAGGAGTTTCAAGTTGGCGAGATCGATACCGGACTGGTGGATCGAGATTTTCATCAGCTTCCCCGGTCCGCGTTTCCCGGGGAGCTTGCGCTCATCCTGAACTCGCCCTTACTGAGTTCTGAGAGCCGGAGTAAAACGGTCTCCGAACCTAGCGGTGTCACTGTCTGGATGTTAACGGACGGTTACCGGAACGCGAGATAGCGGGACTTTCGGCTCTTCTGAAATTCTGAGTTGCGTATCGATAGTGTGACGTACACGCCACTGGGAAAATCGATGTTCAAGCAAGCCGCCAAGAGTCTCCCCTTTCTGATGCCAATCCTGATGGTCGGCGTCGGCTACCAGTTAAAGCACTCAGACCGTATGCCGTTCACGGACGCTACATCCACTCCATCATTCGTTTGCGACTACCGGGATCTGGCTGACCACTTAGTCGCCCGAAAAACAAGACTCAAAAGCGCCTTCGTGCTTCTTCCCGGAACGGCAAAGATGGTCCGATCTAGCCTTGCGAGCGTGCCAAATCACACGCGAGACTGGTATTTCAATTCGTCAAGAATCCTCAGCCTTTCGTCAAATGTGGATGATCAAATTCTTGCCCACGAATTGGCGATAGTGGCCGTTTCCAAGGGAGAGTCACGTGCCATGACCGTGGTTGCGGAATCGGAAGACCAGATTCTCGTCGCGATGGGGCATAGTCAGCGGTTTGGCACGGTGGAATGTGGCGATCGGGCGCCGAGCCAAGGTGGTACAGCGAGTTGCGATCAGCCCATCCCGGATCAACTCCGCCGAGCCATGGGTGTCGGAACGCTGGCTGCCTCCCAAGCATTCGCGCGCGCTTCTGGAGGTTCGGGTGGTCGTTCCCAAGCGACCAGTTTAACGCCGTCATCCGTTGTTTGCACAAAGGTCCAGGATCCCCAGGTGTTGGTGCAGAAACGGCATGCGCGACGGCTGGTCGCTTCCGCGAGGATGGCAGTCCCCTCAGTCGCTGAGTGAACGCACCGACTTCTTGAATCAGCCGTCCGACCGAAGGGATGCGCTGAGGTTCGTCCAGCCGGAACTCTGGTCTCAAATTGTGATTTGGAAGCTCGAAAAGCTCTGGGAGATTGCGCTCACCATCACATTGACGTAGCAACGAAACCTTAATGTCGTCCTGAACCTCTTCTTAACAATTGGGCTTCACTCTTCTAGTCGAGGCAAGTTTCACAGCGATGAAACCAGCCGAAAAGCTTCCGCTGTACGAGAAGCGACGAGAGTAAAGGCAAATATTGTCCGAGCAATGACGCTCGGACTTTTTTTTTAGGAGATAGACTGCCGTGGTGGACAGAGGTTTACTCGAATCCTACTTACACGCGAATATTCCGCTTTCTGCAGCCATGGGAGTCGAAGTTCACGAGTGGACAGACAAGGCGGTTACTCTCAAAGCACCTCTAGCTCCGAATATCAATCACCATCGCACTGCCTTTGGTGGCAGCATTTCGACGATTGCGACCCTTGCCGCTTGGTCTTACGTTCATTCTTGCTTGCGATTGCGAAATGTAACGGCGTCGCTCGTGATTCAGCGACACGAGATCGATTATCGCCTTCCGATCACCGGTGATTTTATGGCAAAAAATCGAGAGGTTTCCAAGGCAGATCTCGACACCTTCTTCGCCCGACTCAGCAAGCGAGGACGTGCGCGTCTAACAGTAGAGTCCGAAGTGAGGTTCGAGGACCTTCTTTGCGCTGCATTCACAGGACAGTTCGTTGCGATGCGGGAATCCGGTCAGGATTGAATTGACAGTGCCATAATCTTTGTCGTGGCGGACTTCAGGGAGCGCATCGACGAACTTGCGCATTTGATGGATGAGTTTCATCTAGCGGAGGCTCGCTTAGAATCAGATGGAATGACCGTCGCGTTTAGACGCAGATCCTCGGTTCGCACGAGTTCAACCGTGACCGAGTCGAACGCGGACGTAGAGTTTGCCGACTATGCTACGGCAGCCCACCCGTTACCGGTCGTGGAAGAAAAGCTCGTCGGGACTCCCGTAACCAGTCCGATGAATGGAATTTTCTACGGAGCTTCTAATCCCAGCTCGCCTCCATTCGTGAAAGAAGGTGACGTCGTTTCGGCAGGACAGATCATCGGCCTGATCGAAGCGATGAAGGTGTTCAATGAGATTCCTTGTACTGTAAGCGGCACCGTTCTGAAGGTCGTTGCAGAGGGTGGAAACATCGTTCAACCCGGCGATACGCTCATCCTAGTTGGCTAAGCTTAGACCTTGCGAATAAGGACAGTTTCCTTCGTTTCGTTTGAACGGATTTGGATCTAGAGCGTGTGCCGATCTCACGGCAATCGAAGCCCGTCATAATTTAGGTGTGGCAATCGCGGCTCCTACTCGAACGGTTCGCATCGGAATGTTGGGATTTGGTACGGTCGGTACCGGCGCATTCCGTATGCTGCACGACAACAAAAAGGCGATTGAGGACAAGATCGGGCTTCCTGTCGAAGTCGTTCGGATTGGCGTAAAGGACCTCGGCAAGGACCGCATTGCTCCCTCCGATCTATTCACCGACGACCTATGGAGCATTGTCGACGATCCGTCGATAGACGTAGTGGTCGAGCTTATTGGGGGGACCGATCCGGCTTGCTCCCTCGTAGAGCGGGCGATTCAAAACGGGAAGCATGTCGTGACCGCGAACAAAGAAATGATGGCCAAGTTCGGCTCTCGGCTTGTTCAGTCGGCAAAGGATGGAAAGCTCGACCTCCATTACGAGGCGGCGGTCGGCGGCGGCATTCCACTTATCCAGCCCTTGAAGCATCAGCTGGCTGGCAACGACGTCCTCCAGATGATGGGGATTCTGAACGGAACCACGAACTACATTCTCACCGCGATGCAGCAGGAAGGCCGTGGTTTTGAGGAAGTCCTCAAGGAGGCCCAGGCCAAGGGGTATGCCGAGGCAGATCCTACTAATGATGTCGATGGTTTCGACACCATGTACAAGATATCGATCCTTGCTTCGATCGCGTTTGGAAAGCAGGTTCCGATCGAGAGCGTATACCGGGAAGGGATTCGTAAAGTCACAAAGACCGACATGGCTTATGCCGAGATTCTCGGCTACCGTATCAAGCTTTTGGGAATTGTCGATGCGGTTTCTTCTGAGTCGATTCGCGTCAGGGTGCACCCGACACTCATCAAAAAAGACCACCAATTGGCCCATGTAAACGGAGTTTTTAATGCTCTTTGGCTCCGTGGTGATTTCGTCGGCGATCTCATGTTCAGCGGAAGGGGCGCTGGGTCCGATCCCACCGCTTCCGCGGTCGTTGGGGACCTCATTGACGTCGGTCGAAACATTTCGGCGAATGGTCAGGGTAGTGCGATTCCTTACGGAACCGGAATGGTCACTGAGCCAATTGATTCGTTGGTCTCTCCGTTCTATCTCCGCCTACTAGTGAGCGACCGTCCAATGGTGCTCTCGGTGATCGCGACTGCCTTCGGCGAAAACCGAGTGTCGTTAGCCGCCATGGAAATGAAGGCGCTGGATGAAGGACTTGGGGAGATCGTGTTTCTTACTCACCCGTGCCGGGAAAGTGACTTCCAGACTGCCCTAAAGCAGATTGGTGAGCAGGATGTAGTCGATACCGTGGCAAACTGGTTCCGTGTCCACGACAGTAAATAACCTGGTAAGGGTTGCTTGCCACCAGATCGATGTCTCGTTCGGCAAGGCCGATTCGAATATCGCCAAGATCGTTCAGAATCTCGAGCTGGCCAAAGAGGGCGGGGTCGACTTGTCGATCTTTCCTGAAGCTGCAGTGACTGGCTACTGCGCCAACTCGGCCGCGTCGGCTCTCTCCATCGGGGTTTCGCTGGACGAACTCCGACCGATTAGGGAGGCCTCTGATCGTTTGGACATCCTCGCGGTCGTAGGATTCGCGGAGACAGACGGCAGAACCGTTTGGAACTCAGCCGCCCTTTTCGAGCCTGGCCTTGAACCCAAGATCTATCGGAAGACTCACCTTCCTTTCTTGGGTCTCGACAAGTTCGTGGAGGCCGGCGACTCTCTCGAGGTGTTTGACACCCGGCTTGGGAAAATCGGAATCCTGATCTGCTTCGACCTTCGGCTGCCAGAGCCCGCTCGTACTCTGGCCTTAAAGGGCGCGGAACTCATCGTGCTGCCGACCAACTGGCCCGAGGGCGCACAGGTCTCTGCGAACCAGATTTCCATTGCGCGAGCAGCCGAAAGTCGAGTGTTCTTGGCCACTTGCGATCGGGTTGGGATCGAGGCCGGGTTCCATTTCATCGGTCAAAGCAAGATCATCAGTCCCGATGGGGCGGTGCTTGCTTCGGCCGGTGATTCAGAAGAGGTCATTGTCGCCGACATCGATCTGAGTCAGGCCAGACAGAAGCGCAGAGTTGTCATTCCCGGCGAGTACGAGACCGACTCGGTTGGATCACGGCGACCCGCCCTTTACGAGGGCTTAGCCTGGTGAAAGGATCTGGGCGCAGTCGCATACTTCAAATATCGCCGGGAAACCGTTAATATAGGTTGAACTTGCACGCCAGGGGGTACCGTCCTAAAAAGGGATCGAGTTCCGTCATCAGGCGGTAAGCTGAGATCGAACGCTCTGTTACGGAGCGTGGAGAAGTATGACGGACAAACGGAGCAGATTCGGACATCGCGCAAGCCTATGGATTGCCGCACTTTCGACCGTAACGGTGGCAGTAGTCATTGGTTGCGGCGGTGGGGGGGCAGGGGGCGGATCGCTCACCGGTTCCACTTCATCTACTAGCACGAGCAGCACATCAGGAACTTCGACGTCTTCAACGTCCGGGACTTCAGGCTCACCCGGCACTCCGTTGCCCGGAACCTTGCCTTCCAACGTCATCTTCTATGGCGATGGCGGATCGTCTGCTTTAGTGGGAACCTCTTACGACGTTCACTACATTTCTCCGGATGGAACGGGTGACTCTCTCTATGTGACCGTTCCGCCGAACGTTGAGAGCCTCTCTCCAAACCCGAGCGTCAGCGGACAGTACATCTTCGCCGCGACTTCGGGAGATCCGACTTCCAGTTCGGCCGTCTACGGTATCTACTCCAACACTTCTCTGTCGCTCTTTGGAGCCAAGACGATCGCCTCAGCGATTTACCCCAATGTAGACTCGATTGTCGTCTCGCCAGATGGCAACTACGTCGTGTTCGCGGCGACCGACACCAACGATGTCTCGACAATCTATCGGGTTCAGATTAGCGGCGGAACTCCAGCGCCTCTCTTCGCGGGTGCGGATCCCACGATTGACGCGACGGGCAAGTACATCGTGTTTGATCAGTACGACGCCACGTCATCGCAACAGTACATTTGGAAGTCGAACTTTGACGGATCCGGGGCAGCCCAGCTGACGACGGGCACGGGAACCTTCGACTCGTTCCCGCAGTTCAGCAAGCAGTCAGACCGAATCGCTTTCGAGCGGTACAACGGAACCAACACCGACGTCTACACGATCAAGGCAGATGGAACCAACCTCACAGCGATCACCAGCAGCACGGACCAAATCCGATTCGGTCCATCGTGGAGCCCAGACGGCACACTGTTGAGCTTCTATACCGAACCAGTCGTGAGCACGGTCTCGTCAATCACCGGTCTTTGCACCGCGACCTCTACCCCTGCTTCCACGATCGCTGCGCCAACCTTGGTTAAATCGCTCGTGTTGCCGGAGGCGGCCACTTACTGGACTGGAAACAACGGTCGGTCGACGGCTCCTTGGAGGCTTCTCCAGATCCGACGCAAGCGAGCCTTGGCAAACCACAAGAAAGGCACCCCCTAAACTCCCTCGGACACAGGGCAGAGAAGGCTCCAGCGTGCATCGCTGGAGCCTTCTTTCTGTTTCGGGCTCAGAGGTTTTTCTGACGTGACGGCATCTTAGCTGGTCTTGATCAGGTCACGCAGGTCGGTCACGATGACATCTGGAGTTGCGCCGCCAGTAGGTAACTCTTCCGGAAGGGCGAGAACTCCGCGAACGCTTGGAGGAACGTCGCTCGGCCTTCGAATCCAAGCGGTTTTCCAGCCAGCTTCGATCGCCGGTCGGATGTCGTGGCCGTAGCTGTTCCCGACGAACAAGATTTGCTGTGGTTCTAGACCCATCGCGGTAGAAGCGGCGGAGAATACTTCTGGATCGGGTTTGCCGCGTCCCAGTTCCCCTTCGATGAAGATGTGCGCGAACCTTCCTTCAATTTGGAGTGTCGAGATCTCCATTCTTTGGAGGTCGGCAGGACCGTTCGTAATCAGTCCCAGCGGCAAGCGAGGTCCAATCCGGTCCAACAGCTCGATTGCGTCAGGGAAGAGGCTCAGACTGCGATCTCGTAATTCCATGTATCGCTGACTGAAATGTGCGGCAAGGTCGGCATTGTCAACGCCGGCTCTTAAGAGCGCGAGACGCATCAGTTCAGTTCGGGTCGTGGAAGAATCCGCGAGGTAGGACTCGTACCAACCCAGCCTTTTTAGGCTAGGGCAGAACTCGCGAAAGGCGGCCGCCCAGTGGTCCAGCATCTCTTCCAAGGGGCAACTTGGAACTTCCCACTCTTCAAACGTTGCCTTCAGACCAGCTTTGGCCGCGTCCCAGTACCCACAAAGAGTATCGTCAAGATCGAAGTAGACGCCTCTTACATCGGCAAATGGATCAACGAGGCCATTGGTGATTGCTTCCTTGGCCTCCAATGGTTAGAACATCCCCATAGCCGACTTCACTTCATCGAGTGTGGCTGAGGCCACTTCCCGAGCTTTTTCAGCCCCACGGGTCAAAATCGCTTCGATCGCTGCGTCATCGAGTTCTGCTCGTCGTTGCCGCATTGGCCGGAGGTACTCGTTGACCGCTTCGGTGCATTCGGTCTTACTTTGCATGCAACCGCGCAACCCTTGACGATCTTCGTCCCACTGCAACTCCCACGTGCTTGAGTAAAGGCGAAGGTATTGGCAAACCGCGCATCCCTCGGGAACTCCGGGGTCTGACTTCTTTATCTTGCTCGGGGTGGTGAACGCTGTCTTGATCTTTCGAGCCGTCTCGTCCTCCGTGTCGCTAAGGTAAATGCAGTTGTCGTAGGACTTGGACATTTTGCGCATGTCCAGTCCAGGCAACTTGGCCCGGCTCTCATCCTGCGGAATCATGTACTTAAAGGGTGTGAAGACCTCTTTGTTATACAGGCGATTGAATCGCACGGCGATGTCGTTACCAATCTCAAGGTGAGGGGCTTGGTCGCGACCGACCGGGACTCCATAGGGTTTGTACAAGAGAATGTCCGCCGTTTGCAGCACCGGATATCCTAGGAGCCCGTACGGCTCTCTTTCCGCGGCCCCAAGGTCTTCCTGCTTCTCCTTATAGGTAGGAACCCGCTCCAACCATCCAAGCGGAGTGATCATGCTGAACAGCAAATGGAGTTCCGCATGTTCTCGAACGTGGGACTGGATGAAGATGGAAGACTTTTCGGGATCGATTCCGCCAGCGATGAAGTCCTTCGCTACTTCGCGAGCGTTCGTGCTGACTTCGCCGGCATTCTCGTACATGGTGGTTAACGCATGCAAATCGGCGACCATGCAGAACATGTCATAGCCTTCGTTCTGTAAATCAACCCAGTTTCTGAGAGCCCCCTCGTAGTTTCCAATGTGAAGTCTCGGATTGGAAGACCTCATTCCGCTCAATATGCGCTTCGTTTGCTGGTTGGTCATGACAGTTATTGGCCAGTAAGGATCCTAAAAAGGTACATCGTGGTGCCGACGAGAAGTGGGTAGTTCGAATACTGGAGTGCCATGACCACGATAATCAAGCCGGGCATTCCGATCTGGTTGTTAATGCGGAACCACTGGACTCGCTGGCGCTCCGGGAGTAGTAGGCCTACCAACCAGTGACCATCCAGTGGTCCGAAGGGGATCAGATTGAAGAGGAACAACCGAAGGTTGATGAAGACACCGAGAGGAAGGAAGTTGCGGAAGAACTCCCCAGACAAATTGTCAGGCAGAGCCTCGTAGACGCCCGTCTTGAGTGCAAAGCGGTACAAAAATGCATAGACTGCCGCCTGAACCAAGTTCGAAATAGGACCCGCCGCGACGGACATGAAGAAGTCCCAACGCGGATTTCGCATCTTTCGAGGATCTGCGGGCGCTGCGCGTCCCCACCCAATGCCGTAGCCCAGGATGGAGGAGAGAACCATCATAAAGGTCCCCATCGGCTCAAAGTGTTTGGTCAGGTTGAGCGTGACCCGTCCATAAATGCGAGGGGTTGGATCTCCAGCCATGTCCGCGAACTTACAGTGGGCGTATTCGTGGAGACCAATTGCCAGAAACAGGATGACGATCTGAGCGATGATCGCGGCTAAATCGACGTGCCCCACGTTAAATCAAACCCTCGGGCACGGATTCTCTCGAGAACATCTCTTCCCAAGTATCCCGTCGCTGAATCTCTGTAAAGGTCCCATCGAGTCGCCTTAGCGCGGAAGCTGGCCGTGGGTAGCGATTGTAGTTGTTTGCCATCGAGGCGTTGTAGGCTCCTGTGCAGAGAACCTGAACCAGGTCTCCCGTTTGCGTCGACTCAGGCAGCTGGATGTCTCCGAACAGCTTGTCGGTTTCGCAATGTTTGCCTGAGACCGTTACCGTGTGAGAAGGTTCAGTCGCTTCCTTACCGACTGGAAGCACGGTATATCGGCTTCCGTACAGCGCCGGCCGAGGATTGTCGCTCAATCCACCGTCCACCGTGACGTAGGTGCGCTTCCCGATTGACTTCGCGGGAACCGTCTTTACTACGCCGACGCGGTACAGGGTCACACCGCTTTCGGCAACAAGGGAACGCCCGGGCTCTTGTCCCAACTTGGGGCTGAGTCCCGTTCCGCTTAACGCAGCGACTACGGCAGACACCACCAACTGGTTGTACTCTTCAATCCCCATCGGAGAGTCCTCCTCGGTGTATTTCACGCCGAGTCCGCCCCCAATGTTCAAATACTGGGCGGCGAATCCAAGTTCGTCACGAACCTTCACGGCGAGAGCTGCGATTAGCTCCCCTCCCGCTCTCTGTGCCTCGGGATCGAGGAGTTGAGAGCCGACGTGGCAGTGATAGCCGTACAGATTCAGCCCCAACTCCAGACACCGACTCGTCGCTCGTTCAGCCGAACCATCGGTAATGTTGAATCCAAACTTTGTATCTGCTTGGCCGGTCGAGATCTTCGCGTGGGTAATGGGGTCAACCCCTGGCGCCAGCCTCAAGACGAGCCGAGGGCAGGGAAGGCTCAAGGCTGAGGTGATGTTTTGAATCAGCTCGATCTCCCCGAAATGATCTACTACGATATGGCCAATCCCGAGCTTGATTGCCACCGTCAGTTCGGCTTCTGACTTGTTGTTTCCATGAAGGTGACACTGTCCGGGGCCCACTCCCGCAGCGATTGCTGCCCGGAGTTCACCTTCGCTCGCAACGTCGATTGAGCAACCCTCAGAGGCGGCAATCGCGATGAGGGCCAGCGTCGAATTTGCTTTGGATGCGAAGCTGATTTCCGAATTCGGATAGGCCGCCGCGAAAGCCTGGCGATACGCTCGAATTCGATTGCGGAAATGACCCTCGTCTACGACATAGAGGGGAGTCCCAAAACTGCTCGCTAAATGCATCGCTTCTCTGTCATCAAGGCGAAAGCGAGTGTCTTTGGCGACGGCCGAGGTCATACGAGGATTATGGCATCCGACCGCAATTCTCACCGAGGATCGGCAGGGTGGTGGTGAGGCAAGCCCATAAAAGGCTAAACTCCCCCCCAATGAAGCGGGTGGTCGTGCTTGGGTCTACGGGAAGTATCGGGACCCAAACGCTTGATGTGATCGCGCAGCACCCGGATCGACTGGAAATCGTCGGATTGGCCGCGGGAAGGAATGCTGACTTACTCAGGAGTCAAGCAGCGAAGTACGGCGTCAAGAAGTTAGCCCTTTTTGAATCGGCTTCAGATTGCGATATCCCAACCGGAATGGACGCATTGATCGACTTAGCGACCCTTCCAGAGGCCGATCTCGTGGTGATCAGCGTGGCCGGGGTCATTGGCCTTCAACCTACGCTTGCGGCCATTAAAGCGGGCAAGGATATCGGGCTGGCAAGCAAGGAAGTCTTGGTGGCCGCAGGCGAGATCGTCATGCCCCTGGTCCGTGAAAAAGGGATCACAATGACCCCGATCGACAGCGAGCATAGTGCCCTCTTTCAATGTCTCCAAGGTTATCGTTCGGATCAGATCGATTCGCTCATCATCACCGCGAGCGGCGGCCCCTTCCGAGGAAAGACTCGGGACCAGCTGGTCGAGGTGACCATCGAACAGGCACTGAATCACCCGACCTGGCGCATGGGAGGGAAGATCACGATCGACTCAGCCACCCTGATGAACAAGGGACTTGAAGCAATCGAGGCGAAATGGCTTTTTGACGTCCCGATGGACAGCATCGAGGTCGTCGCCCACCCTCAAAGCGTGGTCCACTCCATGGTCAGGTTTAGGGACGGCAGTGTTCTGGGCCAGTTGGGTTGGCCGGATATGCGACTTCCGATCGCGTATGCACTGCTCTATCCCGAACGAAAGCCGAATCCTCTCCCGCGCTGGAACCCGGTGGATACCCCGTGCCTCACGTTTGAAGCGATCGATAACAAGACCTTTAATGCTATCGGATTGGCTCGGCAAGCTATCGAAGCGCGGGGAACAATGCCCTGCGTCATGAATGCGGCGAACGAAGAGGCCGCGAACGCATTCCTACGAGGAGACATCGGATTCTTGAGAATTACCGAGATTGTTGAAAGGACAATGCAAGAACACCGAGTAGAAGCGCCCACTTTGGAGAACTTCTTGAAAACGGACGCTTGGGCGCGTCAGTTTGCACGTATGTTATGGTAGCTGCCTGTTGCCGCGAATCCTATGCAAGCTCACTCTCTCCTAGGAAACCTGCCTCTCTACGCACTCGTCGCGATCGTCTTTTTGTTGATGATCTCGGTTCTCGTGTTCGCGCATGAGTTGGGGCATTATCTCTTCGCACGGCTCTTCAATATGGGTGTGGAGGAGTTTGCGATAGGCTTTGGCAAGAATCCGCTGATCACCTACGCGAGGAAAAATTACGTCATCTCAGTCCTACCAGGCGAGGATGTTCATGCTCCACATGGAATCGAATGTCCGGACAACTTAGAAAAAGTTGCTAGCTTCAGCGGCATGATTGAGGGAGCGAGCCGGACGAGTCGCTCGACGATCGTCGAGACTCCGAATGGAACCGAATTGCACGAGACGACCGACTTCACCGTTCGGCCGCTACCGCTGGGCGGTTTCGTGAGAATTAAGGGGATGTTGCCGGAAGAAGATGGGAGCGAAACAAAGATTCCGGGCGGCTTTTACAGCAAAGCCCCTTGGAAGCGATTTATCGTGCTGTTTGCGGGTCCGGCTTTTAGCGTGCTGGCGGGCATCCTCGTTCTGATTCCAGTTTTCATGGCGGACGGAATTACAAAACTTGATAATCGACCGATCATCGGTGACGTTATTGTCGGGAAACCGGCAGACAAAGCAGGGCTAAGGCCCGGTGATGAGATAATCGCCTTGCAAGGCAAACCGGTTCATCGGTTCTACGACGTGATCCAGGTAGTGCGTGTGAGCCCAGGAATTGACCTCCCTTTGACATACAAGCGAGCCGGCAAGATTATTGAGACATCGGTTCGACCGGAGGCGGATAAAGTCCCATCCCCAATCCTTGATGAGGAGCTTGCGCTGTCAGCGGACTATAAAATTCAGGCGAAAATCTTCGCTGGGCCCATGCGCATCACGACGTACCCAAGTGCCGTTGGAGCCCTGAACGAGGCAGTGAAGGCGCCCATCGACACGATCGTGGGAATCTTCCGAATCTTTCAGAAGCCGGCACGATTCGAAAACTCGGTCAATGGCCCAGTTAAAATGGTGCAAATCACCAGCGACTTAGTTCAAGCGGGCGTCCTCAAGGTCATGACACTCGCCGCCTACCTCAGTATCTCGGTCGGGATTTTTAATCTGTTGCCCTTTCCTCCGCTCGACGGAGGTCAGATGGCGATCGCCTTCGCGGAAATGCTCAGGGGCGGCCGGCGGTTGTCGATCCAGATCCAGGGGGCGGTTGGCACGGCCGGATTGCTCGCGGTCATGCTCATCATGGTCAGTGCCCTCTATGTCGATTTCAAACAGATCTCCACGTCAAGGTCCAATCCCAATGAGAAGCCTCTAACGCTTAAGTCGAAATAGCCCGGGATAACGTAAAATCGCGGGGTGCTAAGAGTCGGCATTGTGGGAGCAGGCGGGATGGGCAATGTCCACGCCAAACAGTATCGGAAGATGTCGGACGTGGAACTCATGTTCCACGACCGGGATGGACAAAGAACAACTCAGTTTGCTGATCGATGGGATGCAGGCTCCTTCGACTCAATCGATGCTTTGATCTCCGGGGTCGACGTTGTCGACATCTGCCTGCCAACCGACCTCCATCTCGATACCGCACTTAAGGCGATTGCGTCCGGAAAACCCGTGTTCATCGAGAAGCCGATTGCCCGATCGCTGGACGAAGCAAGAGCCGTAAGAGACGCGGCCGACAAAGCCGGTGTCCCAGTCATGCCTGGCCAGGTCGTCCGGTACTTCCCAGAGTTCGCCAATGGCCACCGGCTAGTCAAGAACGGCGCCGTGGGGATACCGGCTGCCGCACGAACTCGGCGCGGTGGAAAAGCTCCCGGTGGTGCTCAGGGCTGGTTCATGGACCACACCCGATCGGGTGGGGTGCTCGTGGATTTGGCGATTCACGATTTTGACTGGCTTCGCTGGACTTTGGGTGATGTGAAGCTCCTCTACTCTCGTTCAGTTGCCGCCGATAAGGGAACAGGCCCCGACTATGCCCTGACCACACTCACGTTCGATAGCGGAGCGGTGGCTCACGTGGAATCCACCTGGATGGACCCGGCAGGATTCCGAACAGCTTTCGAAGTGGCTGGCAATGAGGGTCTGATTCAGTATGATTCACGCAACAACGCAGCCCTGAGAACGGTGAGGGTTGAAGATGCGACGACAACTTCCACTGCCGCAGAGACCCCACAGGGCGACTTGGATGATCCCTATTATCTCGAGTTAACCGCGTTCCTTCAGGCGATCAGGACTGGCAAGCCAGTTCCGGTCTCGGCCGAGGACGGCGTTCGAGCGCTTTCCATCGCCCTGGCCGCTCTGGAGAGTGCCAAAACCCGGCAAGTCGTCGTTCCAGATCGGGGGTAGGGGCGGTGCCAACGGCCATGACGAGCCGGTACGCTATGGCCTATGCGACATGACGGCAGACAGCCGGACCAACTTCGACCAGTCACTCTCGAACGAAACTTCTCCAAATTTGCGGAAGGATCGTGCCTCATCAAAATCGGTGAGACTCACATGCTGGTTACCGCCACCGTCGAGGATCGGGTGCCTCCGTTCATGAAGGGAAAGGGATCTGGTTGGGTCACCGCCGAGTACAGCATGCTGCCGCGATCGGGTCGTCAACGCAATCAGCGAGACCTGATGAAGCCAAACGGTCGTACCATGGAAATCCAGCGTTTGATCGGTCGAGCAATGCGAAGCGTGATCGATATGGAAGCGCTGGGTGAGCGAACGATCACCCTGGATTGCGATGCTCTCCAAGCCGACGGCGGGACTCGGTGCGCGGCCATCACGGGAGCCTATGTCGCTACGATCGATGCGATTCGGTGGATGCAGAATCAGCGAATGCTGAAGCAAACCGTGCGAGTCGAGCCGGTGGCAGCAATTAGCGTCGGCGTCGTCCGGGGTCAGGAAGTGCTAGACCTGGACTATGCAGAAGACAGCACCGCTCATACCGACATGAACATCGTCATGACTCAGGGTGGCAAGTTTGTCGAGATTCAGGGAACTGCGGAGCGAGACCCTTTTGGGCCGGAAACGCTGCTCAAAATGCTGAACCTGGGTCGCAAAGGCGTAAACGAACTCATTGCGCTGCAAAAAGAATGCCTGGAGTTGTAGAGCGATGAGCGTATCTCGCCTGATAATCGCGACTCACAACCGAAAGAAAGCAGGAGAGATGTTGACGATTTTGCAGGCCCGGTTCCCGGGTCTGCAACTTAGCACCCTCGCCGACTTCGAGGGCGCTCCTGAGCCTGAGGAGACCGGAACTACTTACGAGTCCAACGCAAAGATCAAGTCAGAGTCTGCCTTCGAATTCACTCATGAATGGTGCGTGGCCGACGACGCGGGTCTAGAGATCGACGCGCTCGAGGGGGCTCCCGGAGTCTACAGCAAGCGGTTCGGTGGGGAAGATCTGCCCTTTCCCGAAAAGATCGCGAAGATCCTTGACCTCATGGCCGAAGTGCCTGAGGCGAAGCGGACAGCCAGATTCCGGTGTTTTGTGGCATTAAGTGGTCCCGGTGAGGAGACTAAAGTTTTCAATGCGACCTGTGAGGGTCGAATTGCGACTCAACCCAGTGGTGGCGGTGGATTTGGCTACGATCCCATTTTCTTTATTCCGGAACTGGGATGCACGATGGCAGACCTGACTGCAGTGCAGAAACACCAAATCAGTCACCGAGGCAAGGTTTTAAAGGCGTTCGCCGACCACCTAGAAACCATCATGGCCTGATCACGTAGAATTGGGGCAATCCCCATGTCTAGCCTCATTTTGCGCCTCCTTCCGCTTTCGCTTCTAGTGACGTCCGCGTTTGCGTCTCAGCGGAGCTTTTACACTCGACCTGATGTTCACGGCGATCAAGTGGTCTTTACCTGCGAGGGAGACCTTTGGCTAGGGAACCTGAAGACCGGTGAGGCGAAGCGCCTAACCTCAGACCCCGGTGTGGAGACAGGAGCGCACTTCAGTCCCGACGGCACTCAGATCGCCTTCACCGCAAGCTACGAGGGGCCGGTTGACGTCTATGTAATGCCAGTGACCGGAGACGCGCCGCGCAGGGTAACTTTCAGCCCTGGCAGCGTCTCGGTGCTCGGCTGGACGCCGGATGGCAAGAACATCATTTACCGATCGCTGAAGGGAGTTGCGGTCGGGTCAAGCAGGTCGCTTTTTGAAGTCCCAGCCGCGGGCGGTCAATCCACGAAGCTTCCGGTTCCAGAAGGCGAATTCGCGTCTCTCGGTATGAACGGCGAATTGGCTTATGTTCCGGTCAGCAATGAGTGGGCGAACTGGTTTCGGTACCGCGCTGGAGCAAAAGACAGCATTTGGCTAACGGACCTGAAGGGTTCTTTCAAGAAGCTCATCTCGTCTCCTGCGGTGGACACAACTCCCGTCTGGGCCGGCGACAATTTATTCTTTGTCTCCGAGCGATCAGGCGTATTCAATCTCTATTCGCACACCTCAACGGGAGATCACCAGATCACTCACTACACAGACGCTCCCGTCCGCTACCCAGGGTCAGACGGCCGAAAAGTCGTATACCAACATGGACCCGGCCTGGCGGTCTATGACATTGAAACTCAAAAAGTAACTGAGCTTGACTTTCAACTTGGGTCGGACCGCGTTCATGATCGTCCGATTCGGGTCCCATTGGTGGCCAACTTAGGTTCAGTTAGCCTGGGGCCTACTGGGAAGAGAGTGCTCGTCGAATCTCGAGGTCAGGTGGTGAGCGTGGCCGCTACTGAGGGCGACATGAGGGTTCTAGAGAACACGCCCGGAACTCGCGCTCGTTTCCCGGTTTGGGCGCCCGATGGAAAGAAGATCGCTTTCGTTTCAGACCGCAGCGGGGAAAACGAAATCTGGGTCAGCGACGCGTCGACGGGTTCCGGGGCGACCCAACTGACGCATGGGATGAAGGCCGTCCCCTTCTCGCTCAAGTATTCGCCAGATGGCAACTATCTCGCTTTCAATGACCGTGACATGCGCACGGTGCTGGTGGATGCCCATACCGGCGTCATTCGAGTCGTGGATCAGTCGCCGAACGGCGGATCTTACGACAACAGCATGCCTTTCACGTTCAGTCCTGATAGCAAGTACATCGCTTACGGATACATCCTGCCGAGTTGGATTGCTCAGGTCAGAATCGCCCCGGTGGCGGGCGGTAAGCCGGTTGAGGTCACTGACCCTGCGGTAAACAGCCATGATCCGGGGTTTTCGGCTGACGGCAAATACCTGGCTTTCTTGGCGGATACTCACTTCGCGCCAGCCATGAGCAACCTGAGCCACAAATATGCGTACGACAATGAAGTCGAAGTCTATTTAGTGCCCCTGAGTAAGTCGACTCCGAGTCCCTTCTTACCGAAGTCGGATGAAGAGATTGCGGAGGTGGCGAGCGCGGCTCCGGCCGGGGCCAAGCCAGAAGCGGCTTCCCTTGATGCCGATGGAATTCGTGACCGGGTCATCCGCGTGCCACTCGAGCCGGGAAGATACCAGCATGTCGACGGAGTGGCAGGTCGGCTTCTCGTCCTTAACCTTTCGGACAATCCGCCCATGGGCGGTTCTCCCGCTGGCCTTGGCCAACTCGTGGCCTTCGATCTGGAGCATAAATCAAGCACTCCGATCCAGTCGGATCTCGATGAATTCTCTTTGTCGAACGATCGCAAGAAGATCCTGCTGAAGCATGGCTCCGGGATTCAGGTCGTCGATGCGGGAACTGGGCCCACGAACGCAGGATCGGGAGCCGTAAAGCTGAATTCCTACTCTGTCGTGGTGGAGCCTGAGAAGGAGTGGCGTCAGATCTTCGAAGAGTCGTGGCGGCTTGGACGTGACCTTTTCTACGATCCAGCCACTCATGGCGTGGATTGGAACGCGGTCAAGAAAACCTACGAAGCCCGATTGGCTTTGATCGGCGATCGAAGTGACCTGACCCGCCTTCTTGCCGACATGATCTCCGAACTCAATGCGGGACACTGCTACGTAGGAGGTCCGTCGCCGTTTGCTCAACGCAATGTGCCGATGGGCTTCTTGGGCGCCGACTATGAGGCGGTTCCAGGAGCGGCTGCCGTTCGAATTAAGAAGTTGTATCGTGGCGACCCATTTAGCGTTTCTCTTCGTTCACCATTCCTCGAGCCCGGCATTGACGTTCATGAAGGTGACTACATTGTCGCCGTCGCTGGTCAGCCTGTAAAGCCAGACCAGGATATTCAGTCGCTGCTCATCGGAACCGTGGGGCAGACGATCGCGGTCAGCGTCAATTCAACTCCGTCACTTTCCGGAGCGAGAATCGTTCGAGTTTCCCCACTTCCAAGCGAAGCGGTGCTGCGCTATCAGGACTGGGTGCAGCAAAAGATTGCCTACGTTCACAAATACGGAGGCGAGAACTTCGGATACACCCACTTCAGCAACATGGAAGCAGATGGAGTCATCGGGTTTACGAAGGGGCAAATCCCGAACGTGGATAAGCAAGCGATGATTTATGACGACCGCTTCAATGGTGGCGGCTTCGTAAGTTCGTTGCTTCTTGAGAACATCGCGGCCAAGCCAATAGCCTGGTGGAAGCCACGATATGGAGGCACTTGGACTCGAGAAGACTGGGCGAATCTTGGTTACAAGGTCGCTCTTTGCAACGAGTTCGATTTCAGCGACGGCGAACTATTCGTGGAGACCTGGAAACGCATGAACATCGGACCCGTGATTGGTCACACTACTGGCGGAGGCGAGGTCGGTTCGGGCGGCGGATTTGGACTCATTGACGGGGGATCCATCTACATTCCGAACTACGGAGCATTTGCCGACGGCAAGTGGCTCGTGGAGGGAGAGGGCGCAAAGCCTGACATCGAGGTCGACCAAGACCCAACCGCCGTGCTGGCAGGACGAGACCCTCAGCTAGATCGAGCGATCGAGTACTTAAAGCAGAAACTTGCGAAAGCGCCAATCAAGAAGCCCGAGCACCCCGCTTTTCCAAATAAAGCGCTCAAGCTCAAGCAGTAACGAAAAAGGGGCTGCCTCTTTTGAGACAGCCCCTTAGCATCTCTGCATAAGGTCTCAACGCTCTAACGACTTACGACTCGTTCTAGGCCAGTGTGAAGAGTGCTTGGCCGCGGGCAAGACACTCCGTGAAGATTCCTTCGGCGACAGTCTGTGGGTTCACTTCGATATCGGACGCGTTCACTCTCACTACGGCAAAACCATGGTTCTGGATGAACCGTCCAAGGGTGGTCTCGTAGGTTTGGTCACCCTGACGGTCGATTTGAACGACGAGCCCAGCCTTTGGGCAAAAGAAATCCACCGTGTGGCCGTCAACCGGGACTCGGCGACGAAAATTCAAGCCGTCCTCCCGCAGAACTCTTAACTCGTTCCACAGCATTCTTTCGGCTAGAGAGGATTCCGTCGTCTCGACCGCAACTCGGGAGATGCGTGCAGGATGATATTTGGCCACACGACTAGTATCTGCCAACTTTTGCGAGATGGGGGAAGGAATCGTGAGATTCCTTCCGCAATAAACTATCCCTTAAGGAACGATTTCAGAATAAAGAAGGCGTTCGCGGGTCTTTCGGCCAACCTTCGTGTGAAATACGGATACCACGAGTCCCCGAACGGGACATAGACGCGAACGTTGTATCCTTGTGCGACGAGAGAATCTTGCAGGTCTCGGCGTATTCCATACAGCATCTGGAATTCAAATCGAGACTTCTCAATTTGCTTCTCCGTGGCGTAAGCCTTCAATTCGTCGATGATCTTCTCGTCGTGGGTAGCCAGCGCAGGATAGAATGCGGCGTCCAAGAGTCGTTTTGCTTGTTTGACGTAAGCTTCGTCTACCTTCTCCTTCTCCGGGAACGCAACGGAGCTGGGTTCGAGGTAGGCGCCCTTAACTAACCGGACTCTTGCTTGCCACTCGATCACTTTCTCAACGTCCTCGTCAGTTCGGTAGAGGTAGCTCTGCAGCACGGTACCGGTGTTGGGGAAGTCCGGCAGCACTCGATCAATCATCTTCATCGTCCGCTCGGTGTATTCGGAGCCTTCCATATCAACGCGAACAAACGAGCCAAGGTCAGCTGCAGTCTGAAGCACTTCTCTAAAGTTCTTCTCGGCAAACTCGTCTCCCTGGTCTAAGCCGCACTGAGTGAGCTTGATCGAAATATTGATGGGATCTGGAACCGGCGGCCGTCTGTCAGAAGTCTTATCCGTAACAGTCTTATTCCAAGAGGCGTATGAAGGCATCGGTTTCACTGTAGAAATTCTCTTCAGCATGGACTCGTAGGTCTGCTTCGCTTGTAAAGCCTCGGCCTCATTCGCGGTGTTTTCTCCCAAGTAATCAAGGGTCACTAAAAGCCCCTTTTGCAGCAGTGCCTCGGTCGCTGGAAGCGATTGCTCGAGCGTGTCTCCGGCAATAAACCGGCTCACAAGTGGCCGAAAAACCTTTGATTGCCGCACGGTGGATTGGACAAATCCAAGGGATGAAGTCTTAAGAATGAGTGAACGGGTGAACATGACTGAACAGAAATATGTTTTAGGCGTCTAAAGTTTTTATAAGAGTATGAGTTATCAGCGCAGGGGAGACGGTACGCTTACGGGGATGCCACGAGTTACGGTGTGTATGGCGGTCTACAACGGCGCATCCACCATCGAAAGAGCCCTTGATTCGGTTTTTAGTCAAACCTATCAGGATTTTGACGTACTCGTGCTTGATGACGGTAGCACCGACCAGAGCGGCGAGGTCGCACGTCGCTACGACTGCCGTGTCATTACGGTACCCAACGGGGGCCTTGGCGCTGCACGCAAACTGATGGTCGAAGAGGCTACCGGTGAATACATTGCGTTTATCGACTCTGACGACTTTTGGTTGCCCGAGAAGCTTGAAAAGCAGGTTGCGGTTCTCGACAAGACGCAGGCATCCATCGTCCATGCTGATTGTTGGTTCATGCATGACAATGGTCGGATTGTTCCTCGCGATCTCGATATTCCGGATAATTCTGACGCCTTTAGTCACGTGCTTCCGAACAACTCAATCATTGCAAGTAGTGCGGTGTTTCGACGCAGCGATATGCTGGAAGTCGGCAACTTCGTCGCGGACACGGTTCGATGTTCCGACTGGTACGGCTGGCTGATGCTTGCACCCGGGCACAAGTTTGTCCATATGAAGGAAAAACTGGTTGAGTATTCGGTCCTAGAGTCCAGTCTTGCCAATGCTGGATTTCGATTCTACCAAGCTCAGCACCACCTCTTAACGACCCATGTGCTCCCGAAACGCGAAGAACTGTTTGCCGGGCTCCCTAGCAACCGGCGAGCAAGATACGTTCGGATGTTGGTTCGGGATGTCGGTCTGGCACTTTCGGGAATGGCCCGTGCAAAGCGGGCGACTGGTCTGACCCAGGAGTCACGTCAGCTTGCGGTAGATGCGCTTCGCCACGCTCCTGATTCCACCAAAGTGTGGGGGCGAGCGTTGAGTTGCCTTAGGCCGTAGTGGTCGGGCAAACCTCGGTGATGAATGCCAGGTACGGCTTCATGGGGCCGGTTGAAACGAGGTTGTGCCATCGTCGATCCGCCGTAACGAGCTTTGTGTCGTTCCGGATTGCAAGGGCGAAGTAGAGCCCCTCCTGAAAACTTCGCGATGTGAGCGTAGAGATCTCAAGCGCATCCTTCATGAGGACTTCGGCGGGGACTCGGGTAAGCGGAAGGCGTCGGAGGTTGCTCGCGATTTGCCGAGCCACATCCGGTTTCAGTTCATTCGCTCGCACTCGCTTCCAGAGCGCAGTACCTACCTGAGCAAACAGGGCATCCGGAACCAAGATCGAGACGTTTCGCTCGATGAGGCTCAAGCACTCCTCCGAATAGACTTCGGGCGTGTACCACTTGAGGGCGACCGAAGGTTCGATGACAATGGGCGTCACCGTTCTCGAACCAACTCGCTACTATCGGAAAACCTTTTACCGGAGAGGGCCTGACGGATCTTCAGCATCTCGTCCTTAGGTTCCTGAACCGCTTCTCCGAGAATGATCCTAACCTCGGCTTCCATGCTCCTTCCATTTCGCTGAGCGCGTTCTTTAAGGCGTTGGATGGTGGAGTCCTCCAGTTGTCTGACGAGAAGTTGAGCCATTGCTATCAACACGATAGCACTCGTGCCCGTTAAATCGCTCGGACGGCCGCAAAATCGTCAAGGATTGCGCGATATTCGTCGATCGTTGAGCAGCGAGTAAGACGGTCACGCACTTGCGACGCGCCTGGCTCTCCCTTGATATACAAGGGGATCTGTCCGCGAAGCGCTCTACAAGCTCGCAGTTCGGCATCCGCATGACGAGGGCTATCCACCGCCATTTCATAATTATCGACTTCGGCTTCCACCGCCACCAAGAGTTGAAGGTGCTCGATGGCCGTTTCGATTCTCTCCCTCATGGTGGGGGCAGGCCCTGGAGGTAATCCCTCCAGTCCCAAGCGAATGTCTCGAAGGAGCCAAGGGTTGGAAATAGCGGCCCGCCCGACCATCACTCCATCGCAACCGGTCTCGCGAAGCATTCGACAGGCAAGTTCTGGGGATCGAACGTCGCCGTTACCCAAAAGTGGGATCTTGATGGCTGCTCTTAACTGCTCGATGAGGGTCCAGTCCGCGTGACCGTCAAATCCCTGCTTGGCGAAGCGGGCGTGAAGAGTGAGCATCTTTGCGCCCGCATTCTCGAACCTACGGGCGAGTTCGGGGGCAGCAAACAGGGAATAGTCCCATCCGGCCCGCACCTTCACAGTGACGGGAACCTGAACCGCCTGGACAACTTTGGTGACGATCTGCTCCGCAAGGTCAGGATCTTTCAGCAGTGAGGCTCCGGAACCGGTCTTGCATACTTTGGGCACCCAACAGCCCATGTTGATGTCCACGATGTCCGCCCCCATCGACTCAGCGATTCGAGCGGTCTCGGCCATCATGTCCGGCTCGGCCCCGAAGATCTGAATGCCGAGTGGCCGCTCTAGGTCATGAACACGCATCTTTCGAAATGTTTTGACCGCGCCATAGTGAATGGCCATGGCGCTCACGAACTCGGTGAACATTAGTCCGGGGTTCGCAATTCGCTTTGCAATCAGGCGCATCGCTTGATTGCTGACATCCTCCATCGGCGCGAGGACGAGCGAATTCTGAACGGCAATCTCGCCAACTTTAAATGCGTGAGTGGGAGCCATAGGCACAAATGAATCCGTCGGAACCCTCGCTGAACAGGAACCACCCCTAGTTTGACGCCTCTGGGCAAGCAGGCAATCGCTCTTAGAGTCAAAATGATGTGGATCGCGCAAACAACGCGCAAGGAAAACAGGCAAATGTCGAAGAAGAAGGTCAACGTAGGACTCATCGGATACCAGTTCATGGGCAAAGCCCACTCCAACGCTTACCGGCAGGTAGGTCGCTTCTTCGATCTACCGGTCGAGGTCGTCATGCACACGATCTGCGGACGGAACGAAGCCGCCGTCAAGAAAGCAGCCGAGAACTACGGTTGGGAGCGCTACGCAACCGATTGGCGTGCCGTGGTCAACGATCCAGAGATCGACGTGATCGATATCTCAACACCCGGAAACCTTCATGCCGAGATCGCGATTGCTGCGGCAAAAGCGGGGAAGACGATTTTCTGTGAAAAGCCCATCGGCAACACCCTCGAAGAAGCCGAAGCGATGCTGAAGGCGGTGCAAGACGCGGGTGTAGCCCATGCTGTATTTCATAACTATCGCAAAGCACCTGCGGTAGCCTTGGCCAAGCAACTGATCTCCGAAGGACGGCTGGGAACGATCTATCACATGCGTGCCACCTACCTTCAGGACTGGATTGCCGATCCCAATTTTCCGCTGGTCTGGCGACTGCAGAAAGAAGTGGCTGGTTCGGGGACGCACGGCGACATCAACGCTCACATCATCGACCTCGGTCGTTATCTGGTCGGAGAGTTCGACGAGGTGGTCGGCACGTTGCACACGTTCATCAAGGAGCGGCCGTTGGCCGGAGAAATCGATGACAAGCTAGGCGCTAAAGCCAGCGAAAAGATGGGAGCGGTAACCGTAGACGACGCAGCAATGTTTCTGGCCAGATTTAAGAACGGAGCCCTAGGGACCTTCGAGGCATCCCGATTCGCGGTTGGCCGAAAGAATTACAACCGATTCGAAATCAACGGCTCCGGCGGATCGCTAGTGTTCAACCTTGAGCGGATGAACGAACTCGAGTTCTACGACAACGCAGCGCCTGAGCAAACGCACGGATTCACATTGATTCAGGCAACCGAAGCGTCTCATCCCTATGCTGGTCACTATTGGCCGGTCGCGCACATCATCGGATACGGAGAGACGTTCACCAACCTTTTGGCCGACGCCTTCACCAATTTGGCGGCAGGGACTCCGATCAGTCCTGACTTCGTCGACGGATATGAAAATCAAAGAGTGCTCGATGCAGTCGAGCGGAGCCACGAAACCCGAACCTGGGTCAAGCTCTGAGAGTCGAGAGGGTTCGCGAGATCAAGCAGCCTTGCTGATCTGGGCGGACCCTCTTTCCAGTAGAACCGCTAATTTCTGGAGTACGCGTTCGCTGGTTTCCGTGTCCGGTTCCATGCTTCGCAAACATCTCGAAAATAGGTCGTGCGCCTCGCTGGGAGACAGGGGCAATAGTAGTACTTCGCTTCCTTCCATGGGCAAGAAAATCTTCGGCCATTTCTCCCCGATTGGTCATGGTCGCTCGCCAAAACCAGTAACCACGCGAGGTTCGGGTTTCGTGGCGAGAAAATGGGGAAAAACTTCCGAATTTAACCTCCTTAACCGTATTTCTTAGCCATTAACTTGGCTAACATTTAAGTGTTCGGATTGTGTGTGGAAAAGCACAATGACGAGGTTAAGAAGGAAGGCTACGATCTGGTGCGTCCTTGCCTCGATGCCGGTGGCATCGCAGGCTCAGACGGTGACACCTGGACTTCCTGTTCAAACCTTCACGCCCAGCCTCACGGGTACCACCCCGAGCGATGGATCTAACGGCGGTTCCGCCCTAACTGGCGTCCCAGCGGTCGACATCATTACACTCAAGGCGACTGGTCCAGCGACTCCCTTGCGCTTCGGGAACGTCGTCGCTGGGTCGGAGAGAATCGATCTCGATGGGACTCCGCTTACGCGAGCCACTGATTACGCAATCGACAATGCTGCGGGTGTCATCTACCTTTTGCGAACTCAAAAGGCTGGGCAAACACTGACCGTCAATTACCGTTACGATTCCAAGGCTCCTGCGCCGACGCCGGGAACGACAAGTCAGTCCTTGACTGGCCTGCGATATACAATTTCGCCGTCCATAAACATGTTCATGGGGCTGGGCCTTGCAGAGCGGTCTGCGGATGGCACGGTTCTGACCACCAACTCATTAGGTTGGAGTAACAACCTGGCGATGGGTTCCGGCAAACTCAACGGGCTCTTTGTCGTCGGACAACGCGACAAGCAGTCCAACTACGCGGGCCTTCACATGGACACCGCGGCCAAGCCCGGTGACAGTAGCACCCAAGACGGAAGCTCCCAGTTCATCGTTCAGCAGTTTAGAACCAGTCTGTTAGGCGGACAAGCTGGGTTCGACTATCAAGACATTAGCAAGAATTTCTCGAGCTTCTCGGACGTAAAGGCTGGTGGTTACGACGATGCGGCGGTGAAGGCATTCACGGGTGAAAGGGGACTTCAGCGCATGGGTTACTCCCTAAGCGGAATGAAGTTCGGCTCCATGCAGTTGAGTTCTTCTTTCAAGAACGTCAAGGACGGCGACAATGCACTCCAGTGGCAAACTGCCGGGCTAGCCCAAGGCGGCCTCAAGCTCAACTGGTCGGCTCGTGATCTCAGCCAAAAGTTTTCTCGATACGCTGACCTGAGCGACGCCGATAAGGCCCAACTCCAGGCGGAGTCCGGGATGAAGCGTGAGGACTTCTCCGGTTCGTTTAACCAGAAGTTCTCGCAGTTCAACTTCGATTCGAACACGATTCGAGACGACGCCTCTGGGCAGTCAATCAACCACCGCGATTTTAACTTTAGCCAGGGGCTCACCAAGGTTGACTTCGGCGATCAACAGGTCTCAACGTCGTTTGCGAGGTTCAACAATCTTCTGGCGCCTGAAAAGGCAACATTCGGACGTGAAGCGGGTCTGAGCCGACAATGGCTCTCGCTCGATACCGCGATTTTTGGAAAGACCAATACCCTTAACTTCCATGAAATGGAGCTAGGTGGCGTCAACGGGCAGTTCCGCTCTGAATCGGCCGGGTACACGACCAAAACGTGGAGTCTGCAGCATCTCGATCAAAGGACAAGTGCGAGCTTCACGAGTCTTGGCGCCTTTCAGGATGCTGAGCAAGATGCGAATATCAAGCAGATTGCGTCGATGTACGGAACCACCGCTACCCCGACCCCGGCGGATCGAGCTCAATTCCAGCAGGGAAGTGGTATCGAGCGCTCCTATACAAGCTTCGGGGCCAAGCCCTTTAAGAACTGGGATGTCAATTTCACGGATCTAAATCTCAAGGGTCTCCAGGCAGGAGTCAAAGTTGAAACTGGGAATGTTTCGAACAAGGCTCTTCAACTCACGTATCGCCATACCGACTACGCGGCTCAGTTCAATCAAGCGACTTCGCTTCTCGCGCTGGAGCAACAACGGATCGGCACAATCGCCGGGCTTGATCGCACGGATATTGGACTGAATTACGCCTTGTCCTCCACTAAGAAATTTACGGCAAGTCGTCTAACGGCCGACGCGCCCGATGGGGCAGTCAATCGTACGCTTGCCGAATACGTGGACAAAAGGATCGATGTGACTTACTCGGCACGAGACGTCACGCCGGGCTTCCAAACCTCTGGACAGTTTGTCGACTCCGAGTCCGCTTTCCTAAACACCCTGCGGGGCTACAACGAGCGCGACGCTCATGTGAAGTGGCAGCTGAGTGCCACGATGAAACTTGACTCGCAGTACTCGCAGGCGAAGAACCTAGCCACCGGAACCGATGGAGAGTTCGACAGTTCGATCTTTGACTGGTCGCCGAACAAGAACACCCAGTTGCAATATGCCCGCCAGGATGGTCGAAGCAGCGATCCGATCAATACGGCTCTCGCAAGCCTGATGCAGCGTATGTCTTTGATCGAGAACTTCGGTCGGTACGGCAAGGTGCAACTGGTGGACACGGAAGAAAAATACGGAATCCCGGGTTCAACGCTTCCAGATTTTCATACCCAGTATCTTTCCTATGAAACGAAGCTCTCCGCTTCAACCAGTTTTAAGACCGAGCAGTCTCGCACCGCTTACGGAAACGGAGGCTCCCAGGACGTCGACTCTAATACGGTGAGCACGACGCTCACCAAGCATGCGGGTGTAAGTGTTACGAACACCCAGATTTCGGCCCGGGGCGAGACCCAGCAAGACGAGACGAAACGAAATTACGGTTTTTGGTACGACATCGGCAATGGCCTTCGGATCTCCTACGGCTATGCGAGAGACTTGAATGGTCCTAGCGCGGGAACGCTGAACTCCACGTTCGCGGTCGGCAAGAACGCCGATACGACCACGAACGGAACTCAGCTAGGAGCGTTACAGCCCGGCCAGGTCGGCAATATGTCCGTGGGTGGCGGCTACGTTGCCAATCAGTGGGATGCGGCGACCGGCGCGGATCGAGTTCAAAGTTTTAGCAACGTCGGTGTTAGCACGTTAAAACCGATGAATTTCGGAGTCTTCAAGGAAGTCGGTCTGAAGTTCTCTCTCGACACCGCCGCCGATTACTCGGCTTGGCTGAGAGAAAACCGACTGATGTCTCTCTCGGGCAAAATCGGTCCCGATACCTTCGGATTCGACTATCGCAGCCAGATGCAAGTGAATGGTGATCGAGGTGTCGATCGCGGATTCCACTGGGTGAGCGATCAAAATCCCAAGGATTGGCTCCGAGCGAGCATCAACTACAAGTTTAGAACCCTGCCCGGAAACCAGACTTTTGCGATCCGAGATTTCAACGTCACTGCGAAGCCGACGAAGAAGATTGAGATCACCAACCAGCTTCAGACTAACCCTGAAGTAGTCCGAACCGACCTGATCCTTGGGACGCTTCCCCAGGCTTCCCGAAGCAACAAGTGGAAGCTGGATTATCTGACGGACGTGAAGACGACCCTCGGCTGCAGTTGGGAAGAGATGAGAAATGACTCCAATGGGGCCATTACTCGAACCGCTGGCGTTAACTCTAAGCTGTTTGCAAACTCAAAGTCGCCTCTGATCCTGTTCTACGGACTTCAGCAGTCTGACGCGATCGGAGCACTGAGGAAGACCATGCAGCGGTACAGCCTGCAGTTCGATCAGCAGGCCGGTCCCCGGCAATCGCTTAGCCTTTTCCTAGGGAATTTGAGTTACGACAACACGTTGGACCCCGGAAAGTTGCGAGACAACTGGACCGTCCGAGTGAACTATCAATTCAGATTCTAGAAATTTGTGAGTAGTCACACATTTCCTTCCCTGAGTCCAGTCGCCGATTGTTCCGACTATTTTCGGTACTGTGCGCATGGATGTTTTACAGGTTTTCGCCACGTGCCTTCATTCGAGGCCGTTCCTCAGCGGTGAGGTTGAGAAGCCCCCAGAGCTATTTGGGGTCCATAGCACGTATAAGCCTGTTCACACGCTCTCGTTTGCAAGGGCTGGTGGACACAGTGTGGATGGACCGCTCGCCGAGCGTGTCGCCCCCTGGCTCAGAAAACTAAAGCATGAGGACGTGGCAATTCTTCGCCCGCTCCTTACACCATGCGCCTATCATTCCCAGACTGACGAAGCGATCCCCTGGGGGATCGTTTCTGACGGGGATAGAGGGTTTGAGCTCTGGCAACCCATGTGGAAAGCCCGCGTTCTCGGGCGCGACGACGCTTCTCCGTTCAAAGTCGTCTACACCGGCGCACGCTACTCGAGGTGGTCTGTGATCCCTCCCGCTCCGGTTGCCGAGTCGGACCTCCGTCTCGGTGACTGTCTCAGTAGGCTCCAAGAATTCCTCGAGAGTTCGACCGATCGCACGCTTAAAGCGGCGGCTCGTCAGTGCTTAGAAGCTCACCACACCCACCGTCTCGAGGTTCCGGGCATGAACGACTTCATTCCCGAAGGACTTGACGGCGGAATTGCTGCTCTCGCGGCAAGCGCGGCGCGCACGTTCAAACTGCTGACTTCGCCGGTATTGACGGCGCAGATGCCCCTTTCCGAGCCGCCTGCACCGATCGTGTCCGAAGTTTGGACCGAGGCCATGCGTTGTTTTGAAAGTGCGGCGGCCGCCCCGGCGGTTGCTCTGCGAAAATCGGCTTAGTGAACCTTTACGGTGGGCGGAGCCCACAGGCCCGTGAAGGATCCTAGACGCTGATGGAACTCAGCCGCGACTGGCGGCAGCGTTCTGACTTCACCTGATGCGGTGAGGATGTGGATTCCCGTATCATGCCGGCTTCGGCCATCCTTGGTAAATTTGCCTCCGTCGGAACCGGGGTAGGCAAGACGAGAGACATATTTCGTTTTCTCGTCGGGCTCTGTATTGCTGTTATCCCATGCAATGACAAAACCATCTGGCAGCGGATTGCCGCTGTCGTCCTTCATTTTCAGGGGATCGTAAGATTCCACTGCTCCGTTGTTCGAAGTCTCCGCAACGATAGCCGACTGGTCCGGGTTTGCTACCAACGACTTCTGATAGCCACTGTAAGGAAGATACATCCCGTACGAAGTTTTCAGCGTCCCCGCGCTGTTGGTTGCATCTTCTGAGGTCACGATTTCACTTGGCGCTGCTGAAGGGCAAACGAAGGAGTATCGCTTGGACATCAAGGTCGAGATGTCATCGCACCAGGTGTAGGGAAGATTTGTCGGTCCGAGTCCGGGGACGTCGCCCTTACCGGTTCGATAGATCGGTGGGAAGCGCTCGTCCTTGTATTCCGCATACATGTTCAGAGCTTCGGTGATTGCCTTCATGTTCGCCGTACAGCGTGACTTTTCACTCTGACGAACCTGGTACTGATAGATCGGATACAACACGATCGTCAGAACCACTGCGGCGATAGCAATCGCCTTGATATCCTTCTTGGAGATGTAGGCACTGCCTACGGGCGAAGCTCCCTCGGGGGCCTGGGGATCGTAGAGGTCGTTACTCATGAAGTGGGTTCTCGTCTCGGCGCTGGGCTGACTCCGCGATGTGGCCGTCGCACAAACTTATGAATCGGGAGGAGATGCCTCGCACCTCCTTCTTGAGAGAGTGAACGCTTTGACCGTGGCTAACGCCCCGATTCAACGCCGCCTGTGCCCGCCGAGTTCCTTGGTCACCGAACTCGAAAATTTATCGCCGATCATTCGTGATCTCGATGGGGGATGGCAACCCGAAAAGTCGCGCCGTGGCCTGGCTCGCTATCGATGCTCACCTTCGCGTCATGGGTCGCTGCCAACTCCAATACGATTTTGGTGCCCCAACCAGACCCACTCGCTTTGTCCCACTGACTACGCGCATTTCCGCTGAGAATTCGGTTCGCGGTCTCCTTGGACATGCCCGGTCCCGTATCGGTTACCTCGAGCACATGATTTTCACCGTCGAAGCAGTAGTGAACGTGTACTTCCCCGTATACGCCATCTCCGTCATCAAGGGAAGTTTCATGGACGGCCTTGATGGCGTTGCCAACCAAGTTCTGGACGATCCGAAAAACGTACAACTCGTCATGGAGGGTAGGCGGGGCATCTTCGTCGATATCGAGTCTTAGCAGCACGTGCTGAACTCGTCCATCCGATTCGAGGTATTCCGCGCTACGCCTGATCGTCGACGCGAGAGGGGCGACCTTCTTGTTGGGTCGCAACTCCCGCCCCGCCGCCAAGTCGGAGATCAGTCGCGAATAACCGACGATCTGATCGGTTGAGTCACGGAGATCGTCAAAGAGCGGGTCGAGCGCGTTAACGAACCGAGCGACTTTAGCATCTGGTTGATGGGTTTCGAGCTGTTGCTTGAGCCCGTTCATGGCTAGATCGCCATATCCGAGGCTGGCTCTGAGCGAGGCGGCAAGGTTGCCGATATCGTGGCTCACCTTGCCCATTCCCAAAAGGGTCGAGGCTCGCGTGCTCTCCTCGGTGAGCCGCACGTTCTCGTACGCCATGGTCGCAACCGCGGCGACCGTGTCTAAGACTGCCGTGTCGGTCTCGTTGAATGGGCCGTCCAGTTTGTTGATCAGCTGGACTACCCCCAACGGCGTTTCATCTTCCATCAAAAGTGGGGTTGCCATGATGGATAGCACGGCAACACCGGTACCGCGTTCGAAGTCATTCCACTCGTTTTCTGGTTTGGCCGGAAAAACGCGGCTCACCGTTTGACGGGTCTGAAACGCCCGCCCGACCGTTCCGTAGTCGTCAGGGACGTCCTTCATGGGCAATCGATCACGGATCTCTTCGGGCAGCACGTGTTGGAACTTCAGGCGCGCCGATTCTGGCTCGTGAAGATAGATTGTGCCACCGTACGCTCCGACCGCTTCCACGCAAATCCGGAGCACGTCCTTCATGAGGTCGTCGAATGTGCCGCTACTTACGAGCTTACGGGTTGCCAATTGAACGGCCCGGATCAACCGTTCGTTGCTGTCCATATCACTTTTTAGTTTACTAGGGCTTAAGTCCCGTTCGTCTCCGATTCTCCACCAGGCTTAGCAATCATTCGCCACTTTTCGATGATTCTTTGAAGTGTCAGTTCGTATCCACGGTCCGTCGGCGTGTAGTAAGTCCTTGCAACCAGTCGTTCGGGCAAGTTCTGTTGGGCCACCATCGCGCCCTCAAAGTCGTGGGCGTACTTGTAGCCCGCCCCATATCCCAACTCGTCCATGAGTTTCGTGGGCGCGTTTCGGAGATGGATCGGAACCGGATCGTTCCGCGTGTCCAAAACGTCCGACTGGGCAGCCCCGAACGCCTTGTAGATGGCGTTGCTCTTAGGCGCGGCGGCCAGATAGGCGACTGCCTCAGCCAATGCGAGAGCGCCTTCGGGCATGCCAATAAAATGGACCGCCTGCTGGGCGGCCATACAGAGGGGAAGAGCCTGAGGATCCGCAAGACCAATATCCTCGGTGGACATTCGCACAATTCTCCTGGCTAAGAACAAGGGATCTTCGCCCCCTTCTAGCATGCGAGCCAGCCAGTAAAGCGAAGCATCAATGTCGGAGCCTCGCACGCTTTTGTGGAGGGCCGAGATGAGATCGTAGTGAGCCTCACCACTCTTATCGTACAGCATCGTCCGGCGCTGGATGGCCGAGGAGACCATGTCCAAGCCGATCTGGATCGACTTCTCTCCCGCAGCTTGAGCGACCGCGACGCACAGTTCCAGCATGTTCAGAGATGACCGAGCGTCACCGTTCGCCAACCCGACGAGGGCCGCCTTCGCTTCGTCGGTGATTTGAATCTCTAGGCGGCCGAGTCCACGCTCGGGGTCGTCGAGCGCTTGCGTGAGTACCGAAGCAATGTCGTCGTCGCTCAGAGCGTTCAGCACATAAACCCTTGCGCGAGAAAGGAGGGCCGAATTCACCTCAAAGGACGGATTCTCGGTTGTGGCGCCAATAAGCGTGATCGTCCCATCCTCAACCACGGGAAGGATCGCGTCCTGCTGTGACTTATTGAAGCGGTGAATCTCATCGATAAACAGCGTCGTGCGTTTGCCGACTTCCGTTTTCGTGAGGTCGGGAGACGAAAAGAGGTCCGACTGGCTGGATTTAGCCGGAGTTGCTCGCCGTCGCTGGCGTGCCTCGTCGACTATTTTTCGGAGATCTGCGACCCCCGCTGAGGTAGCGCTGACTCTTTGAAAAGAGGCGTTGGTGACCTGGGCGACAATCTCGGCCAGCGTTGTCTTGCCAACTCCGGGAGGTCCCCACAGAATGACCGAGCCCAACCGATCCGCCTCCACTGCCCGCCGAAAGGCCGCTCCGGAAGCGACGAGGTGTTGCTGACCAAAGAACTCGTCGAAGTTTCGAGGTCGCATGCGTGCCGCGAG
>CAIVDU010000034.1 GCA_903904815.1 uncultured Armatimonadota bacterium
ACTGTGTGATTGCGGCAGTCGCAATCCGGTGATCGTGCTCGACGAAGTCGACAAACTCAGTTCTGGTCCGAATGGCGATCCCATGAGTGCCCTGCTCGAGGCACTTGACCCGGAACAGAACGACCGATTTGTCGACCACTACGTCGAAGTACCGTTCGATCTTGGATCGGTGATGTTTATCACGACGGCAAATCTAGCGGAGAACATTCCGGCGCCCTTGCGAGATCGAATGGAGTTCATTCCTTTTCCAGGATATACCGACCAGGAGAGAATCGAGATCGCTCGCCAGTTTTTGGAGCCCAGGGCGATCGCGGAGAGCGGCATCCCGGCCAAGGCGATCACGATTCCGAAAGAAAGTCTTCGATCTCTGGTTTTCGACTACACCCGCGAGGCGGGAGTGAGAGGTCTTGACCGCCACCTGCAGACGGTGTGCCGCAAGGTAGCTCGTCGCTTCGCGGAAGGATACACAGATCCGGTTGAAGTCGATTCGCAAAAGCTGAAGGAGTATTTGGGACGTCCACGATATGCGCGAAGGTCCACCGATGTCCAGGACGAAGTTGGAACCGCGTGGAGCATGGTGGTCAGTGAATCGGGCGGTGAACTGCTCAAACTGGAAACAAGCCTCACCGACATTCTCGGGCCCCGACCGGATCTTCTTCTGACAGGCAATCTCGGAGATGTCATGCGTGAATCCGCGCAAGCCGCGCTCACCTACGTGCGGGCAAATATCCACGAGATCGCCCCGGGGCGACCGATCGCCGTCGACGCCCATATCCACATGCCGGACGGAGCGGTACCAAAAGATGGCCCAAGTGCTGGCCTTACCGTTGCCGTCGCCCTCGCGTCGTCGTTTAGCGCGCGACCTGTACGTGGTGGAGTCGCAATCACGGGCGAAATCACCTTACGGGGACGAGTCCATGCGGTTGGAGGAATTCGCGAGAAGGTACTGGCCGCTATTCGTGCCGGGCTCACGGATGTCATTCTGCCTGCGGAGAACGAACCTGATGTCGAGGACGTTCCGAAGGATGTGCTTGAGAAGCTGCGGGTTCACTACGTCAGCACCATCGGTGAGGCACTCCTCATCGCCCTTGCAAATTAGACTGACGCCATAAAGCCACTTTTCCGCGCGTCCATGGCAGATCCATAGGGCTAAGGGGCGAGTCTTCTGCTCAGGTGGGATATGGTGTAGCAGATGGGACGCACACCGCTCAAATTGGCAGCTGTAGGAATTTCACTCCTGGCCGGGCTCGCAACCACGCTCGCATTTAGGGGCTTCTTCGATCGCCCGGGTGAGGCTGCGGTGGGAATGATGCCGGCAGACGCAGATGCGATCGTGACGGTAGATCTTGTCCCAGCCCCTTCACAGGTGGTCGCTTTCCGCAATATCGAAGGCGCGCTGGACAGATCTGGCAAGGAGAGTTCACTCATGACAAACCTAACTTCCGAGTTAGGGGAACCAGAGCTAGGTCAAGCAGTTGGGCCATATCTAGGAAGATCTATGGCTCTCCTTGTTTACATGGATCAGGCAAAAGGAGCCAAGTTTGTTCCGGACGGCGTTGCGTTTATTTCACTCAACGACAAGGTTGCCGCAGAAGTTGGACTTCGAAAGAAATTCAAACCAGTCATTGAGCCGACCGAGGTTTACTACCCCCTGAAGGATGGTCGGGCTGTGCGAGTTGTCGACACCTACTTAGAGGTCGCCACTAATCCGAAATATTTCGCCAAGCTGGACGCGGTGCGAGATGGGAAAGAGAAGTCGGCGCTCACGGCACCCGGACTTCGTACCGTCAGAAGTCTCGCTGAGCCAGCGGCAAACATCAAGGCCTTCTGGAAGAATGACGGAGCCTGGTCTTTGCTCACCGGCTCGATCGACGACTCTGGAGTTGCCATCGTCGTTCGCGGAGCAAAGACGAACGGAGGCAAGCAGGTGTCGTTCCGACCGTTCAGCCAATCGGCGATTACAAGCGTCCCGAGCGGTCCTTATGCACTATTTGGAGTTTCCCAGCTAGCCCAGCTAACCGGAGACATGACCAAGCAGGCTGGGGGACTTGGAGACTCTTTGCGCTCCACGTTTGGCGGTGACACGTTCATCGGGCTGTACCCCTCGGAACGCTCTCCACGAGCGGGTCTCGATCTTTTGATTGCCCTGCACGGAGCGAACAAAGCCACCCCACCTGCTGGGTTTAAAGCCATCCGGAAAGAGATTGAGAAGCAGTTCATGGACGGCCAGCCTCTGTTCGATAAGCCGAAGAAGGTAGGCCGGGCAACCTATTACAGACTAGCCCCAAGTCTCAAGGGCATGTTCACCAAGGCCCTAAAGAGTTCTCCGAAAGAGATCAACGCAAAGGTGATGTTCTCCGACAAGACGATTGCCTATGCGACAATCGGGCAGACACTTTATCTTTCGACATCAGATCGACTGCTCAAAAGATGCATTGCAACCCATGAGGGAACCCAACCTTCGTTAGCGGTCGACGGACCATTCAAACCAGCCGGAGATGCGGTCAAAGGCGGGAGTCAGATGCTGCTTGACCTAAGCTTGCCGCGTATGATCGAAGGCATTGCAAACTCGACGACGAAGGGCAGTACGACGGCAGCTCAGGCAAGAGATGCGCTGAAGGTGGTTACCCACGGAGAGGCGATCATCGATCTCCACGGTGGCCTGAACCAGGACGGTTCGATTCACGCCCGAGTCTACGTCCCGATCGATTACACCAAGCTTGCGCAGCTCGTTGGGGCTCGCGCCTAGGCGCAGACGGTGAGCATCCGTTCTAAGGCCACGCCCGCAAAGTGCTTGACCTTAGGCGGAACCGTTACCTGATTTACGACGTTCCCCTTGGCCAGGTTCTCCAGAGTCCAACAGAGGAAGCTGGGATGGATTCGATACATGGTGGAACAAGGGCAGATCAACGGATCCAGGCAGACGATCTCTCGATCTGGCAGTTCGTTTGAAAGACGGCTTACGAGGTTAATCTCGGTGCCAACCGCCCACTTCGATCCAGGCTCGGCAGACTCAATCAGCTTGATGATGTATTCGGTCGAACCGTTGAAATCGGCGGCTTCGACGACATCGAGTTCGCACTCGGGATGGACGACGACCTGTACTCCTGGAATTCGCGCTCGCGTTTCTTCGATCTGGGCAACGGTGAATCGCTGATGAACCGAACAGTGACCCTTCCAAAGAATGAACTTGGCGGCGGCTAGCTTTTCAGGAGTGTTTCCACCGAGGGGCTTAAACGGATCCCAAACGCACATGTCCGCCTCGGCGTCAAATCCCAACTTGACTCCCGTGTTTCTCCCCAGGTGTTGATCAGGGAAAAACAAAACCTTGTCCCCTTGATCCAGCGCCCAAGCAACCGCAGTGGGGGCGTTCGTGCTCGTGCAAACCGTGCCACCACGCTCTCCCACAAAGGCTTTGAGGTTTGCCGCCGAATTGATGTAGGTGACCGGAATAATGCGCGTGGTATCGACTCCCGGCACGGTTTCAAGTTGCTTCCAGCAGTTCCGGACTTGGAACAGGTTAGCCATGTCGGCCATTGAGCACCCAGCGGCAAGGTTGGGCAGGATGACGATCTGGTCGTCACCGGTCAGGATATCTGCGCTCTCGGCCATGAAGTGAACGCCACAAAAGACGATGAACTCGGCCTCGGGGTGGCGAGAAGCGTCCTTGGCCAACTTGTAGCTGTCACCGCGGTAATCGGCGTGTTTGATCACGTCGTCGCGCTGGTAGTGGTGCCCGAGAATGACGAGTCTGGAGCCCATCGCTCTTTTGACATTCTCGATTCGTGCGTCGGCCTCTTCAATTGTAAGGTCGGCGTACTCTTGGGGAAGAGGGGCCTGATACATATTTTTGAACCGTATTACCGGGGTCTCGAATCGCTTCGAAATTCTATCGTGCGAGAAACAGCCTCGGTTTTACGGGGCGGGGATGTTGTCTCTTGCCTCATCTAAGTATACGCATCGAACACCCCCGGATGTTCGCCAGTCCTATCCGGTATGCGCGTCTACAAACTCGAGATTGAATCATCGGAGATCCAAAACCAGCAGGACGTCATGATGATCGAAACTGTCTTGGCCAACGCCCCCGGCATCGGAGAAGTCCAAGTCGATATAGCACGTCATGTCGTCACGGTGGTGACCGCGAATCAGGACGGAGGCGTCGACGTTAGGCAGAGGCTGGATGCGGCTGGCTTCCCCAACAAAAAGTTCCTTGTGCTTTAGCGCTAGCCACTGAGGTCTAAACTAGGTGCATGGAGACTGCGACCGGCCTTGACGTTCTGGAGCAACGAAACTTTCTGGAGATTCGAGGTCGAAGCATTGGCTTGGTGTGCAACCAAGCTGCGGTCAGTCGCGACTTTCGCCACATCCTCGATCTGCTCCTTCCGCTCCACCAGGCGGGAACGCTCCACATTGCCTCGGTCATGGGCCCTCAACACGGCTTGTTCGGTCACACCCAAGACAACATGATCGAATGGGAGGGGAAGCTCGACTCGCGAACCGGATTGGCAATCCACTCCCTCTATGGTGAGAACCGCGAGCCTACTTCAGTGATGCTCGACGCGGTTGAAATTCTCGTTGTCGATCTCTTCGACGTCGGGTCTCGGTACTACACCTTCATCTGGACACTGGCCTTCTGTCTTAAAGCTTGTAGTGAGCGCGGAATCCGGGTGCTCCTACTGGACCGCCCTAATCCGATAAGTGGTCTCCAAGTTGAAGGACCCGTGATGGATTCTGAGTACGCCAGCTTTGTCGGCTTGCACCCTCTTCCCACACGCCATGGAATGACGCTCGGTGAGATTGCGACATACCTTAAAGACAGTTTCTATCCCAAGGTTGAGTTGGATGTCGTGAGAGTACAGCACTGGTCTAGAAGCGACTACCTTGACGAGACAACCGCGCCCTGGGCCATCCCGTCACCAAATATGCCAACGGTCGACACCGCCACCGTGTATCCGGGCGGTTGCCTCCTTGAGGGGACAAATGTGAGCGAAGGTCGAGGGACGACACGGCCATTCGAGATTTTTGGCGCACCTTGGATCGATGGGTGGAAACTAGCCGACGCTCTCAATGGCCAAAAGCTGCCCGGGGTTCATTTCCGGCCAATCCAATTCCAGCCAACCTTTCAGAAATATGCCGACACATTGTGCGAAGGTTGCTTCGCGCACGTCTCAGACCGACGGGCATTTCAACCCGTGCTTTCCTATGTTTCGATTCTGCAAGAGATTCGGCGGCTGAAGGGCGACCTGCTCCAGTGGAACGAACCACCCTACGAATACGAGCAAGTCAAGTTACCCATTGATATCCTGGCGGGGAACTCATGGGTCCGAGAATCCATTGACGGATTGGAGGCGCTGGGTGAAGTCCATCACCGCTTCCTTGAAGAGTGTTCGCGATTTGAGCCGAATCGTCATGCTCATCTGCTGTATTCGGGCGGCTAGACCATCGTCCGTTCGCTTGTACAACCGGGAGTATGTAGGTTCCAGTAAGCTCTTGGAGTGTCACAGCCCATCTGCTTCAGCGTGCGTGCAACCGATCGACCGGGCCTCCTCCGAGACCTTGCGTCCTTGGTAGCGGACGACGGCGGAAACATTGTTGGCGTACGGCACATCGATGGACCGGTCACCGAGATGCATCTGGATGTCTCCGGCGCCAACGACGCGAATGCGCTTCTCGAAAGAATGCTCGCGATTCCGGGAACGCTCAGCGCGGAAATGGGCGAAACCGCTGGCCGAGTCTTTGGCAAACGAGTAATCGTCATTGGGGGAGGCGCCCAGGTTGCTCAGGTCGTGCTCGGCGCCGTCTCGGAGGCGGATCGCCACAATATTCGAGGAGAGCGGATTAGCGTCGATACTATCCCGCTCGTGGGTGAAGCGAGGCTCGCCGAAGGCGTCCGGGCGGTAGCTCGCCTTCATCGTGCGGCAATTCTCGTCCTTGCTGGCAGCCTGATGGGCGGGGAGGTCACCGTTGCCGTCAAGGAGTTGCGGGAGAAATACGGCATCCCCGTCATCTCGCTCAACATGGCCGGCAGCGTGCCTGACGCGGCCGACTTAGTGGTCAGCGATCCAGTGCAGGCAGGCACCATGGCCGTCATGGCCATCGCCGACACTGCGTCATTTTCCCTTGCTCGCATACGCGGCAAGCGGTTCTAGGGGGCCACACAAGAATTCTCGGTGAGTCCAAGTGCCCTAGCCACAAGCAAATACCTCGTAAGATGGTTTTACCGTTATGACTTCTCTTAAGAACCAACTCGCAGTCGGACTAGCCCTGATGACCGGTCTTTCCGCCATCCCCGCATCCGCACAGACCCACAAGAAACATCACATTTCTCCAGTGGTCGCAGGCGTAGCGGCCTACGAAGTCGCAAAGCACACTGGCAAGCCTGGCCACAAGAACGTGCTTCAGCGTCATCCGGTCCTCACCGGTCTGGGTGCGGCCTATCTGGCCCACAAGCACAACAAGAAACACTGATCCAGCGCTAGGAGAGCGCGGAGTCGCCGCGCTCTCCGGTGCGAATTCGGATTACGTCGCCCACGGGAATCAGCACGATCTTGCCGTCCCCCATTTCTCCGGTGGTAGCTACTTTTCTGATCGCGTCAACGACTTCCTCAACCTGTTCGTTGGTCACTAACACTTCGAGTTTGATGCGAGGAGCCAATTGCATCGTGTATTGCGAGCCACGATAGGTATGGGTGATTGCCTTGGTGTGGCCTCGTCCGCGAACGTCCATGACGGTCATGCCGGAGACGTGAATCTCTTCTAGAGCCTCCTGGACATCTTCCAGAAACTGCGATCGAATGTAGGCTTCTACTCTTGTCATTTGGTTCCTTAGAGGTTGTATCCCGATTCGCCATGAAGCACGAGATCGAGGCCGATGGCTTCTTCTTCGGCAGTGACGCGAATGCCGAATATCGCCTTTATCACTTTCATTAGGATAAAGGTAGCAACGAAGGCGACGACTCCAACCACGGCGATTCCCAACACTTGGGAAGCGATGAGTCCTAGTCGGCCGCCGTTGGTTTGTAGAGATGTTCCGACCTGAGCATTTACAGCGGCGTCAGCCAGGACGGCGGTTAGGACCGCACCGATTGCCCCGCCGACGCCGTGGACACCCACAACGTCAAGAGCATCATCGAATTTAAACTTGTGCTTCACGCTCACGGCCATGCAGCACAGGATCCCCACCGCGAGCCCGATCCCGATGGCGGCGAGAGGGGTGACAAACCCAGCCGCTGGCGTGATTCCGACGAGTCCAGCAACCAGACCAGACGCAGCGCCTAAAGCGGTAGGTTTCCCGAATCGGACTTTTTCGCACGCGAGCCAGCCAAGCATTCCTGCGGCCGCCGCGATGTGAGTCGCAACGAAGGCGGACACGGCGATGTCATTCATGGCCAGTGCAGAACCAGCATTGAAGCCGATCCATCCGAACCAAAGGATGCCCGCGCCCAGGAGTGTAGTCGTGAGGTTGTTCGGGAGGATTGGCTCGTGATGATCGAGCGCTTTGCGGCGACCAAGAACAATGCACGCCGCGAGTGCCGATGCGCCGCTCGCGAGGTGTACCACCGTGCCACCGGCAAAGTCGAGGACACCCTTGTTTGCGAGCCAACCATTCGGGTTCCACACCCAGCAGGCGATCGGCGCATAAACGAGAATTGACCAGGCCGTTGTGAACACGAGGTAGCCGGTGAAAGTGATGCGCTCGGCAATTGCCCCAGAGATGAGGGCCGGCGTGATAATAGCGAACATCATCTGGAAGAGCATGAACAGACCCTCAGGCACCGTTTGCGATGGGGTCATGTACGGATAAGGGGATCTCATTGAAATCCCATGTCCCCAGAGGTATTCCAGGCCGCCGATCCATCCGTTGCTCTTTCCAAATGCGAGCGAGTAGGTCAGCAGTATCCAAACGATGCTGACAATTCCCATCATCACGAAGCTATGAAGCATGGTGCTGAGGACGTTCTTGCGACGCACCATTCCGCCGTAGAACAGGGCCAGCCCGGGCGTCATAAGGAGCACGAGGGCTGCGCTCAGGGCTAGCCACACACTGTCTGCGCCGTTTACTTTAGAATCCGCAGTCTGTGCACAAGCAACGGCAGCAATGCTAAGCGTCGCGGCTACTGCCGTGATACGTCCTCGAAACTTCAATCGTCATCCTCCAAGTTTCTCCGCCGGGCGCGATGCGGCTGTCAACGCCATTCAGAGAGGATTTGAATTGTGGATCGACCAGGCGCTCAAAAACGCCAAAGGGCACATAAAGATTTCTAAATTGTTTCGGTAATGTTTCCGGATCTCTTTCTGACCGCAGAATCAATGGGAACTGTCCCGGCCGATCAGGGGTCCATCCGGATCATTTAAACCGTCCTTGACGCATTATTCGGCTTGCATTCTCGGAAGGAGAGTGCAAGCGATTACGAAGGGAGCGATGAGCAGTTCAGATCCGTCAACGAAAAGATCCAGAGCAATTCCCAGACCGGGGATGGCCGCAACGACTGCTTCCAATGGAAATTCGATCGCCAACAATCCCACCGTAATGAGGATCCCTGCCCCAAGGGCCAGTAGTTTGTGGCTCGCCCTGACCTGGGGATCTCGCATCATTTTTAGGCCCTTGCTGGGGCTTAGCAGTTTGGCGGTCGTGTGCCTTGTGGCCCGGCGACCGATGATGGAGAGCAGTTTTTGAGTCATGACCAGAAGAACCTTCGTCAAGTATTCAGACCGAGGAATCTCGGACTCCGTTGCAATGCTCGAACCGTTCGGGGCCTTTAGCCCGTAAATGGAACGTGGCTCGGCTATCCAATGCGAAAAAACGGTTCCTCTTCTACGGCGGAGTGCTGTTTGGCATTCTTGCGTTGTACGCCTATCAGCCGAACCGTTTTGACCTGAAGCCAAAGCCTGTACCAATTCCCAACCCGAAAGTTGATCCCGACTCCGCAAAACTGTTCTCGCCCAAGGCACGCGTCCTTGTAGTGACCGCCCACCCCGATGACACCGAGTTCTACTTAGGGGGCATTTTGACGAAGCTAGCCCAGAAAGGCGCGGTCGTCGATGAAGTGGTTTGTACCGATGGAGACAAGAGCTACTACTTATGGGAAAACGCGGCGGAGAACCGCCGTGTTCGTCGTTCAGAGCAAGTTGAGTCGGCGAAAGGTTCGCACGTCCGTCACGTTCAGTTTCTTGGATACCCCGATGGGCGACTGTTTCCTCGTCAGAACGTGATCGACCGAATTCACGAGGAAGTCCTCAAGTCAAATCCAGACTACGTTATCGCCTTCGACGGCGAATATCCCCCGCGCCGGTATCACCGAGATCATCTGAATTCGGGTGTAGCCGCGTTCGCGGCAATCAAAGGCACAGGAGTGAAGTGGGCGTTGCTGTTTGCCACCCATGCCGCGAATTACACGGTGGACGTTACCGACCAATGGGAGCGCCAAAAGCAACTCATCGCCATGCACCGAAGCCAGTTCTCGGGCGAAAAGCTCGAACTTATCGAGAATATGGTTGAAAGCAACGCAAACGACGACGGCGAACGAATTGGCGTCTCCTATGGCGAAGGGTTTCATTGCGTCCACCTGAGATAATCTAGAGTCGCATCTCGAATTCGAGAGTTCTGGAAAAAATGATTGTCGGACTTTGCCTACTCGCGCTCGCCATTCCGGCCCCGAGTGGAAATAGTTCAACCTTGTGCGCACCGGGGCCTGAAGTATCCTCGCCGATAGAGATAACGCCTCTGGACCTTTCAAACAACGATCGCAAGCGAAACTCGTTGCTTCAATCTTCAATCAAGCCAGGGTTTGGTCCATCCACGGCAAAAAAGCCAAATATCGAGCCTGAATCAGCGCCATTTCGGAACATCGGACTCTCGACTTCCCAGCGTGTCGACGACCTCTTAGCGAGGCTGAAGCCAGAAGATAAGGTTCAGTTTCTATCGATTCACCAAGGTGCGATTGATCACCTCGGAATTCCCACATTCGACTGGTTGGACACGCGCCGATCGACCTTGTACCCTCATCCGATTGGAATCGCTTCTTCATTCGATTTGGATCTTGCGACACGCATGGCCACCGAAGAGACCCGCTTGCCCCATGCCGCAAATAACGCCTGGTTCGTGCCTATCGAGGTGGCGGTAGAACCGCGATGGGGATTGGTTACGAACACATTCGGGGAAGACCCATTGTTAGTTGGCCGCATGGCAAGCACGACCGTCGACGCGGTCAAAGCCAACCACGGAATTGCAGTTCTCGGCCAATTCGGCAGGTTTGGCAGGATCGCAGATAGGTCGGAAACAATCGCCCCCTCACTTCCGGATCGAGACCTCGCCCTGACTCACATTCCCCCGGTCTGGGACGCGATTGTGTCTCAACCAAGTGGTGCGCTGTGGTTGAATCCTAACGCTCAATTTGGCAATGGCACGCTTCTGCAGAATCAGTTCATTGATGCCACGGTGCGAAGGAACTGGGGACTCAAGGGCCCCCTGATCGATAGCGACATCGGGCTGTCCGGATCGCAAACGTCTAAGGATCTGAAGGGGACGCCGGCCGCAGCCTTGCTGGCCGGGTGCACTCTCTTTCCCGAAGACGCGGCCAAGGCACTTACTGAAGCAGCCAAGACGGACGAAAAAATCTCGAATGCCATCGACCAGGCGGTCCGAATCGTGCTGACCTCAGAAATGGTCGCGGGACGATTCGATCCAATTACTGAAAAGAACGGGGTGTATCGTCCGTCGGACGAACTGTCCCAATTGCGCCTGCGGGCCGCGCACGAGTCGTTAGTCCTGTTGAAGAACGATCATGAACTGCTCCCGCTCAAGCCGGAATTCAAGACGGTCGCCGTAATTGGCCCTGACGCGACCAGCGTATCCAGCCTACTCGGATCGGAACAAACCCCGATGTCCGACGTGGTTACTCCACTCGAGGCTATCAAAAAAGCATTGGGCGCCAATACGAAGGTGACGTACGAGCGCGGGACGGGTTTCATTGGGCGAGACGACCTCCAAACCGTGCCCTCCAGTGCGTTCAGCGATGGAGTGACGGCCGAGTATTTCGAAAAGTCAAATCTCATCGGCACTCCAGTTACGAGGAATGAGCCCCAGATTGACGCTCAGTGGAAAGCGGGCCCCGTGGATGGAATTACGACCAATGGCTTCAGCGCCTCTTGGACCGGGGCGATTGCCGCTTCGGTCACAGGGCAGTACGGCATTGGGTTTACGGTTGAGGGTGGCGCGCGCCTGTACATTGACGACCAACTGGTTATCGACGATTGGAAAGACGGGCCGATCCGCACCAAGACGATTCCAGTCAGCCTTGAAGCCGACCAATTCTATGTGATCAGAGTCGAGTATCAGAACGGCAAGGCGGGAGGTGCGCTCAAACTCGTTTGGAGCACCCCTCAGAAAGAACCGTACCGTGCAGCCATCGAAGCAGCAATCAAAGCGGACGCGGTGATCATGGTGTTGGGACTCGGCCCTTCGCTGGAAAACGACCACAAAGACCGAATTGATTTGAACCTGCCGGACTCGCAACAGGGTTTGTTGGATCAAATACTCGACCTTCACCGCCCTACGATCGTGGTACTGCTAAACGGCGGCCCTTTGTCGGTTGTAAGAGCTAAGAAGGATGCTGGCGCGATCTTGGAGGCTTGGTATCCGGGCGAGGCGGGCGGGCAGGCCATCGCGGACGTCTTAACGGGATCGTTCAATCCTTGTGGAAAGCTCCCGATCACGTTCTATCAATCCGTCGAACAACTGCCCGACCCACTGAACACGACGGCTCCACGTGGCTACCGATTCTCTCTTTACCGGCCTCTCTTTCCCTTTGGAAGCGGCCTTAGCTACACCCGTTTCAGCTACTCGGATCTCATTGTCCCAACCACCTTCGAACCGGGAAAGCCGGTCCGGGTATCGGTAACCGTCAAGAACAGTGGCAAGCGGGACGGCGACGAGATTGTCCAGCTCTACCTCTCCCATGGCGCGGCTTCTACCGGCATGCCGCGAGTGGCCCTGAAAGATTTTCGACGCGTTCATCTCGCGACTGGAGAATCGCGGCGAGTCTCGTTCGTTCTTCAACCCAAAGATCTGGCCGCGCTCCGCGATGATGGAAGTTGGTGGATCGAGCCCGAGTTGCTCAGAGTCTGCGTGGGGGGCAATCAGCCGATGGAAGATCAACCGGCCGTACAATCCGCTCACACTCGTCCGAGGACACTGAAGGCTTTCAAGATCTAGGGCTGAGCGGGTAAACTCCTTCTCCATTCCGTGGGAGGCCTTCCGAGGCCGCCTGCACCACAGGAGCACTCGATTGCGACAAAACAAAAAGAACCTCAACACACTGCACTCAAAGCGGTACGAAGCCGTTGCCCCGAAGGTAGACCGAGACGTATTTCTCGAAGTCCCTGCTGCCCTCGCCCTGGTCAAAGAGACCGCCAACGCGAAGTTCGTTGAGAGCGTGGACCTGGCTGTCAAGCTCGGAATCGACCCCAAGAAGAGTGATCAGAACGTTCGCGGCATCACGAACCTGCCTCACGGCACCGGTAAGTCGCGAAGAGTCGCCGTACTCGCCAAGGGAGACCTCGCCGCTCAGGCTGAGGCCGCCGGAGCCGACACCGTTGGCGCCGAAGAGCTGATCGCCCAGATTCAGGGTGGTTTCCGCGATTTCGACGTTCTGCTCGCCACCGAGGACATGGCACCTCAGATCGGTAAGATCGGCCGAATCCTCGGCGCCCGAACTCCGAACAAGAGAAACGGAACCGTCACCAACGCCATCGGATCGGCAGTCAAGGAAATCAAACTCGCAACTCGTATCGAGTACCGAGCCGACAAAGAGGGAGTCGTTCACCTCTCGCTTGGAAAGGTCAACTTCACTGACGAGCAGCTACAGGAGAACTTCAAGGCCGCTCTCGGAGCACTTCTCCGAGCAAAGCCGGCGACTTCGAAAGGCAAGTACCTTCGAACAATCACCCTGAGCGCTTCCATGGGCCCTGGAATCTCGGTCGATACGACCCTTGCTGGCAAGTTCTCGGCCTAATCGCCAGAACTGAATCAGAGTCCCCTTTCGAATCTCGAAAGGGGACTTTTTGTTTTTGCCCCTAGGAAGTTTCTGGAAAATGGTGTGAACTTTTGCCTAGGTTACGTAGTTATGCATGGCATGCGAACATCTGTGGCCTTGCTCTGCACCGCGATCGTGGCGACTGGATGCGCGATTTCCGCGCACTCGCTCGGACAGACGAAGACTCCTCACCACGCCTACAAGGTGGTGCACACGGACGCCGAATGGCTCAAGCTGTTGCCTCACGACAGCTTTGTCGTCCTGCGACACGCAGGCACGGAAGCGCCCTTTACGGGCAAGTATTGGAACAACCACCAAGTGGGCACCTACGTTTGCCTGGGGTGTGGCCAAGAGTTGTTCAAGTCGGACACGAAATTTGAAAGCGGCACTGGTTGGCCGAGCTTTTGGGCGCCGATCAAGAAAGACGCGGTCGACGTCTCAGAAGACGACTCTCTTGGAATGGTCCGAAATGAGGTCACTTGCTCCCGGTGTGGTGGACATCTCGGGCACGTTTTCGACGACGGGCCGCAACCTACTGGATTGCGCTACTGCATGAACTCGGCCTCGCTGAAGTTCATTCCTTTGAAGCCGGTCAAGTAGGTTCGACGGTGGCGTTTGGTCGAGGATCAGATTGGGCCTTGAAGTGTTGCTGACCCAATGCTCCGAACCGTCATCCCGAGTCCTCAATGCCTAGGAGTCAGGCATCGCATTGCGAAATCAAGCCGGCGAGCGCAGCCTTCCGAGCGACCCGTACAAGGCGGAGAATGATTCGTGTCTCCGCAGTTCACCTACCAACGAGAGCCACGAGCACGCCGAGACTTGCGGACTAGAAACCGCCGATTTCATTAGGAGCCTGCAAGGATCTCTTCCAGGTCAGGTCACCCTTGAACTCCGGCTCGTAGGTTCCGTCAGCGAGGAAGCGATCCCTCCTTCGTCGGGATGACTGTTCGAAGCACTGGGAAAGGGTGATCCACCCGTAAAATTGCTTAGCGCCAAAGGTTGTCCCCCGCTGGCGTGACGCAGACACTCGTGACACTGACTTAAGCGATTTAGCCGCCAATATTGAGAAGTTACTTTCCATTTCTTGGGCAAATCGCATGAAACTTCACACCTATCTTATTGGAATTCTGGCTGCCGGATCGGTAGTCGCTTCGGCTGATCCGCTCGGTGGCGCCACTAACTTCAACGTTTTCACGACCGGTAACTTCTCGAGCCAGTACTCTGACACTGAGGGCAAGATCGCTGCCGGTGGAGATGTCAACCTTGACGGGTACTCGGTCGGTCTTCAAAATCAAGGCGGAACCGGTCTTGTAGCAGGCAAATCGCTCCACTTCACCAATGGAACGGTCTATGGAACAGCCAACTACGGAACCACCGACTACGTCGCGAATGCGACGATTAATGGTCAGGTGTCGAGCAACGGATCAAACCCTGGAGCAACCCTTGGATCGCCCGTGGACTTCGCCACCGTCGGCACATTCCTTAAGAAGACGTCCACGTTCTGGTCTGGGCTCGCTCAAACCGGAACCGTAAGCGACTACTACGGACAGCTCCACCTCGATGGCGGAAGCGGCGTCCAAGTGTTTGACATCACAGCGTCCCAGCTTCAGAACGCAACCGAAGTCGACCTCCATGTCAATAGTGGCGCCACGGTCCTGATCAACGTCAGCGGCACGTCCGTCGGCTTCAAGAATTACGGCTACAACTACACGGGCGCCGACAGTTCGCACGTGCTTTGGAACCTATATGGAGCGACTACGGCAAGCTACTCCTCACTAAGCGGGAGCGTCCTTGCCATGGGCGCCGACATCACAACCGACTACGGTGCGATCAATGGCCAGGTCTTGGCAAAGAGCATTTCGGGCCATAGCCAGATCAACTGGCACCAGTTCACGGGCGCCATACCAGCCGCTCCGGTCCCAGAGCCCGCCACGATCGCAGCTCTTGGACTTGGCGCACTCGGCCTGATCCGAAGACGCAAGACCACTCGCTAACAAATCTGATGCGTACGCATAACGAGATGCACTAAGCTCTCGTTGTGCGTACTATCAGCTTCTTCGGCGCGGCGGAAACTGTAACAGGCTCTCGCCACCTTATCACGGTTGGCGAATCGAGAATCCTCGTCGACTGCGGACTGTTTCAAGGCAATCGCGAAACCCGACAACGCAATTGGGAGCCATTTCCTGTAGATCCGGCTTCCATCGATGCGTTAGTAGTGACTCACGCTCACATCGATCACATCGGTTGGATTCCTCGACTGGTGGACCAGGGTTTTAACGGCCCCATCTACGCGACTGCCGCCACGATTTCGCTTGCGGGGTTGTCTCTCCCTGACTCAGCCAGACTCCAAGAAGAAGAGGCGTACCACTCTAACAAACATGGTTCACGCCATGAACCAGCGCTTCCCCTATATACAGAAGAGATGGCGCTGAGGTGCCTGAAACAGTTCCGGCCTGTTCGCTATGATTCGGCTTCTCCCTTGCCGGGCGGCGTGAGCTTTCGGTTCTTGCCAGCGGGACACATTTTGGGGAGCGCTTTTGCAGAACTGACCTTCGATGACGGGGTGAAGCTCCTTATGTCGGGAGACCTAGGTCGGTACAACACACCGATCATTCGCGACCCAGCAGTGGTGGAATCGGCAGACTATCTGGTCGTCGAGAGCACGTACGGCAACCGGGTCCACGCCCACGAGGACGTGGAAGGCAAGCTTGGCCATGTGCTCGCCGATGCCTGGGAGAACGGCAACACCGTCATTGTCCCCTCCTTCTCCATCGGACGCACCCAAGAGCTCCTCTATTACATGAGCCGCCTCCAAAACGCCGGCAAGATGCCACGAATTCCTGTATACGTCGACTCGCCTATGGCATCGCTGGCCACAAGAATCTATGCATCAGCCCAGGAAGAGCATGATGAAGAGATGACTCTATCTCTGAAGTTGAAGCGCAGCGAGTTAGAACCGGAGGGTGTTCAATCGATCCGCGACGCGGAACAATCGAAAGAACTCAACTCCCGCAGAGGCCCGCTCGTGATCATTGCCGGAAGTGGAATGGCCAATGGAGGGCGCGTCGTTCACCACCTCTTTCACCGGCTTTGCGACCCGAAGACGGTGGTCCTGTTTACCGGATATCAGGCCGAAGGCACCCTAGGTCGACGTCTCGTTGACGGAGAAAAGACCGTTCGGATTTTTCGTCAGGAAATCTCAGTTGCCGCTCGCATCGAAAAGTTGAACTCTTTATCGGCCCACGCGGACTCCAATGAAATCCTCCAATGGCTCGGCAACTTCAAGTCGCCTCCAAAGCGGACCTTCATCGTCCATGGTGAGCCACCCGCCCAGGCTGCTTTGCAAGAGCGGATTCAACGTGAACTCGGGTGGACATCAAGCATTCCTCATCAAGGCGAGGAGTTTCGGCTCGACTAACCCAATTGTTCTCCACTTGCCCGATCACATCGGTGGCCCGGATGAATCGGTCATCATCTTAGCCGGTTCAAAATTATGAGTAGCAAAGCAAACCCGATGTGGGGAGGCCAATTTGCGGTTGGCATGGCGGACACGATGCAGCGAATCAATGCATCTATCGGATTCGACCAGAAGATGTATTCCCAAGACATCGCAGGTTCGATCGCCCACGCCGCGATGCTCGCCAAAGTCGGAATCTTGACGACTCAGGAATCAGAGACAATCATTGCCGGACTTCGGGTGGTCCTACAGGAGATGGAGTTGGGAATGTTTGAGTTCAAGGTTGAACTTGAGGACATTCATATGAATGTTGAGTCTCGGCTATCAGAATTGATCGGCGACATCTCCGGCAAACTACACACGGCAAGATCTCGAAATGATCAAGTGGCGTTGGACTTTCGGATGTTTGTGCGCGATGCCCTGTTTGCGATGAACCAAGAGCTGACCTCCCTGCTTTTGGCTCTGTTGCAGAGAGCAGAGGAGTTCGCAGACACAATCATTCCAGGCTTCACTCACCTTCAAACGGCTCAGCCCGTCACCCTTGGACATCACCTGATGGCTTATCTGGAAATGGTCATTCGGGACAAGGGCAGAATCGAAAGTCTTCTTACACGGATGAACGAATGCCCCCTCGGCGCCGCCGCACTCGCTGGAACGTCGTTCCCGATCGATCGTCACCTGACTGCCGAACTATTGGGCTTCGATCACCCCTGCCGCAACTCGCTCGACGCCGTATCGGATCGAGACTTTGCCCTTGAGTTCCTGAGCACGGCTTCGATATGTAGCATGCATCTATCCCGTCTCGCCGAAGAACTCGTGAACTGGTCGAGTACTCCCTGGGGCTTCATTCGCCTCTCGGACATGTTCTCAACTGGTAGCTCGATCATGCCCCAGAAGCGAAATCCCGACGCCGCCGAGTTGGTCCGAGGAAAGATGGGCCGAATCGCCGGTGGGTGGACGTCCCTGCTGATGACCATGAAGGGCTTGCCGCTGACCTACAACAAGGACATGCAGGAAGATAAGGAGCCGGTTTTCGAGGCCTATGAGCAGTGGCGAATCTGCGTGCAGGTGATGACAGGCATGGTGGGCGACTTTACGGTGAATGCGCCTCGAATGCGCGAAGTGGCCGCTCAAGGATATGCCACGGCCACCGATCTTGCCGACTGGTTAGTTCGAACACTTCAACTTCCCTTCCGACAGGCACACCACGTGACGGCTCGGATCGTGAAAGCGGCCAATGAGGCTGGCTGTGAACTGGTGGATCTCCCTCTTGCGTTGATGCAAGAGGTCGAACCGAGAATTACTCAGGAAGTGTACGGTGTCCTTACCGTCGAAGCTTCGGTCGCGAGTCGGCAAAGCTTCGGAGGAACCTCACCGGTGAGGGTCCGGGAAGCGATTGCCGCTGCTCGGGCAACCTACGGCCCATAGTTCAAGAAGGACGCCTCTTGGGGCCGTCGTAGATCTTGATCACTCGTGAGGGCGGCGAGGGATCTTCGCGACCCGCAGCCAGAGCCGAAGCCTGAAGGATCAATTCCTCGATATACGGATCATGGAGTGTTTGCTCCGACTTGAGGCGAATATGTCTAACTTGGTTGCCTTGTCCCTTCAGCCGTCGTTCTGGATCGTCGAGTTTGGCGCCCCAACCGAACACGAGGGTGACGTGGTCGCCGTAAACGGCGATATTTACGAAGATGTCCCTGGTTTTAGGAGTGTAGGAGAAGCCGGCACAAACGGCGGCAGTGGCATCGAAATGCAGTTCCGTGACGGGCCAGAGGAGCCTAAGAAGCGTCTCACGGCACCTGAGAGCTTGCTCCTGCACGCCTTCTGGGTAAGGCGCCAGGAATTCGACCAATTCAATCGGTTCCTCTCGGCAATAGTCGTCACCTTTCATTTTGAAAACTTCCGAGGTTAGAGACGCAACCGGAACCTCAGTCGGAGCATCTACATCAGTCGTGGCGTAGCCGTGGGCTCCTGTCCAAGACCGTGGCTGACCAACGCCTCGAAATTTCAGTGACCCCACGTCGATTCGCCGGAGGCTATTTGCGTGGGAACTTGACCTTCTTTTGAAGCTGAGCGTGCTCCTCTTGTAGCGACTCATGCTTTGCGCGGAGTTGTTCAGTCACTCGTTCAGCTTGTTCGGACGCCTTCTTCTGAGTGGCGATCTTCGCCCGAAGCCGTTCCTTGTCTTTTCGCAGTTCTTCGGCCTGGTTTTCGGCGGCAATTTTCGCCTTTTGAAGAGCAGCAACCTTGGCTTGGAGCTGGCTGTTCTCTTTTTTCAAGACTTCCAACTGACTCTGGAGGTTTGCTTTGCTCGAAATGAGTACAGCGTAGGCACGGCGCAGAATGGGTTTCATGAGTTGAAACGCCGTGGAATATCCGACGCACGAGTAGTGTATCGAACTGCTAGCCGGGGACGCACAGTTAAAGCCGCCGCGAAACTCGTTCACCACGAGCCTCTAGCACGTCCGAGTTCCCATCCGATAATCGAGCCCAACCGGGCCCTGCTTCAACGGTGTACCTCCGACCATGAATTGGGACGTTTTTCAGGACGAGCGTGGAGGTCTGGGCGCCGTTCAGCGTGACTCGTCCGTCCGCCTCGATGGCACAGATACTCTCGAGACCGACGAGGTTCATCAGGGCGCCCCAGGTGTAGTGTTTATCCCCCATCACAACCCCTTGGTCACTTCGAAAGTTCTCTCCGCACCAACCTCGTTGGGTCCAGTTTCGCATGAACAATTCCACGTTCTTGGACGCGAACTCGGCCTCAAGCCCAGGTGACGCATAGCGATGGAGACCCTGAAACACAAGGAAATTGACGGGGGCCCAAACGGTCCCGTGCCAATAGCCTTGGTCTGGCCAGGCTGGGTCGTCGTAGGAGACCGTCGGGAGAATCCAACGTCCCCAGAACTTCTTGGGGTCCGTCATGACGGAGATGACAGACTTGGCCTGAGCTCGCGAAGGGGCGCCGCAAATCAAGGGATAGAAGTTCATCGGCGTGAGCCGCGTTAGGAACTGGCCACCCTTCGAATCCCACTTGCGACTGCAGTACATCCCGAGGGCGGGATTCCACAGACGTTCGTTGATGCGTTTATTGGTTTCGTCGTGTTCCTTGCGGAGCGCCTTGGCGTTTACGTGATCTCCGACCGCGTCCGCGATATGAGCCAAGTTTTCGGCATCCATCGACCACAGGGCATTCAGGTCCACCGCGTCCGTATCAAGTGTCGAGCCGACCATTTCTGAGTCGGCATATTGAGGGGTGTCATCCCAGCCGGTCTCCCACAGCGCTCCCTGCTTCCCTGCCTTATCGCTTCCCCACTCCAACAGGCCGTTGTGGTCTCCGTCTCGGAACTTTGGCCACCAACGATGCCATGCGAGCAGGCGCGGATAGACCTCCCTGAGGAAATCGGTGTCCGGCCAACGTTGGTGCATCTTCCAGATGCAGAGGCTTCCAACCGGAGGTTGGGATCGGTCGTTGGACGCTCGTCCATTATCGAACTGCCAATGACCGAAATTAGGGACAAGCCCCTCCGGGGTTTGCCAACTCAAAATCGCACGGACGGTTTCTCGAGCCGTCTTTGGATCGTCGAGTGAAGCGAGAGCGCCATTGAAGAAGCTGTCCCAGCAAAAGTAAGGCGCGTTGTTCGGATTTCCGCCTGCCCAGCCTCTCGATACCGAGTGCGCAATGCGATCCTCATCGCTCGCGTAGATTCGACTGTTGTTGAGATTGGAAGGGATCGCAGAGAGGAAGTCGCCCCAGTCGCCAGTTGAAGTTGGCATCGTCGCCGCGTAAGCGTCTCGGGCCCGGTCTAGTGCGGCGTCAATCTTCGAGTTGGTAACTTCCTGGACTCCGCCGAAGGTGAAGTGGGTGGGATGTAGTCGATCCACGCTGACCGTCACGCCCTGCGCATCGCTTGTCGTAGGGGGTGGTTGGCAAGCGAAGATCGCACGGTTGCCTCCCGAGACCGCGACACAGCCAAGTGGATTCAAGGTGTATTCGGTTCGAACGTCGGGCCAGGATTGCTTGAGCTGAACCTTCACTTGGATGGCTTGTTCAGAGGTCAACCGCCCAACGGCCATGTCCCGAACCCGCCCCCATTCGAGCGTCACCGGCTTTCCGTCAATCGTCAAATCCTGACGATGGTAGGATTCATCGGGCGCGGCAACGCCAGCGACATAGTCACCGCCAAAGTCGATAACGGCCGCCGACTTAGGGCTCCAGACGATGGAGATGCCGTTGGGCGAAGTGACAAGAAAGTTGCCGATCCGAACGTTCTGGGGAACCATCGCGAGCAACACCGCTCCCGTGCATAGCATGGGCTGACAATACCCCTATGAAGGCTCACAGGCGCATCATGGATCTCAGTTCATGCAATCGTGGGTAGGCTCGCCTCATGCTTCCCCTCATGGGTTTCGTCAGCGCCGATGCGATCTACGTTTCTGCGAAAGGTATCGATGGTTGGTCGGGTACGCGTTCGCACCCGGTGGCAACGATAGCCAGGGCGATTGAATTGGCTCGGGAAGGTCACGTACATCGAGTCGTCGTCGGCCCCGGTGAGTATCCACAAGAAGATTCAATCACCCTCGACTCCCGAGATTCCGGACTGACGATTGAAGCAATGAAGGGCGCCCGCCCCCTCGTCACCGGCGCGGTCGTCATATCTTCTGCCTCGATAAGGTTGAGCACGGACCTCGACCTTCAGCGCCGAGTGAAGTCTCTCGATTCGAAAGCGGAAGCATATCGCATCGATCTTAAATCGATTCCCTCTCTATCCTTTTCGCCATTCACGCCCTACGGGTTTCCACGACCGATCATCGCAGGCCCTTCGGAACTATTCGGCGGCTCATCACCCATGACGATCGCCCGTTGGCCGAACGAAGGATTCACGACGATCAAATCCGTTCGAGAGCCGGGAAATGGCGAGTACGAACATGACAAACCAGCCCGGCGTCCGGTTTTCTCGGCAGTCACCGACCGGGCAAAGCTGTGGAAATCCATCGACAACGCATGGCTGTTCGGCTACTGGAAATTCGATTGGGCGGACGAGACGATCAAGCTGCGCTCGGTCGACCCTCAAACCGGTGAGATCACTCTTGAGACTCCCCACACCTACGGCGTGGACCCTGGAGTTCCGTTTTATGTGGAGAACCTGCCTGAGGAGCTTGATGCCGTCGGTGAATATTACGCCGACCCACAACAGTCAACGGTGGACTTTGTCGCCGAGAGTGGCAAGCCCGCGGTCTATCGATTATCGAGACTCGGGAAGCCATTGATCACACTCAACCACGCAGACCGAGTGACTCTTCGCGGCCTAGACTTCGCCTATTCTCGCGGGGATGGCGCGAATCTCGAATCGTGTGCCAGCACCCAACTCGAAGGCTGCCGATTTTACAACCTCGGCGAGCGTGGCGCGATCATTAATAACGGGAGCGATTCTGGACTTGAGGGATGTGACGTCTGGAATACAGGAGAAGGCGGTGTCGTTTTAAGCGGAGGCGACCGTGCTAGTCTTCGGCCAGCTCACTTGTTTGTCGACAACTGCGACATCCACAACTATCAGCGCCGGAGCCAAACCTATCGGCCAGGGGTCATGATCTCCGGCGTGGGAAACCGCGTTTACCATTGCGCGATTCACGACGCTCCTCACTCGGCAATCATTTTCGGTGGCAATGATCATGTGATTGAGAAGAATGAGTTCTATCGCACGATCTCGCGGACCGGGGATGGTGGCGTGGTTTACACGGGTCGAGACTGGACAGCTCGTGGGACTGAAATTCGTTACAACTATTTCCACGACAACATCGGACTGAGCAAGTGGGAACCGGCGATCTACTTCGACGATCTCGCTTCGGGCCTCAAGGCAATTGGGAACGTCATTGAACGATGCCACTGGGGTTTCTTAATTGGAGGCGGACGTGACAACTTGCTAGCTGAAAACAAGCTCATTGACTGCAAATTAGGGTTCGACTGTGACGCACGCGGGCTGGGATGGGCGAAGACATCCAAGCCGACCATGATGGACAGACTGAATGCAGTGCCATACGAGGGCAGCGTCTGGAAGACCGCCTACCCTTCCCTCGGGCAAATCTTAGATTCTGATCCTATGGCCCCGGCCGGAAACGTCATCCGAGACAATCTCCTGATCCGTAGCGGCAAGCTCAAAGACCGAGTGGAGGCGCCGTTTGACAAGACCACGCTTTGGACCAACAATAACGATCAATCCAGCATCACCAAACCCACTTCATTTAAGCCTCGGATTAGCCATTGGGGGCTCCTCAATGATCCGATTCGGAAGACGTTACCATCCTCATTCAAGTGAGACCCAGCCCCCTCTTGACCAAATCGAGAGGGAAAAAATTTAACGGCTAGAGGAGAATTCGCTTCTGAAGCGAGACTTGGTTTGGACCGGAGGCATCCATTGCCACCCGGATATCGTTCAGGGCGCATATGAACGATAAGGTCGACTCGGCCCCTTCGTTTCGATTGACTCGATCCGGATGGAGGCCATCGTGACATCCGCCACTCATCGGGTCGTAGACCGGTAACCCCAACGAGTTTGCGCCGAGGAACCAGCGGAATGCCCGGTGAGCTTCCTCGAGCCATATTGGGTCTGCGGTGACTTTGTACGCGGAAATACAGGCCGACACGGCGGAGGCCGCTTCGATCGGCTGCTGATCGAAGCGACTTAACTCCGAGCCTCGGCGATAGAACCCGTTCGTGCCAATGGGAGCGAACAGTCCAGAAGGCGTTGATTGAAGGTTCATAAGCCAAGCCAACGATTTCAAACCCGCATCCAAAAACTGATGATTGACGATTGCTTCACCGGCGAGTAACAGCGCTTGGGATATCCGAGCGTTACCATAGGTTGCGCCCTCCTCGAACCAGGGCCAATCCTCTGATGCGCTGACCTCGAATTGCTGCCAAATGCGATTCGCCATGGTGTGGCGAAGAACTTGAACGGAATATTCGTGTGGGAAAGCCTGCAAGTATTCCTCAGTGCCAAGCACCGCATAGGCCCAAGTGCGAAGACTAGTCGTCTTGTACAGTGCCGGAGCGCTTGTTTCAAAGAGCACCTTGGCGATGTCTCGCCTGGATTGATCCTGGCATCGATGGACCATGGCCCCGAGGGACCACACGGACCGACCGTGGGAGTCGTCGGATCCTGCTTCTTCCAGCCAGGTGCGATCATAACCCATGAAGTTCCGAAACCGTCCGTTCTTGCCATTAAACGCGTACAGAACGAAGCTCAAATACCGGCTCTGAAGCAAGGACAAGTCGTTGCTGAGCGGACCATTTGTCTCCATTTGGGCGGTGAATAGGAGGGCTCTCGCGTTGTCATCAACGCAATAGCCTTCGGACCGATTCGGGACAGTGAAGGTCGCGTGTTGGATGATTCCTGTGTCATCACTCAGATCTTTCAGGTGCTTGAGATTCAGGATCGGCAAGGAGTTTTCGAATGGAGATTTCATCGTCGGGGGGCGCACCAACGACTTCAGGCGTTCTGCATTCTCGCGCTTCGCCCGGGCGAACGAAGCCAAGTAGCAGCGTCCAACCTCTGGCCAAAGCATCTGCTTTCCAAACTGAGCGGCCAGGCGTCCCATCTCATTCCGAGTCTCGGGGGAAGCCTGAAGTGCCAAGACCGCCTCGGCGATGGAACCGGGGTCGCGAAACTTCACGAGCACGCCGCGGCCGTCGGCCAGTAGTTCCTCGGCGTACCAGTAAGGCGTGGAGATCACCGCTTTGCCGGCGCCGACCGAATAGGCCAAGGTTCCGGAAGTGATTTGCTTCGGGTTTAGGTAAGGCGTGACGTAAATGTCCATCGCCGACAGGTATTCGACGAGTTCTTCGGTGCTTACGAACCGGTCGACGAATCGGACGTTTGCTGACACTCCCAATCGCTCCGCCAGGTCAACCAGGCTCTCTCGATAGGCTTCGCCAGAGTTTGCCCTGACGTGAGGATGCGTAGCGCCGACCACCACGTAGGTGGCGCCTGGATGCTCAGCGACAATCTTGGGCATTGCCTCGATGACAAACTGGATCCCCTTATCAGGGGAGAGTAATCCAAAGGTGAGAATCATCGGGCCGTCAATTCGGAGGGTTTCTCGGAACTCCTTCCCGTGAGACTCTCGGATATCAGGAATTCCGTGAGGAATGAGGTCGATCTTTTCCAGCGGCACCTCATGAACTTCGACGAGGAATCCCACCGCTCGCTTGCTCATCACGATCACTCGCTCCGAGAGTTGGAGTAACTCATCCAGCACGGCCTTTTGAGACGGGGACGGATCGCGAAGCACGGTATGAAGGGTCGTGACGATCGGCATCTTTGCCTCCCGGACTAGGTTCATGAGATAGCATCCGGCATCACCCCCGAAAATTCCATATTCGTGTTGCACGGAGAGAACGTCATATCCCAGCCGGTTGATGTGGGCGGCGGCCGGACCGTAAGCGGCAGCGTCACAATCGGAAATCTGGTAGCAGACTCGGTCGGGGTATTCGTAGCCGCCGTGGTCGCTCATCGCAACAGATCCGATCTCGAGGGTGCTATCCAAGTCGGCCAAAGTATTAGCCAAATCAGCGGAGAAGGTCGCGATTCCGCACTGCCGGGGCAAGTAGCTTCCAAGAAGTGCGATTTGGTGTAGGGGCTTTCGCGAAACCTGGGATCCGTTATATTTTACTATAAATCACTTTACCTGTATTTTGAGACGGTATTTAGAATAATGACAAAGCTCGTAATTGATACTAAATATAATTTTAGTAATTTACATCTCTGAGTTTTTGCGCGATTGTTTGGCTCATACGGGTCTGGCTCTGAGTTCGATGGAAGGGTTCCGGACGAATTACTCTCGATGGCCCACACTCGATCAAGGAATCGTGTGATACTGGGAGAGCAACTTCGTAGAGGGGGTTATCTGCCCACTCTGTAACGAGTCGATCCGAACAGACCTTCTCACGGTCTCTTCCTTCTTCTCGCGACGCGAATGTTTTGTCTTTCAGAACAGGAGTCCCAGTGAGAGTCCCGCTCAACTTCCTCTCAATCAGTTCACTTCCGAAACGCGCCGTTGCGGTTCATGGGGCAAGGCTGTGGTTGGGTGAGTCGCGTTGAATGCAGTTCTCTCCATTGAGATGGAATTGCTTCAGCCCGTTACGGTGACCTCGGCAAGTCAGTTGGAAGGACTGCACCCGAGCCAGATCTCAAGTGTCTCCATTCGGCTCACGGCAACCGGCGAGGGAGAGGCCACTGAGTCGGTCACGTTTAGCGCGCAAGCCGGCGACGCAAGACTTGCGATTCGCAATCTAGTCGCGCTGGCCCAGAGATCTCAGCCAGGGGGAACTGTGGTGATGGTCTGGTACCAAGGACGGTCTGAAGAGTTCGTGATCTGATCCGCCTTCGAGAAAAGTGAAAACCATGGGTGACAAGAAACCAAAGAAGAATTCGTCTGGCAATGCCGACGCACACAAGGCCAAGAATGCCAAACAGTCCGCCGAGCGTGAAGCGGCAAGGCCAAAGAGTCTTGATAAGAAAAAGGACGGGAAGTAACCAGAGCCGCATATTTTGTCAAGCCAGCTTTCTAGTGGCCGAAGAGCACCGAACAGCATATGGGCAAACACGCTTTAGCACACAATAAATTCGAAACTGCTGGCTCTATGCTTTAAATCTATTTCTTTGTTATAGCTTTCCTGATAACATAAACCTAGGCGATTTGAATACTTATGTAGGATTGTCTAGCCTGACCTGTTTTCAAGGAGAAACAAAGTGAGATCTACTTGTAGGATTACCCTCGTCGCTGGCATGATTGCATTCCACGCCGTCGCATTTGGAGAGAACGTGGCTCGGAACAAACCGGTGACCCTTATCGGTGGATTTGGCGTGCCGATTGAAGACGTCTATGGGCACGGAGTTTTGGCTCCGGCATCAAGCATTACCGACGGAACGTTTACGGACGAAGGACATTATTGGTCGGACAACACCGTGTGGTGGGAAGCGACGGACCCATCTGCGATTTCAATCAACATCGACCTGCAAGGTTCGAAGACGATTACTGGATTCCTCGTGCAGGCGGACGATAACGATCAGTACGTCCTTTCAGGCGATAGCGGCTACATCTGCACGGTTGACTTTGCCTGGGGTTTCGGTATGACTACCCGACGTATCGTGTTGGGAAGTGCGGTGATCACAAGCCACCTCAAGTTGGTAGCACTGGCAGTTTCGGCCCCCGGTTCGGATTCATCCTACGCTTGTAGCGAAATCCAGGCATTTGACGGCGCCGTTCCCTATAACCCAACCCCGGAGCCGGCCTCCTTCGCGGCGCTGGGAGTAGGAGTATTGGGCTTCCTCGTTCGGACACGAAAGCGAGTCTGTTAGGACCTCGCCCCACGGCCGAGCACGTACCCCTGCCGGAACTCGGACAGGGGAAAATCTCCTCCTTTTGCGAGCCAGAAACCATTAGACCGAAAATTTTGCCGCGCCGTGACTCACACCCAAAGCGTGGCTCAACTTGGCTTCTCCGGGGTGCAGGATCAAAACGGAATGGTTCTCAGCAACTGCTTGCTCCAGCGCGTTGCTGCCGAATAGGACTCGATGAACAAATCCGTGGCCTTTAGCGCCCATGATCACCAGATCGGCGTGCAGGTCCACATACGCCCCTTCGATGACGACCGGAATAGCTCCAGAGGCGCAGATCGGTCTGGTCACATACCCTGCTCTGGTGAGCCGTTCGGCGGCGGAGCAGGCGTAGGTCCATAGAATGTCTGCCCGCTTTTCGGGTTCGGCGTGCCAAGCGTCTTCTCCAAGAAGCGCCGTGATTGGCGAGGAACTAGGGTCAGGAGTATCGGCAATGACTAGGTCGATGTGAGAGATGCCGAGAGGGCGCATCTCGATCAGTTGGTCGATAGAGCGTTCACAACAATCAGAGGCGTCATAGGCAAAGACGGCCTTGATCGGCCCCTTTACCGATACTTCCCCTTTTGCGATGAGAATCGACCTCTTAGAGTGAAGAACAAGACCTCGGCCGACACTTCCATGCATTGCGGCCTTGAGGGGTGACTCCCCTCGGGAACCGATGGCAATGAGGTCAGCACCCATGTCCTCGGCTAACGAGGCGAGCTCGGATGCGGGCTCGCCAAACTCGAAGACCATTTCCTCTCCGACAACTCTCCCCCGCAAGGAGTCGGCCGCTGAGCACATCGCAGCTTTGGCAGCGCCTCTGCGCTCGTCGATCAACTGCTCGATCAGCTCGTCCGCCGTAATCGCGAATCCCGGAGCGGGTACGGCTGGAAACGTTGCAAAACTCGCGTAGGTCGCTTCGGCCTCGTGGAACGCCAACCTATGAACCAGATTCGTTGTACTCGTCGAATCATGGGAAGGATCGATACCAATGACGACTCGCATAGTCTCTCCTGTAGCCAACATTGGCGACAATCAAAGATTAGCCCCCAATCCGGTTGGAATCCAGTCGGCGATTTCGCGTCATGAGAACGCAGGACACTCGGTGCCCGCTGGGATCCGGCGATGGTACTAGGTGTACTTGCTTCCGGCAGAGGGGTGTCCATTGTCCCAGGCTAAGGAAGGACCACGCACAAAGGGTTCCGAAAGGTTTTCCGACCTATCGGAACCTCAACTGGAGCTTTTCAAGTTCGGCGCTACCCGGACAGAGGTTTTCGAATGGCTGGTTGTACACCGGCTCTGCAATCGCCTCACTTTGCTCGATCATGTCTGGTGCGTCGGGTGAGATGTACAGCAGTCCCGTTGCGACCTCTCCCAGCCGTTGGCGTTCGCGTATGAGAGCGTATGCCCGATCGCGATCGGTAGGGTCGTACTCCTCCGCTACTTTCCGAAGCCTCAGAGTGCTTCCGTCGTGAAGAAGGACATTCTTGACTGAACCCGGCTCGTAATCGGTCGTGATCTCGGAGTGCTCTGGAACGTAATCCGCCTGAACGAGTTCGATCTGGTGCTCTCGCGTGTACGCATACCCCTTGGTCGATCCTTCGTGATCATTGAACGTGACACAGGGTGAAATGACGTCTATAAACGCCAGGCCTTTATGAGCGAGCCCTGCCTTCAATAGCGGCACGAGTTGCGCCTTGTCCCCGGAGAAGCTTCTCGCCACAAAGGTCGCGCCTAGGGAGATCGCAAGCAGAGCGCTGTCAATTGCGTTCATGCCGTTGATCTCGCCCTTTTTGCTCGTCGATCCGTGATCGGCCGACGCGGAGAACTGACCTTTGGTCAATCCATAGACGCCATTGTTTTCGAGGACGTAAAGGAGATTCACGTTTCGCCGAATCGCGTGACAGAGTTGCCCCAGACCGATTGACAACGAATCGCCGTCTCCGGAAATCCCAATCAGAATCAGGTCGCGATTTGCCGCCCCGGCTCCGGTAGCGATCGCCGGCATCCTGCCGTGAACGCTATTAAATCCATGCGCCTCGCGCAAGAAGTAGGCCGGTGTTTTCGAGGAGCAACCGATTCCCGAAAGCTTCGCGACCTTGTAGGGCTCGATATCGAGATCCCAGAACGCTTGGACGATGGCGGCGGTCACTGAGTCGTGTCCACATCCCGCACAAAGCGTGGTTATCGCTCCCTCGTAGTCGCGGCGGGTCAGGCCGAGGGCATTCTTCCTCAGCGATGGGTGGTGGACTTTTGGCTTTGCAATGTAGCTCATGACGCTCTCCTTGCCGTCTTTTGAACACCGCTAATCACGTGATGGGCACTCATCGGGAATCCCGCGTAGTACAGGATCGACTCGGTCTTAGACTTGGGCACTCCCGTTTCTAAAGTCAACAAGCTCCGAAGCTGTCCGTCACGATTCTGTTCTACGATGTAATTGGTCTCGTGAGACTCGAGGAAATCTCTTACTTCGTCCCCAAACGGGAAACCGCGCACTCGCATGTAGTCAATCGGAGTTCCGTCTGCCGCCATGAGGTCCAGCGCCTCCTTGCAAGCCGCATGACATCCGCCCACAGTGACAAGTCCGAGTTTTGCTCCCGCACGTCGATGAACGATGGGGGCTGGAACGGCCAGTGCAGCGCTCTGGATTTTTCTTGCAATGCGGTCGAGGACTTCCTGATACTCGTCTCCGTCTTCGGTGTACCCCCCAAATTTGTTGTGTCCGGACCCACGGGTGAAGTAAGCTCCCTTGGGATGTACACCTGGCAACGACCGGTAGGGGATGCCGTCTGCGTCGACGTCGAGGTATCTCGAAAAGCTCTTGAGGTCATCTAACTCTGCCGCACTCAGAACCTTGCCGCGATCCGGCCGGTAGCTGTCGTCCCATGTCAGTTTCGGAATCATCCAGTCGTTCATTCCGATATCGAGGTCGGTAAGAACCATGACTGGAGACTGGAATCGCTCAGCAAGATCGAATGCCGCCACCGCGAATTCGAACGCCTCACGGGGGTCTGAAGGATAGAGACAAATATGCTTTGTATCGCCGTGGGAAGCATAGGCGCAAAGCATCAGGTCTCCCTGCTGCGTTCGGGTCGGCATTCCTGTGGAGGGTCCGGTGCGCTGGACGTCAAAGATCACGGCCGGCACTTCCGCATAGTATGCGAGGCCCAGAAATTCATTCATCAAGGAAATGCCCGGCCCCGAAGTGGGAGTGAATGCCCTTGCACCTGCCCAAGACGCCCCAATCACCATCCCGATGGCGGCTAATTCGTCTTCGGCTTGGAGGATGACGTAGCGGTTCTTCTTCGTTTCCGGATCTCGACGATATTTTTGACAGAACCCTTTGAAGCCCTCCATCATCGAGGTGGATGGAGTTATCGGATACCAAGCGCCGACCGTCGCGCCGGCAAAAACGCATCCTAGAGACGCCGAAGTATTGCCGTCGATCAAGATGCAGTCTTTGGTTGCGTCCATCGTCTCAAGCTGAATCGGCAGCGGGCACGCGTAGTTATCTTTGACGTAGTTAAAGCCGAGGTCGATCGCACGGTCGTTCGACTCTAAAAGCGATTGCTTCTTGGAATACTTCTCCTTTGTCAAAGCGCGAATGATGTCAGTGTCCATGCCTAGCAGAGCGGCAAGCGCCCCCGCATAGGCGATATTCTTCATCAAAATTCGCTCCCTCACTCCCCGGAAGGCGCTGGCGCACATCTCCGCTAATGGCACGCCAATGAAGTTGATGTCGTGCCTTCGCAGTCGCTCGTCAAGCGGCCACGTCGAGTCGTAAACCAACCAACCACCGGACCGCACTTCTTGGATATCCTTCTCATAAGTGGCAGAGTTCATGGCCACCATCATGTCGAAGATCGGAGTTCGGGCGGTGTAGCCGTCCTTGTTCACTCGAATCTCGTACCAAGTGGGCAGGCCTTGAATGTTCGAAGGAAACAGATTCTTTCCGGTGACGGGGATACCCATCCGGAAGATGGTCTGCATGATCAGGCTGTTTGCGCTTGCCGAGCCGGTGCCGTTCGGGGTTGCGATCTTGAAGGCAAACTCGTTGACTTGGTTGCTCATGACTTGGCCTCCTGTTTCGCCAGGGCTTGAGGAGTGGCTTGGGGAACGGGGAACCCGGCGTAAGGAAGATGAAGTTCGAACTTTCGCATGTCCCAGGCGAAGGTGGGACATCGTTCGGCACAGAGCCCGCAGTGAAGACAGAGATTCTCGTCCTTCACCATGACTCTTCCAGTCTGCTTGAGAGTCCCCGACACAAAGAGGGATTGCTCATGATTGTCAGCGGGAGCGGTGAGGTGTTCCCGAAGCTCAGGCTCTTCGGCGTCCTGCGTCATCGTCAAGCAGTCCGTTGGACAGATGTCGATGCAAGCATCGCATTCGATGCACAGATTGTCAGTGAAGGCAGTCTGAATATCGCAGTTCAAACACCGTTCGACCTCGGCGCGGGTTTGTTCTTCGGTAAATCCCTCTTCAACCTCGATGGTCATTTTGGAGAAGCGCAATGGCATCTGCACATGGACCATTTTCTGGCGCTTGGCCGAATTGTAGTTATTGCTATAGGCCCACTCGTGGAGGCCCATCTTTGTTGGGGTAAGCGATTGCCCGGAGAGGGGTCGATCCGTAAGCGGCTGCCCTAAGCAGTATTGGTGGATAGAGATCGCGGCTTGATGTCCATGCTCCACCGCCCAAATGATATTTGCTGGCCCGAAGGCGGCGTCTCCACCGAAGAACACTCCTGGCCTCGTCGACATGAAGGTTGTTTTGTCGACCACAGGCATCTCCCACTTGTCGAACTCAAGGCCAATTTCCCTTTCAATCCAGGGGAACGCATTTTCCTGTCCGATCGCGAGGATAACCGTGTCACACGGGATCACGACGCGACCGTCAGGGACTTGAACGAGCTTCCCGTCTACTTCGGACGAAAGGAATCGGTCAAATTCCATTCCGATGAGCGTTCCGTTCTCGGTGATAAATCGAACTGGGGAGTGATTCTCCGCAATCTCCACCAGTTCTTCTTCGGCATCCTCAAGTTCCCACGCAGAGGCCTTGAAGTATTTCCGCGTTTTACGAGCGATTACTTTGACGTCGGTGGCACCCAAGCGTTTGGCAGACCGACAACAGTCCATTGCGGTATTTCCCACGCCGATGATCAGAACTCGGTCCCCGACCGTGGTGATGTGGCCAAAGTGGATCGAGGCCAGCCAGTCGATGCCGATAAAGATGTTGTCCGAATCATGACGGCCAGGAATCTCAAGCTCCTTGCCCTTGGGCGCGCCGGTGCCGACAAAGACGGCGTCGAACGCCTCCGAGTCCAGCAGTTGCTTCAGGCTGGCGACAGGCCGGTTGTACTTTACGTTGACGCCCATATCGACGATGTAGCCGATCTCTTCGTCTAAGACTTCTTCCGGAAGCCGAAAAGCGGGGATGTTGATTCTCATCAATCCGCCGGGACGTGGTCCAGCCTCAAAGATCGTGACGTCGTAACCCAAAGGCATCAGGTCGTTTGCGACGGTGAGTGAAGCGGGGCCAGCGCCAATCAAAGCGACCTTGCGGCCGTTCTTCTGGGCTGGCGCTTGCGGCAGGCGATCACGAATATCGTTCTTCTGGTCTGCAGCAACCCGCTTTAGCCTACATATGGCCACGGGCTTGCCGTCGATACGAGTCCTGCGACACGCAGGCTCACACGGACGATCACACGTTCGTCCGAGAATCCCGGGAAAGACGTTCGACTTCCTATTGACGAGATACGCATCGTCATACCGCCCCTGTGCAATCAACCGGATGTACTCCGGCACGTTAGTGTGAGCTGGGCAAGCCCACTGGCAGTCCACTACCTTGTGGAAATAGTCGGGACTGCCGACATCTGTCGGCCTCATGTCTCGGATTATGCCCAATAGTTAAGTCAGATAAGTTTCAATCGCATGGGCACTGATGGGGTTTCTATCGGGATGATAGCTAGAACCGATGTGGAATATGAATTGTGTCAGGCGTGCCATGTCCAGTGACAAAATGACTTGCGCCGATGCCTCCAAAACAGCTATGCAAGGTCCCTTTTTGAGAAGCTACCGCTAAGCCCAGATGGGAAAGTTCACAATGTGCGGCAAACATGCCCGGGACACTCTTGACGAGGAATGAAAGCAGGCGGCCCTGGAATTCGGTCCGACTGCTGTCTGCTGAATGCAAACTTCCCCATCAGGAAGTTCAAATTTGACAAGTCAATGGTCCAACAGTAGAGTTGGAGCAATCGATGATTGAGCATAGTTTTCCTCCAATCCCAATGCCGTGGACAAGTGAGGTTCGCACCAGCGTCTTGGAATGCTTGGAGTCCGTGGAGTACGGGCGATGTGAGCCGGCATTTGACGCATGGGACAGTCAATCAGTCTCGGTCGGCCCTGGCCTCGAAATGATTCTGCAACCGTTTCCGATGCTGAGGGCACATCCGTCCAGCCCGGGGCCCTGGCCAACGATTGTCGGACTGAACTTCGACGGAAACCACACTCTAGCTCCCCACGAAAGTATTCCAATCTCGCCTCAACTTTTAAGTGATTCCGTCTTGGCCAGAGGGAGCAGGAGCCAAACCTGGCCCATCGAGAAAATTAACGAGGCGGGCTGGGCGGTCATCACGGCGTTTGTCGGTGACGTCGAACCCGACGACGTGGGCCGGTCTTCAGGAAATGCGATCGCAAGGTGGGCGGCCGGCATTCGAGCCATGGCGAGACAACTCGAAAATGACTCTCGATTCGACCGAAACAGAGTCGTCGCCCTCGGTCATTCGCGACTGGGAAAGGCAGCTCTTCTGGCAACCGGCGCAGATGAGTCGCTTGCCGGGGTCGTGGCGATTCAATCAGGGTGCGGAGGCGCCGCTCCCTCTCGCACCAACGTAGGCGAAACCGTTCGCGATATCACCAGGACGTTCCCCCACTGGTTTGCCCCTTCGTTCTCGGACTATGCAAACGCGCCCGAGTCTCTTCCATTCGATCAGCACTGGTTGCTCGCCCTCTGCGCATCGCGCCCACTCTTGCTTTGCAATGCCTCCGAGGATGATTGGGCCAATCCCTCTGGACAGCATGAGATGCTTCGGTTGGCCGCTCGTGTACAAGGCGTTGAACTTCCTCTACTACGACTTGGGACCACGGTCGGCAACGAGTTGGCCCACCACTTTCGCCTGGGTAAGCACGAAGTCTTGGCTGAAGATTGGAACGAAATCTTCCCATGGCTGAAACGGTGGTTTCCCCCAAAATCGGCCGTTCCTGCTTGATTCGTAGCCCTTTTGGAGGGCATGGCGCTTCACCCCGTCGCCGAAACGTCAAGAAGAACGGAACTGATCAACCAATGTCATTGAGTTAGTCATGAAAAACAACTTCATGCTCTCATGCCACAAAAGCGGATATGATGCACCGAACCGGTCGTAACGGAATATTGAGAGTCCAACAATTACGCCCCCTTTTAGCCAGCAGGAAGCGTCCATGCCACGATTAACCGATCAAGAAAGACAAGAGGTTCTTCAGCTGATCGAGTCTGGTCAGCCTCTGCCGGTAAAGTACCGGTCGCTTCTGTTTGAACCCTCCAGTGTCTCCCCTAAGGAAGGGTCCGTTGTCGAACACGAGTCGAGGACCCGGCCAGCGGCGAAAACAAAACGGGCTGCAAGCCAGGCTATCTCTCCCAGACTTTTAGACAACGAGGATCACGATATCGATCGATTGTTTCGAGAGTTCTTCGAGAGCAACTCTTCGGTCATGCTGTTGGTCGCGCCAGAATCTGGCGAAATCGTGGGGGCAAACTCAGCTGCGGTGGCGTTCTATGGCTATTCCAAATCGGAACTTCTTGGGATGAGAATTGCCGAAATCAATACTTTGCCCGAGTCCGAAATCGCGATCGAACTGGACCGCGCAAATCGAGAACAATGCAGCTTTTTCCACTTCAAACACATGCTAGCCTCCGGCGAAGTTCGAAACGTGGAGGTGCATTCAACGCCGATCGTAAGCGGAGGCGCCAAGTTACTGTTTTCGATTATCCACGACACCACCTCTCGAACACAGGCCGAAGCGGCCATCGAAACGATGGCCCTTCGATACAAAACCCTGTTGGATGCAGCCTGCGATGGAATTCATGTTATGGACGACCTGGGCAACGTCGTCGAAGTCAATGCGGCATTTTGCCAGATGCTTGGATACTCGCGCGAAGAACTGCTCACCATGAACGTCGCCGATTGGGACGCCAAGTGGTTTGGCGATGACCTTCTGAACACGGTCACTGGACTCATCAAGAACGCAGGAAAAGTCGAGACGATTCATCGCCGGCGTGACGGGTCTTTAAGAGACATTGAGATTAATGCGGTCGGCGTCGAACTGGACGGTCGCCGATACAACTACTTATCGGCGCGGGACATCACCGACCGAAAACAATCAGAGCAGGCGGTTAGGGAGTCACTGGATCGACTTCTCAAGATTGCCAGCCAGGTTCCAGGAGTCGTCTATCAATACCTCCTGCGTCCCGACGGAACATCCTGCTTCCCTTTCGCCAGCGAAGCCATCCGTGAAATCTATCGAGTGACGCCCGAGCAAGTCAGGGAGGACGCCACGCCAGTCTTTGCAAACCTGCACCCAGACGATTTCGATGGCATCGTAGAGTCGATTCAGTCTTCGGCTAGGGACCTCACCCCATGGCGTCACGAATACCGGGTCAAGTTTGAAGACGGAAGTGAGCGATACCTCTTTGGTAACGCCTTGCCGCAGCGAGAACCAGACGGATCGGTCCTTTGGCACGGCTTTATTACCGATATCTCAGATCGCCGAGCAGCGGCCGAAGAGAAGGCAATGTTGGAAAGTCAATTGCAACAATCGCAGAGGCTGGAAGCATTAGGCGTGCTTGTTGCGGGTGTTGCTCACAACATCAATAACGTGCTTGCTGCCGTGATGGGGTCGGCGTCGCTGCGTGAAAAGCTTACGCACGACCCACAGGATCTCGAAGCATTCAAAACGATCACGACCGCCTGCCGTCGGGGCCGTGACGTCGTGAACTCGCTGACGCAGTTTGCCAAGCCCACCCTGCCGCAAAAGTCACCCCTCGACGTTCATGGGCTACTTTCAGAAGTCCGGACCCTTCTAGAAAACGTTACGCAGAAACAATATATCCTCCGCGAGGAGTTCATGTCGGAGCCCGCTTGGGTTCTCGGTGATGCGGGAAGCATCTCGAACGCAATCATGAACCTCTGCATCAACTCAATCGATGCGATGCCGAACGGCGGAGAGCTGATTCTCCGGACTACTTTCCTGCCCGACAATTACCTTGAAATCTCGGTGCAGGATTCCGGTGAGGGAATGAGCCCCGAAGTGTTGGCAAGGGTCATGGATCCGTTCTTCACCACCAAGCCCGTGGGAAAGGGAACTGGGCTGGGCTTGAGCATGACTCACGGTGTGGTGAAGGCCCATGGAGGCGCACTTACGATCTCAAGTCAATTGATGCATGGAACGATCGTAAAGATTCAGCTTCCCCGGGTTCCAACCCCTAACACCAATGAGCAAACGCCCCTTCCACCAACGGAGTTGGGGCCACTTAAAGTTCTTCTGGTCGACGATGACGAAGACGTACTGCTGCTGGTCAAGCGCATGCTGAAGGTGGCCGGTCTCTCTGTCCAATCAGTAACTGGAGGTGAAGAGGCCGTCGAGCATCTTAAACGAGGCAGTTCGCCTGACCTGGTCATCCTTGACCAAAACATGCCGAGGATGAATGGCATTCAGACGATGGCGGCTTTAAGAGAAATTAATCCTCACCTTCCGATTTTGATTTCGTCCGGACAGCCGGAGATCGAATCTTGGCCGTGCTTCCAGATCCCGGACGTCTCGGTCATTTCGAAGCCGTTTGAGATGGACGAGCTTGTGGCAAAACTCCTCACGTTTGGGACGCTCAGTAAGCGGGGATGAATAGGATTGTCCTACTTCTTGGCTGCGCCCAGCTCAACTGTTTCTAAGTGACTTTGCCCACTTAAGAGCGAGATAGATCCCGGAAGTCACGATGACTTCGATGAAATAGGAAACGTATTCGTCCATGGCCTTACTCGGATCTTCCTTATACGGGAGGATCAGAGGCTCGCATCTCTGCTGCCTTTGCCGCTGACAGGTCCCGGCGCCAGACTCTCGACTCGCTTTTGACGCCGGTCCGAATTCATTAAGCTGCGATCTTCAGGTGATCCTTCGGAGATTTTTTGGTCTTGAACTGAGCCACCAGCTGTCCAAGATCGGCACTCATCCTATTCATCTGACTTGCCGCATTGCTCACTTCGGTAATGGATGCGCTCAACTCTTGCGCACCAGCCGCCGTTTGCTCACTGATCGCCGCCACGTTCGTGATCGAACCAATCACCTTATCTGAACCGGTTGCCATCTCCTCGGAAGCCGCTACGTTGCCTTGTGCGGAGGATGCCACACTGCTCATGGCGTTAGAAGCTACCATCGCTTGCCGGGCGACTTCTTCAGATTGCTGGGCAACCTGTTGAGAGGATTTAAGAATCTGCTGCAGCATCTTGCCCGCCGACTCGCTTCGTTGTGCCCCTTGAGTGACCTCTTCCGTCGTTCGCTCAATAGCCCTGACGGTTCCGTTTACGGTTAGTGTCACTCCATCGATGAGTTGGCTAATCTCCTCCGTCGCGGTCCTGGCTTGCTCGGCCAGCTTGCGGACTTCGTCGGCGACGACCGCGAACCCTCGCCCATGCTCGCCCGCTCTTGCCGCTTCGATAGCTGCATTCAGCGCGAGCAGATTTGTCTGCTCTGCGATCGACTGAATGCTCGATACGATTTGGCCTATCTGCTTTCCTTTTTGCTCCAGCTCTTGAACTTGGGCAGCTGAAACGCTAACCTGCTCCTGGACTCGGTTCATGGAGGCGATTGTGGCCACAACCGCCTGATTGCCTTCTTGGGCGGCTGCGGTCATTTCTTGGGCCGATGCGGCGACTCCGCTCACGCCATCCGTAGCTGAATTCAGCGCGATCGAAGCCTCTTCAATCAGCTCCTCTTGAGCTTCGCTGCTCGACCTAACGTTGGAAGCCTGCGCTCCGAGTTCTTCCATGATCGACGCCGACTCGGTTGCTCCCCGAGCTAAGCGCTCACTTCCAGACGCAATTTCGGAAGCGGCGGACTCACTCTGGCTCGAAGCCTCAGCCAGCGTTGTGCTCGTGCTCGAAACACAGCGAACGCTCTCTCCGATCTCTTCGACGAGTGCGGTAACCGAGCGTCTCGCCGTGTTGTAGGCCTCGACCGATTCTGCGGTGAGCTCGACCAACTTATTAAACGTATTCGCGAGAATTCCGACCTCGTCCTTCGAGTCAACCGCAATCTTGTGAGTTGCGGAAACAAGTGATGTTGTCAGGTCTCCAGCCGCCAGCGACGTCAACGCTAACTTGAGGCTAGATACGTCGTCTCGGGTCAATTCTTCCAGCTTTTCGCATACCAGGGCGAGCGGCCTGGTAATTGACTTGGAGATTCGCCAGGAAACAATCAAACCGATAAATGCCGCCATAAGTGCGGTTAAGACCGTCAAGAAGGAAGCTCGGTGGGAAACAGTTTCTGCATCCTTTACCGCATTGAGAGAACTCTTGCGGTTGTACTTAATCATCGTCTCGATCGCTCCCGAGACTTCACTTGCATACACGCTTCCCACCTCTTTGCGAATCTTTTCGACTCTCTGATCCACCGGCAACCCATCCAGAGTTGATAGTGTCTTAGCGAGTGCCGCCTTGTAGTCCTTCCAGCCTGCTTCTATAGCATCCGTATTCTTTCGGTCCTCAGGATCCAACGCGGTTGAGTCGTAGGCCTTGAGAGACTCATCGGCCTTGGCCATCGAGTCGTCGACTGATTTTTGGATCTTTACTTTGTCCGTATCGGATGCTGCGCACAGTTGGTACGCACCAGTTCGCACTTGTCCAATGGCCAGATTAAACTCGCCCAGCGCAACCAGTCCGGGTATTTCATCGGTTGCCAGTCCATTTATCGCTTGCCCTTGCTGCGAATTACCAAGGAGGGCAATTAAGGCCAAAGTTGCGGTCAGTAAGAGGCTAATCCCAAGGCCAATGCCGAGCTTCACCGCTAGGCGGAGGTTGTTAAACCATTTCTTCATCTTCTCGTTCCCAACTGACCTTCAGTCCTCCACGCATCGGCTTCCCTGCGAGGCTGGTCCCAGGAAAGATGCAACTGTAATTTAGGTCTCAGTCTAGTTATCGGTTCGGAGAAGGTCAATCCAATGGATTTCAGTTCGCAAAAGAATAACTTGCAAGACTTTAAGTTTTACAAATTCCGCACTGTAGACGTCATGCAGGCTCAGGGAAAGCGTGGCATCTTTGTTGTTCAACCTATTCGATTTGCCGCGAATAACGAACGAGGCTATTTTGCAACCGGCAGACCGATGTGAGTAGTTGACGGATCCGCACTATGCTTGAACTCTGTGAGGATGACGTGGATATTGGTGTTCCCGACGTTCAGTAACGAGTGTGGAGGCAGTGGTGGCGCCCATATCGCCGAGCCAGGCGCCGGAGGCGACGCGAGACTCGATGAATCGAGCATGACGTTGCGATCGGCGTCGTACCGGACAAAATCACTCCAATTGACGATGTACAGATAACCCGACCAAACATGCGTGTGAACCGCAGTTTCCTCTCCGGGAAGGATGAGGGTTTCGAGCACCCGAATCCGGTCATCTTCCAACAAGACCTTGTGATGCCGGGGAGCCGCGACGACTGCGTCAAGTTCGTCTAGGATGGTGCTCATCTAGGCGAGCAGTTCCTTCACCACAAATCCGTGAACGTCCGTCAGACGGAAGTCTCGGCCCGAGAATCGGTAGGTGAGCTTAGTGTGATCAATGCCCAAGAGGTGCAGAATTGTCGCGTTCAAATCGTGAACGTGAACGGCCCCCGGTGTAAAGGTCTCTGGAGTTGGGTTGAGGATCGCTCCATCCTTGCTGACGATGTTGTATCCATATTCGTCGGTTTGCCCATAGACGATTCCTGGCTTCACTCCTCCTCCGGCCATCCACATCGTGAAACACCGGGGGTGGTGATCTCGACCGTAGTTCTCCTTCGATAGCGGACCTTGACAATAGACAGTTCGACCAAACTCTCCACCCCAAATGATCAGGGTATCGTCCAGCATTCCCCGCCGTTTTAAGTCGGTGACGAGGGCGGCACAGGCCTGATCGACGTCTTGGCACTGCCGAGGCAGGTCACCACTGAGATTTCCATGTTGGTCCCAGCCTCGATGGAAGATTTGAATGAAACGTACTCCTCGCTCGGCCATCCGGCGGGCGAGAAGGCAGTTCGCGGCAAACGTGCCTGGCTTATGGGCATCCTGTCCATACAATTCGAATGTCTCATCCGACTCTTTCGAGAGATCCATGAGTTCAGGAACGCTAGTTTGAAGGCGATACGCCATCTCATACTGGGCAATCCGAGCGGCAATATCGGGGTCGCCGAAGTGGGAGAGTTGCATCGTATTCAGCTTTGCAATACCATCCAGCATCTTCCTTCGGGTCACGCTATCCACTCCACTCGGGTTTTCGAGAAATAGCACTGGATCTCCAGAACTTCGGAGGGCAACACCCTGATACTGGCCCGGCAGGAATCCCGATCCCCAGAGCCGCGTAAAGACTGCCTGGGCGTCGGCCTTCGCGCTCCAAGTGCTGTGAAGGACGATATAGGTCGGCAGTTCTTGGTTCAGAGTTCCTAAACCGTAACTGACCCAAGATCCAAAACTGGGACGCCCAGGCAGCTGACTCCCGGTCTGGATAAACGTGGTTGCGGGATCGTGGTTGATCGCCTCGGTGTACATCGAGTTGATCACACAAAGGTCTTTGACGATCTTAGAAGTGTGGGGCAGGAGTTCGCTGACCCAAACGCCGTCTCCCGAATTGTCGTGCTTCTCGAACTTGTACTTTGTCGGCGCGACCGGAAAACGAGTCTGTCCGCTCGTCATCGTCGTAATCCTCTGGCCGTTTCGAATGTTCTGAGGAAGATCCTCGTTGAAATGGTCCATCAGCTTCGGCTTGTAGTCCCACAAGTCGAGTTGACTGGGTCCGCCATTCATGGTCAGATAGATGACTCGCTTTGCCTTTGGGGCAAAGTTTGGGAACCCCGGCTGTCCGCCAGATGCATTCAGTGTCCTCTTGGGCGCCTGGTCGGCTTCGACAAGCGATGCCAAGGCAGCAGTCCCCACTCCAAGAGTTGCCCGACCAAATAGCTGTCGGCGAGTGAGTAGCAGTTCGTGTTCGCGTCTTGGGTCCATGGGGATGTTTCGATGCGTCGTGAGAAGAGTTTTCGGGATTTCGTGTCTAGTGCTGTGTCAAAGTCTCGTCAAGATTGAGGATCATGTTGCAGACCAGCGCCCACGATGCGTGTTCGGCGACGGGCAAGCTCATGTCTCGAGGAGATTCGCCGATAGCGAGCGTCTTTTCCGCTTCCGCGGGATTCTCACGATAGCGCGAACGCGCGTCTGCCAAGAAACCCGCGACAATCGACTGCTCATTCGACGTAGGAGGACGCCCAGTGGCAAGGCGGAAAGCGTAGTCGATCCGACTTCGATCGTCAGCCTTGGATTTGATGACGCGTTGAGCCATTGCCCGTGCGTCCTCGAAGAATCCGGTTTCATTGAGGGTCGCCAGAGCTTGCGTCGGGGTGTTTGTTCGGGAACGCCGAACGACGCACGATTCCCGCATCGGGGCATCAAACAGCAGCATCGTGGGGGGCGGACTCGTTCGCTTCCAAAACATGTAGAGGCTTCGCCGGTAGAGTGCATCACCATGGTCCTGCATGTACTTCGCGGTATCGCTGATCGGATAGGCGATGATCTCCCATAAGCCGGCTGGTTGGTAGGGCTTGTCAGAGTGACCACCCGCCTTGTCCACCAGTAGTCCAGAAACGAACAAGGAAGTATCACGAATGACTTCGGCGTCCAGCCTGAACCGAGGACCTCGCGAGATGAGCGTGTTATCGGGGTCCTGAGCCCTTTTCGCAGGTGAAACTGCGGCGGATTGGCGATACGCGGCGCTGGTCAGGATCAGTCTCGTGAGCTTCTTGATACTCCATCCATCCTGAATAAACCGACACGCAAGATAGTCGAGCAAGGCTGGATCGGAAGGCCAGTCCCCGCGACTTCCAAAGTCCTCGCTTGACTTCACGATCCCAGTTCCGAAATGCTGCTGCCAAATCCGGTTGACCATGACGCGGGCGGTCAGCGGGTTCTTTGGGTCGACGATCCATTCGGCAAGTCCGAGACGATTGTTGTTTCGGGTATCTGAAAGCGATCCGAACACCTTGGGAATCGCTCGGGGCACCCGGTCACCCGGAAGGTCGTATTGGCCTCTTCGCAGCAGAAAAGCCGTACGAGCCATCGGCAATTCTTTCGCCACGTAGGTCATGGGAATCTGTGCGTCTTGGGCCGCACGCGCCGCCGTCAGTTTTCGGTATTTGCGCTGCAGATCCGTATTGGGTCCCAAGTCCAGATAGGTATCGATCAACTCGCTCGCTTCGCTCGGGGTAAGAGAAGGCCGATGCGCCAAATCGCGGGCACGCGCTAGCCGCTGGGTGTTGGCGCCTCCAATTCCGACGAACGCCCCGTCGCCTCCAGATGAATTCACGATCTTGATCAGCAGATCGTTCTGACCTGACTTAAGCTCAACCGAAACCTTGTCATCGTTGGCGGTCAGCGAACGCAGGATCTTGTTCTCGTGGACAAGGGTGCTATTGACCCAAACCCGAATGGCGTCGTCGCTTCCCAATCTCAATTCCACTTTGGTTGGCTCTTCGACGGTCAGCTTCGTCCGCAAGTAGACCGCCGCATTTTCCTTGCCTATCAGGCCGGAATGGAGTTTCTCCAACTCGAACGGGATAGGCATCCAAGTGAGCTCCTTGAACTGAGATCCGGGTTCTGCTCCAAAGTTCGCGGCGAAAGCAGTGTCATAGTCTTTGGCGACGAACGGACCGGTGATCTCCCAATTCCCAGTTAATGGCATCTTCTCGGAGGCGTTAAGTGCCCACTGTTTGGCATCCTCCTGGCGGGCCGATTCCCGGACCTCCCGCATCAGTTGCTCCAGCTTGGTTAATCGAACCTGCTGATCTGGAGTCGGAGCCTTCATGACGGGCTCGTGGAGGCGTGAATTGCCATCGAGGGGGGTGTCCGCCGTGCTGTTAAAGTAGGCGTACATCGAGTAGTAGTCCTTCTGGGTGAAGGGGTCGTACTTGTGATCGTGGCATTTGGCGCACTGGAGCGTGACTCCGAGGAACACGGTAGAAGTGGTATCGACTCGATCGAAGGTATTTTTCGCGAGGAACTCCGCTTCAATCGCGCCCCCTTCATTTGTGGTCGGATTGAGCCTTACATATCCGGTCGCGATCTTCTGATCCAGAGTGGGATTGGGTAAAAGGTCGCCTGCGATCTGCCATAGAGCGAACTTGTCGAATGGCAGATCCTCGTTGTAGGCCCTGACAACCCAGTCGCGATAAGGGTAGATCGACCGCTCGTTGTCGATATGGAGGCCGTGGGTGTCTGCGTAGCGAACGGCATCCAGCCAATATCGAGCCTGGTTTTCGCCGAAGCGCGGGCTGGCGAGCAGTCGGTCGACGAGGCACTCATAGGCATTCGGTCGGGCGTCTTGAAGGAACTGATTGACCTCCTCGGGCGAGGGAGGTAAGCCCGTCAACGTCAAGGTCACCCGGCGGACGAGGGTTCGCTTGTCGGCTTCTGGCTCCGGTCGGATATTGCTTTGCTCGAGATGTGCGAGCACGAACCGGTCGATCTCATTCTTAACCCATGCTGGCCGATTGACCTTGGGCAAAGGCGGAGCCTTCGGTGGGACGAATGCCCAGTGGGCTCGGTACTCGGCGCCCTGAGAGATCCAAAGTTTGATCGTCTCGATCTCGACCGCCGACAGCGGCTTGATACCGGAGTCGCGGGGAGGCATCTGTGAATCGATGTCCTTCGACAGCATGCGATGCACGGCTTCAGACTTATCGGGAGCTCCCGGGAAAATGGCCCTCACACCAAAATGAAGCGCGGTTGCTCCGGCGAACGAGTCGAGGCTTACGCCTCCGGTCTTCTTAAGCGCCGCTTTGTCTTGCCCGTGACATGGCCAGCAGTGCTGAGCAAGCAACGGCCGAACATCTCGATTGAAATCGACGGTCGGTGGCTTGACCTTTTGAGGAGTTGCACCATTGGCAAAGACTCCGACAACAAGAGTGGCGACGCTAAGGCCATTAAAAAGTGATCTCAGGTTCATGTGCATTCGACGGTGAACGCAGTTAGTATAGGACTCTTACGCAATGCGCGCAAAAAGAACGCTCCATACGAAGCGATCCATTTGCCGCATTGCGCAGGGATACGAATGCGATGCTTCTAAAACCGCGTTCTCACCCTCAGTGGGTAGCCGGATATCCGTCGTTCAAGGTCCCCTCCGACTACCCAGGCCGTTCATCAATCCTTCATGGCGCGGTGAAACCGGTCAAATAGCTCAACGAATTGCAAGGTTCTTTCGAATTCGCAAGCACGTTAGCCGCTTTCGACGATTTTAGAGATCTCCCAACGAGATACGAATGTCCTGAGGTGGCTCATTCTTCATCCCGGTCGAATCTCGCATGCTGTATCTCAGCGCCGTGAAGATGAAATCTTTCGGATGTGCTGAGGTCGGGATTCGAAATACCACGCGGAAGTTGATGGCGGCGCCCGGGTTAAAAATGGCTCCAATCGGAGCATTCTCAGTTGCTTTAAGGTCGAAAGTGTCAGCGATATAGCTGTTCTCGTTGCCGTCCGTCAAAGCCGTATGAATGCCATCCCAAGTGGGGGAGAAGACGATTTCATCGCGGTTAGGGGTCCCGTTCTTAATGCGACAAGTCAAAACGATGAGGTCCTCATCGTCTTTCGCCCCCACGTTTCGATTTGTCACGTAGATGTAGTCGTTGTCAATAACCTTGTACGACTTAACCCGCTCGGCCTTCGAGACAATGAAACGCCACTTACCGGTAAAGATCTCCTCGCCCAACTTGCCCGTGTTGCGGTTACCAATCTGATTGGCTCCGCCTGCTTTAACGAGCTCAATACCGCCGGCACGCTTGACGACTTGATAGCCGAGAGCCTTTGCAATGTCTCCGACTGGGGCGTAAGTGCGGCCACCAATGACCTTTAGGTCAGTCGAAGCAACGGTCCCATCAACATAGAGTCTCTGAGCCAAATGTCCGGCTAAGACGAGTGAAGCGCCCGCAAGGGCAGCAAAAGCAACAACGATTCGCTTCGAACGCAGCTTGCAGTATAGGCGAGCGCTCGAACTCACCGTCCAAGCACCTTCCAATCAAGACGAGTCATCTTGCGATCGTCCCGATACGGCAACTATCTTCTTTATAATCGAGGAATGGTTCAACTTCAGGGACTGGGACAAATTGCCCTGACCGTGTCGGATGTCGAGGCGTCGACCAAATTCTATCGTGATGTGCTCAGCCTGCCCTTCTTGTTTGCTGCCGGGCCCTCACTCGCGTTTTTCGATCTTGGCTCCGTTCGCTTGATGTTGACCGCTCCAGAAAACGGTAGCACCCTGCAGAACAGCGTTCTGTATTACCGATGTTCCAACTTGGACGCCGCTTATCAAGCTCTGGTCGGATCAGCGGAGGTGATTGATGCCCCTCACCTCATCGCCAAGATGCCAGACCATGAACTTTGGATGTTTTTTATCCGCGATCCAGACGGGAACCTGATAGGACTCATGGAGGAACGGCGAACCTGACACTGGCCTTACGGCGGCTAGCTCAAAGGGCCCGACGGCGCATTGTCCAAACATTTGCAGCTTTTTCATCCCAGCTACAGTGAATACCCGCGTATTCAATTCAGAATCGGAGGCGGTTGGCAAGACTGACCGAAGAGCAAATGCCCTATGGAACCGGCGATAATGTCTGACTCAATTTCCTATCCAAAGCTACCGCGCGACTTGATGGCTCTGTGTCAGGTCAGTAGCGTCTGGTTGGTTGCCGCATCGGGATTGGGTGCACGCTTTTGAGCGACAAAAACACTCATTCCCGACGCACGGTACTCAAGACCGCTTCTGCCGCCATCCTTGCTGGCCCGATTAGCTCCGTTGCGACCACCATGGAACCTCATCCTCCATTCGTCACTCTTCTCCGTGAACCCGATCTTGTGCGGGCGTTCGGTCCGAACGAAGCGGAAATCCCTCTTCAAAAAACCGGAGATGGAACTTGGTCTGGGGGACACTCTGAGGTGTTGATTCAGGTGGTTAAGGACCATGTGGCTGTCTCGCTGCGTGGCCATGGAGCGAGCCGTATCCAATTGCGTTGGCATGGCGACTTACGACCGATTCAGCGCTACCTCGGAGACCATTGGGAGCGATCCTATGCCGATCTCGAATGGCGGGGTGAGGCGCCGAATCGCCCGATGCCGTGGTATTTCATGGCGTTTGATGGCCACGCGACCCATGGTTACGGGGTCCGAACTGGTCCTGGGGCATTCTGCTTCTGGTTGGCCGACCAAGAGGGAGTCAGCTTGTGGGCCGACGTGCGTAGCGGCGGAGTGCCCGTAGAGCTTGGCGAGCGAACGCTGCCCGTGGCCGAGGTCGTGTGTCGAAGTGGAAAGCCAGGCGAAAGTCCGTTTGCCGCGACTCGCGCTTTCTGCCATCAAATGTGTCCCCGTCCTATCCTGCCAGATAAGCCCGTGTACGGCACAAACGACTGGAATTACGCTTACGGGAACAACAACGCCGAGTTAATCGCTTCCGTAAGCGCCCTCATTTCGGAACTGTCTCCGGACACGGACAATCGACCTTACAGCGTGATCGATGAAGGCTGGGCGATGGGACCCTACAATGGCCGATTTGGGCATGGACCATGGGTCGGAAATCCACGTTTTGGGGATATGGATGCGTTTGCCCATCGTTTAAAGGGCCTTGGCGTGCGACCTGGGATATGGTTCAGACCACTCACGCCGCTTCCTGACAGCCCGAGTTCATGGGCGCTTTCACGCGACCCCAACTACCTCGACCCAACCGTTCCCGAAGTCAAGCATCACGTAGCCACAGAAATCAGGAAGCTTGACGGATGGGGGTACGAGTTGATCAAGCATGACTTCACAACTTGGGATCTGCTCGGGCTTTGGGGATTTGAAATGGGCCCCTCTCCGACAAAGGATGGTTGGCGACTCCACGACTCTTCCCGCACCAATGCGGAGGTCCTTACGGACCTCTATCGAACGATTCGAGAAGTTGCCGGATCGGTTCGCCTGATCGGCTGCAATACCGTGAGTCACTTGGCCGCCGGAACCCACGAGATTCAACGCACCGGTGACGATACGAGCGGGAGAAGTTGGAATCGAAACCGACGGATGGGGGTCAACACCCTTGCATTTCGAGCCGCCCAGCACGGCGCATTCTATAACGTTGATCCCGACATCGTTGCCATTACCAGAGCGGTGCCCTGGTCACTTGTAGAGCAGTGGTTGCGCCTGGTTTCGGAAAGCGGAACTGCTTTGTTTGTAGCGGTCGAGCCCAGTGTCGTAGAACCAAAGCATCGGGAAGCTCTCAAGAAGGCCCTGACGCTCGCAGCCAAAACGCAACCCATCGGTGAGCCCCTCGATTGGATGGAAACGCTGTGTCCCCGACGGTGGAACCTTCGGGGCAAGCTCGCGGAGTTTCATTGGATGGGCGAGTCTGGCGCTTGGCCGTTCTCGGACTGAAGCGGAGATTTAAATTGAGGCAAGGGCCGCTGGTCCGACCAGCGGCCCGGACGACTACTTCGCGATTCCGGCAAGCAATCGAACGTAGATGGCCTGGTAGTAGATTGCCGGCTCGCTCAGTTCCCAGCTACTCTCGGGCCATGCTAGGTTGAAGTCGGCGTAAGACTTCGCACGAGGCTGAGATCGGAGCCAGTCGATCGACGGATTTCCTGCCGCTGCCTTTCCGGACGTGCTCTGGTTAGGGCCACCCACCACGTATCCGGGAGGCGGATTTTCCGAGAACGGAGTTCCTGCCCCATATCGGGCATGGTAGATCGCCGAGAGGGAGTGTTCGGCACCAAGCTTGCCCATGTTGGTCAGGTAAACGACCGACAGAGGGTTCACTCCGTGGAATGAGTGCAGCATGTCGTTAGCGCGCTGACGCAAACGGTGGGCGGTTGCTGGCTCAAGCCCTGCATGTTCGGCAGCGAGTAAAGCCACCACTCCCCAACCTGCCCGAACCGTGTTACTTCCCCAATGGTAGTTGCTCGACTCCATCCAAGCTCGGTAGAGGTCCGCCTCGACGGGTGGGGCAAAGTGATCGTTCTTGGCACTGTTGGCAAGTTGGTCACGGATGCGCTTCACGATAGCGAGGTCTGCGTTCGGATTGTGAGTGTAGTCCACGAGCGACTCCGAGACGCCTGCCTCGTAGGGGCTCCAGATGCCCTCCGATAATTGGCGAGACTTACCAACCTTTTGACGAATTGCGTCTTGGTATTTCGAATCGCCGGTCAGGGCAAACAGATGGATAGCCGCATACGCCTCCATTCGATCCTGCTCGTCCTCGGACCGGTTAGCGATTCCGCTCTTGATCTCACCCGTGTCCGTCTTGTAAGTTCGCGGGTGCGAGTGGAACCAGTCCCAGGCGAGAATTGCTCGCGATTGAAGCTGGGCAGAGTAACTAGTCCAAGCGCCGAACTTTCCGTACACCCGAGCCGCGTGGGCAAAGTTCGCGCATGTATAAATGGTCGCGCCAGAATCCTTTGGCCCGTAGTATCGGGGGCGAGTATCGAGGCTCAGCGGATACTTTCCGTTGTAATCGATGTTGCCCATCTTGACCGGCACCGAGCCATCCGGAAACTGCATCCGAAGAAGCCAATCCAGTTGGTACTTCACTTCATCGAGGATGTCGGGAAGACCGTTTCCGGACTCTGGAATTCCGAAGTTATCCGTGAACGCGACCGGGTTGTCGGTATAAGCATAAAGCAGCGGATGAATCACGTCACCGTTGAACGGCGGATATTTGTCGGTGTCACCCGCGTCCATCCATCCTCCGGACATGTCACGCACGCGAGACTCAGAATCCTTTGCCTCTACGGATCGAGTGAACTTGTCCTGGGGAAAAGCGACATCGTCGACCCACGGTCCCTCTGCATTCTTGGCCAGAATCGGCGTTCCAATTCTTTGGTAGAAGAACATGCGGGTGGCAGCCCGAAGGACTCCGTCGTACACCCGGGAGCCAATTCGAACGATGGGCGAACGAACCCGATTGGTCGGGTCGTAAACGTAGTATTCGCCGGGAGTCGTAACCGCTGAGAAATCAAACCACCACCCTCGATCACCGGAGTCTCCGTGAGTGGCTCCCCCGTTCCAAGGAGTGGCCGATGCGACCAAAACCGTCTTTCCATCCCGAGTTCTGAGTTGAAGTTTGGCTCCCGGTTGGTAGTGATCGAAAGCGTTGTATCCCTTAATCGGATCCGAGATCACGGCAACCTTGCTCTCCTTTGGAAGGTAACCGAACTGGTCCACACAAATGTGGCTAGTCACGCTGGGCAAGCCAGGAATCGTCACCCCCGAAATTGGCCGAACGGAATAGGCCGGGAAAGAGGACTGCAAGGTTCCTAGAACGACGGCAACGCTGACCATCAACATATTTACGTTCTACCCTGAGGAGCAAGAAAGCAACATCTCATTCAAAGGCATCCGATAGGACGAGAAAGTGAGTCTGGCAAAACATGAAAATTCTTAGTCCGCGACCAGCAGTTAGCCGTCGGACCGAACACGGGACGTCTAAATTCCTTCCCGACTGTGAAACTCCGCAACGTGCAAACTGCCTGCTTTGCCATCAGAAGGAATGAGACTTCAGGAGTTCCGCTGCCGCGTCGATCCAGTCCGCATCGCGATTCGAGGCGACTTTGAGCCAAAACTGTCGGCTCGCCGGCCACCAAGTGACCTCGAGAACCCCTTTGGAACCGTTCAAAGAAAGGTGCCAATGAAGGCTTCCTGGAAACGACTTCAGGCACGTTGGAGGTGAAACGGTAAGTCCGGCCCGAGAACAAACCTCTCGAAGTGAGTGCTCAGGGGGTTCTTCGCAATATCGTAAATCGTATCGCTTCAGGGTCGCTCACTTCGGACGACAGTTTCCGTGGGCTGCAAGAGCCAAAACAGCGACTCAGCCAACTCACCTGCCCAACACACGGGATCATGCCCTCCATCGAACTCGGAGAAATAAACACTGTGGCCTGCCGCCTGAAGGCCCTGCGCCACTCGCCTGCAGGAAAAGTTCTGACTCACCCTTTGGTATAGATTGCTTGGCGCGTGGGTCACGTGCTCTTGGATCTCCTGGTTTCCCACACTGAGCCAGATCCGAGGAGATACATCTCCAGAGGGAGGAAGGTTCATGGATAGCCACTCATGGTTCCACCACGCCGACGGCGATTGGCTCAAGACTCCCGAGAAAGCATTCGGATACTCCAACGACGCGTACAAGGCGGCAAGACCGCTTAAGCTCAAGCCACAAAGAACGATGTGCTCAAATGGGTGAACATTCCGTTCGACCCAAGGAACGAGTTCTTCAATGAGAAACTCGGAGAACCTTCGGCTGCAAGTGAAGTCGACGTGTCGGTCAGCGACCTTCCCGTAGGATAGATAGACGGCACTCGCCGATGGAAAGCGAAGTTCCTCCTGCAGCCCATCGATCATCGCATTGGCTTTCACACGCTCTAGATACAGTTCCTCGTCCAAAAAGAGAAAGATTGTGCGGGGATCCCTGAGCGTGGATCTTTGCACCCAGACCGTTCGGTCCCCCCGAACTGCTTTGCTCGCGATCGAGTCTATTTCCAGCACGGCTCCAATCTACAAGAATCAGGCAGCCTGTGCGATGCTCTATGTGGCGATTTTTGCTCATCGGCTTGAGGCTCCGCTTCGCAATAATGCCATCCAACAGTTTCAACGGGATGATTGCAGTTCGGCGCGGTTTGCTCACGGACCTACTCTAGGAATCGGGCAAGGGCCGGCATCTGGCACCGTTCCCATTACCGGGGGTCTGGGGAAGTACTGGACAAACTGCTGTACGCCGATCGCATTGGCGGTTCCCGCGATGAGTTCGACAATCGCTAAAGCTTCATCTAGTCCAGCAGAGATTCCAGCACCGGTAACCCGGTCTCGGTCGATCACGTATCGTGGGTAGCCATCACTTACAACATTGATCTCCGGATACTCCCTCAAGCAGTTCAGGAAGGCCCAATGCGTGGTCGCCGAGTAGCCGTCGAGAAGGCCAGCTTGGGCCAGCAGAAGCGCGCCCTCACAAACTGAGGTCGTCCAACTGGCCTTATTGCTAATCTGCTTGAGATAGTCGAGAAACGGCTTACCGGCAGCCGTTTGCATGATCATCGCGAGGGCCTTCGGATCGCCTCCCGGAGTCCAAAGGAGGTCCGCATGGGGAAGCTCAGCAAACGTTTTGTGGGGAAACAGAATCGTGCCATCTCGCGTCACGACTTTCTGCACCGTCTCAGCGACATGAAAGAGCTTCACTTCTCTCAACGTCCAGTACTCATTGAGAGAGGTGAATATTTCCGTCGGCGCCGCCACATCCATCAGGTCGACTCCCTGATAGAGAGGGATACAGATCACAAACTCAGGCTTGGGTTCGGTGAGTTGGCTCATGGCTTGCGTCTTTGGGGAAACTCACAGCCGAACAATCACGAATGAAGCGGTGACGCCCGCCTTTCCACCGTTGTGAGGGATCGTTCGGATCACCGTGCCGACAATGGTCGGAACCTGATCCACTGCTTCCGACCATTGCGGGACCACGTACCCCTTGTATTGATAGACCCACTTGTCCGTGCTCGTGCCTTCTCGTCCGGTTCCGGTGATGATCAGGATCTCGGGACTCACTCCAGCACTCGGGACAATCTCTCCGTACAGATCCATTCCAGCCCCGCCACCGAAGTCCAGCACGGCCTTAAAGAGGGTGGGGCTGGTGACGTTGATCGTAAGTTTGCCTTCGCCGAAAATCAGGGCCAGCGCCTTTTGCGGGTCGTTTCCGGCCTCTTCCGGGTTATTGATGAAGCTCCGGTAAGTCCAATCGCCGTTCAAATAATGTGTTCTCATTGTGTTCTCCAATCTGGTTTTGTTTTTCTAGCTGCTATTCCGTGCTCATGAGCAGGTGGACCTCAATCGTCGGGTTCCCCATGAGCTTGTTGGGGAAACGGTCACCCACAAAGCTCTTGTTAACCGGCTCCACCCAAACACTTAATCTGCCCCCGGCGACTGACTCAAGCGGGAGCTCAAAGTCGAATCGCACAATCGCGTTTTCGACACAAGTCGCACATTGCTCCACCTCCACGGGTTGAAAGAACCCCTTGGAAGCAATGACCTTTCCATCCTTGAGCAAATGGACGCTGAAGCTTCCGGGGATCTTGAGCCGGTTTACTCCTTGCACGGACACGTTGACCCGAGTCGTGTCCACAAGCAACTTTTCCGACGCGAAAGCCGAAATCTGGGTCTTGGGCAAAGTGTCAGACGCCGCGAAAGTGGGGGAAATCTCATATCCCACGTGAAGCGAGTTGACCGAATCGATGATGTTGGTGGTCTTGAGATGTAGCGGGGCGCCAGAGAACGGGTTCAGGGCTTCCAGAGAGGAATCGGTAAAAATTTGATAGCTGAGCGGATCCGTTTCCTTGTTGATCGTGCTAATCAGCCCATTTAAATCGGTTGCGCCGACTTTCGACTGCCACAGCCAAAAGAGCCTGTCCCAGTTGCAGTGGAAGAACCAGAACACGGGATCGAATGCCGCGACACCCTGGTCCTGCATCGTGGGTCCAATAGAGTTGTGCCCGGAATCGTGAGCGGCGATGATCGTATTGTAAGCAGCCCCCGCGAAAAACCCATTGAAGTCTTCCCAGTCGGTCTTCGTCAGGGCTCTATTGATGTCGGCAGTCACACCGTAATTGAGAAGGTTCTGTTGAATCGTTGCATAGTCGAACCTTTGGGTGACGTAACCTTGCGGATAGTCTGGAGAGACGGCTTCGGGAAGGGTGTAGCTCGCGAAAGGCGGGCTCTTAAGAACCTCGGGAAACGGTGTCGTGATGTCCCAATAGGGCAGTGTCAATTGTTCACAGCCGGGAACAGAGCGGAGCGCGTTTTCGAAGCTAAGCATATACGCACGGTGCCAAGGGTTGTATCCCGGTACGTGGTGCATACAGTAGGTGTTGGGGGCGGGATACCAGTGGTAACCCGCTTGCACGAAATAGCTGTCGGGATCGGTAGAGCTCTTCGCCATGATGGCGGTAAAAGCCGTCTTTAGGAGGTCCAGTTCAGGAGGCGTAAGCGTGGTGATGTCCTTACGTATCCGAGTTTCGGGGCGCGAACGCTGGGTGGCCAGATTCGTTGTCAGAAGAGCTCTCGAAGGTTGGCCCTTTGGATAACCGTTGTTCATCCAAGTCAAAAACGTGGCCACACTCGTCGGCGGCCATGGCGCACCCGGAGGCATGTTTCCCGCCGCGACCTGCTGATAGATGTCGCCCGCGTGGTTTTTCACGTCGTTGTAGTTCGCTAAGTCGATGCCCTGTGCCCTCATGTGGCTGACATCCATCGTGTTGAACATGTTGCGAATGGTCGCGTACCATGTCGGATTTGTGGTGGTCGAAGTGGTTGAGGGTGAATCTAATGCCATGGCGCCTATCCTTTCGATCTGAAATGCTTACTTCGTTGTCTTAAGTCAAAGGGAGTCTTGCCACCGAGAGCTAGTGCGCCGTAGGGTCTTAATCTGGTCGGGCCGCCTCGGTGGCGTTGGTTGAGCTAGATGTGCGAGGCGGAACGTCGAATCGTCGAAGCGACTGGTTGCAACGTCTTGAGAAGGTCGGTGACGATGAGGAATGGCGATGACCCAATCGTCCGCCAAATCACGTGATGATTGGCGCCCAGCACGAATGTGCCGTGCTCCAGACCACTGGTTCCTACACAGCCAAACTTGGCAAAGGCAGAACCGCTTGGATCAGCCAATATGGGGAATGGGCAGGGGTATTTGGTGAGCGCAGTTCTCAGTTCGGTCGGACTGTCCGAAGTCACTCCGATGACCTGTACCCCCTTGCGAGCAAACTCCTGATAGTGCGCCGTAAACGCCGCAACTTGAAGGGAGCAATGTAGACAGCCATGTCCTTTGAAGAAGAAAAGAACTGCCGGTTTGCCCGTCTGCGCCAGCAATGAGTGGAGCTTTCCGTTGGCATCAGGCAATTCACAGCTGGGAGCAATCGAATTGAGCTTCGGAACACTCAGCGCCGTCTTAGACGCTGGAGTCTTGGGATCGACAATGTCGATCAGCTCCATCATTCCTTGGTCTTCGTGATCCAGGATGTGACAGTGCTGTACAAAGGTTCCGATGAAGGTGGTGTAGTGCGTCCGCATCTTCACGTAACCGCCACCAGGAATCTTCACCGTATCGCGCCAAACCGGACCGTGCCGGAGTTGTTCGGCGTAAACAGGTTTGCCATGGCGCAGCACCGGCTTGCCGTTCTTGATCACCGGAGTCATAATCGAAGTGACCTCGAAGGGGTTGACGTGAATGTGAAAGGGATGGGTCACGAATCCGATATCCTGGCTATTTGCCGACACCAGCGTCCATTCGTCCACGTCGTTAAGTTTTAGCTCGCGCGCAGTCTCCATCGTGAAGGATTTCCCGTCGATGGTGAACGCCACCCCATTCCCTGCATCCACAATTCCGTACCGGGCAACTTGATGGCCGGTGATCGACGAATTCTTGATGGAAGGAAGCCGCAGCCCAGCCATCTGCTCGTTTCGAGGTAGCCGCATGGGGTTGGGGGTCCCCTTGATGACCACCCGGGCAACGTAGTTGAGGGGTTCTGACTTCCCGTTCATCGACTCTTCAGCCGGAGCCGCGTCGTTGATGAGCAGGTATTCACCAGGGATCGGGGGCGCTTTCACCAGCACGTCCGACCGGTATCCGGGCCACAACTCCACCATCTGGGAACTCTCCAGTTTCCCCAAGGCAAGTCCGTCCACGGCAATTTCGTTCAATGCGATCGGTGACCGGGCGATTTGACTCGGGCTCGGCGCAGGAACGAGTCGTAAGTGAATCGTCTCACGTTGACCGCTGTCGACAAGCCTCCATCGCTCCACTTCTCCTGGCCGCATGGCAATCACCGGTAGTTGAACGCCGTTGATCGTGGTGTATCGCCCTAGTTGATCCCAATCCCCCGGGCCAAAAATGAACCCTGCGTACTTGGCCTCAACCTCACCGGCCTTAAGGTCGAACGTGACGGGTTTGCCCGTCTGCGGATCCGGCAACGTGTTCTTGTAAATGTAGGGGATCTGGTTCAAAACCATGACCCGTTCTTTGGCCGCCTTGATTTCGGGAATGTTGTCCAGACCACCCTCAATAATCAGCGTCCCAGACAGGCCACTCGCCACATCGCCTGCCGTGGAACCGTGCCGATGTGGGTGGTACCAGTAGGTGCCAGGCGTGTGGTCCTTCGGAATGTGAACCTCGTAGTATTGGGTCTCCTTCGGCCCGACCTCAATCAGCACGTTGTCGCTGTTTCCGTTGGGCGACACGTGAAGCCCATGAAAGTGCATATTCGTAGTGTTAAAGCTGTTGATCGTGTTCATCATGTTCGGCTGCCAACGCTCGCCGGACATGGTGTTGTTTAAGGTCATGTACAAGGTGTCTCCTGGCTTCAACCGAAGCGTTGGCCCTACCAATTTGCCGTTGTAAGCGCGAAGGTGGACGGGATCTTTGCCGATACGGTTATTGGCATAGGCCATATCCAGCGTTACCCGAAGCTCCCCATTCTCGGATCGCAGGACTTCGGGCTCCAAAAACTCCTCGGTCGCCGCTTGGGCCAGTGATCGACGCTGAGGGGCCGGGAGATTCGCTTCAATCTGCTTTTGAACTTCGGGGGCGAGCAGCGCCTGAGGAGAGAAAGTTTTTGGTGGCTTCGCCGCTTGCCGCTTCGCGAGATTCTTGAAATACTTTGACCAAGCGACATGCAGACTCGCAACGCCCTGCTCGGCCAGGAGTCTCTCTTTCACGTCGACTGCGTTTTTGGGCGGAGACGATTGACCCGCGGTTGCGCTCAGATTGAGCAGGATGTTCGGAGACTGAGAGCCACCATCAAATGCAAAGGCGCTTGATACCGAAAGTATTCCTGCTAAAAGACACACTAATCGTACATTCATAGAAATAGCGGACCATGTTTCCACAAACGCAAGCTCTGATTTCATAGCGTTTTCCTCGATTGGCGAACACATAAAGTTGTTCTACGTTGAACTGAGTCTATCAGTTAGCAATTACAGTAGTTACTAAAGAACGTCTGACTTGAAAACATATAGTGCCATAACTTACATAAAAACGCTATAGACTGAAATCACTTTTTACGTTAAACGTTTTGGCTGGGCGGCGCCGGGAGTCGTTTCGCTCGGATGCCAAGATTGCGTCTTGTGTGAATCGAAATCACCAAAGTGTCTTGATCCCTAAAGAATTCGCCAGTGTCAGTTCCTACGCGGGCCCTCGCGATCAGACTGGGTGCGGTGAGTCGCAAATCGAATTGACCAAATTTACATCATTGCATGCTGATGTAATTATCCTAACTGCGTAGTCTCCTTTTGGGAATCTCCCGTTCGAGACACGATATGAAAACATTGACATCTTTGGTAGCCCTCGTGGCAGCATCACTCGCTTTGGCAGCTCCCGTTGGCGGAGGCGAGAAAGACATCGTTGAAACCGCCGTTGCCTCGGGCAAGTTCACCACCCTCGTAAAGCTGGTCCAGGCAGCCGGACTCGTTGACACGCTCAAGGGAGCAGGTCCGTTCACCGTCCTCGCCCCAACCGACGAAGCCTTCGCTAAGCTTCCTAAGTCCCTTGTCGACAAGGTGACGGGAGACAAAGCTCTACTCACCAAGGTGCTCACCTACCACGTCATCGCTGGAAAGGTGCTGTCAACCGACTTGAAGAACGGCCTTGCAGCTAAGACAGTGGAAGGCGAAAGCGTCAAAGTATCGATCAAAGGAAAGACCGTTCGCTTCAACAAGTCAAAGGTCATCATTGCCGACATCGTCGTATCAAATGGCGTCATCCACGCGATCGACACCGTTCTGATCCCACCCAGTCTCCTCAAGAAGTAAGTCGAGACTACAGTGATGGCAAGAGGGTGGCATTCATACGGCCGCCCTCACTGTTTTTTGTGCCAGATCAGTCTGCCAAATGACCAAATTGAGTGCACGGATTGAGTACGGCCCTTTTAGATAGCTCCATTCGACAGTCGAATTCCAACTGCACCGTTGTGATAGTTAGCCGTTCATGATAAGGTGGTTCCAGGCTTTGTGCACCGCACGAAACCTGCTTCGGAGGAATCATTGTCGAGTCCCAAGTTTGTTGCTCGCCTTAACCCAAAGGCCTTTGCTCAGATCCATCGTTCACTTGCAAAGTCTGGAGGCATTTCAAGGAGAAGTGTTTTAGCTGGCGCGGCGAGCGCCATGCTCGGAGGCAGCGGCGTTGTCCGCGCTACCACTGCCAGTTTGGGTCTCGGCGGCTTCCGTATTCGAACTGCGAAGAAGCGTTCTGGTGGACTACGAAAGGTCACCGTTGAGCTCTATCGTGGATGCTCTTGGACTTTGGACACCGCTCACTATGCCGGTAGCCCAACCCTCAGGCTCAATCAGGAAGAGAAGAACGTCCGCATCGAATTGAAGGATGCTCGTCTCCCAGGGAGTGAATTTGCCGTCAATCTGACTGCGACAATCACACCCGGAATCCTGGGCAATCGGATTCGATTTGAATTTCCAGAATTAGGACTCGATCACGCCAAAGTCTCGATGGAAGCACCCTTGGAGGGATGGCTATCGAACCGCGATCGAGCCGAAGCGTCACTAACACCCAGTCAATCGACGGCTCTCCTTGGCTGCGGCGAACTGTTTTCGGGTGTCGCGATAGATGCTCTTGGCATCAAGAAGCTCCGGTACCTCGCCACTGGCGATTTCGCAAGCACCGGCACGGCAACGCTCCATCTTGCTGACGACGAGCTCCCCATCCAGTCGATCGAATTCGGAGTGGCCGAGAGGTCTGCCGACACGCTGATCTCCGGTAAGACGAAATCGTCCACTTGGTTTAAGGCTGAGCCGTCCGGAGATTGGGAACACGAGATCTCCATCCCGACTGAAGACGCCTGGCATCTCCATGGACCTTGCTCGGGCATGGAGTCAATCAGCATCGAAGCCCATGAGAATTTGGGCGTCGCAATAGCGCTGATCGGCACGGAAGGCTTCCACGCCACCTTGCCCAATCAAATCGCTATGCCAACCGGTCCGATCGTCGTGGCCAAGTTAGTGGGAGACCAGCCGGACTTCCTCGCTTTCGCCTCGCTTAAGGAATCGGAGACCTGGATTCATCGCCCTGGCCTATCGGTCTTGGTTGCGCCGCAGCCAGATGCCACTTTCTCGATTCGCACGAACCGTCAGGGAAGCCTGATCGGCAAGCCTCTGATGGAGGCACGACGAGTGGCTCCTTCCATTGAGGGGGCGATCGTGACGTTCCCGGATGGTGCTTTACCTTTGCCAGTGAGCCTGGAACCGAAAGCAACTTCCAACGGAATCGCCGATTCTCCGAAGCTTTTCCATGCATCGGCGCCAGAGAGGGAACCCGTCGAAGACGCCCAGATCTCGGTCGCGACGACAATTTTCTTCGAGGTCATTCGTCCGCACGACCTCCTGTCGCTGACGTTCCAAACGATCAACTTAACTTTGAATGCGGATGGTAAGGGAGCATCCCTGGTTCGCCAGGATCCGGCAAAGCCTTGCTACCTGATGGTTGGATTCCCTCCTCAATCTTTGATCGAGGAGACCATCGCGGAACTTGCCGGTGACTCGGAAACCGTGCTTCCCAAGTCCCCTCGTTGGCATTGGCCGGTTGGTACCCAGCTATCGGGACACACTCGGCTCGTTTTCTACGTTCCGAGTGGTCACGTCCAGATCGGGTTGGGAAATGTAGGCGGTCTACTCGACTGGAGCTCCTGGACCTTATCGGTCAGCGGAACCGCGCTGTCGTACGGTCCGAACATTAAGATCGATCCTTCGTGGGTTATGCCGATTAAGTTTCAGGCCGCCCCACCAAAAACTACGGTTGGAACGGCTATCAAAGCCGCGGAAACTACAAAGGGCATTGGGGCGGCGGTCGCGGAAAAAGGCGTTGTCGGAACCAAGGTCGCGTCCCAGACCGTGCGAACTGAAGCACAGACCAAGCCAGCTCAAACGTCTGGCCGATTTCATTCCACTGGCCGCATCGTCGGGACCAACCTTGCAAAGGATGAGTTCCTAAAATTCGAACTCGGAACGACCCCGACAAACGTCAATCCCGTCCTGATCGTTTCGATGCTGATGACCGGCAGGCACCCAGTGAGTCCAGGTGAGTCGGCAATCGAGATGCCGGCGAAGATGATCTTGTCGCCGGATGAGAATGCCTACTGGTTCCATCGATTAACACCCGACTCAAAGACGGTTACAAATGGCACTCGGTCTGTGCTTTTCCACACTCGATTGGGAGCGTGGGCGGACTCCAATAGCGGTCGGCAGGCGATCTGGATGTCGGACGATGGCAGGTGGATCTATCTGGTGCGCCCCCGTCCCAGCACGGACCCCGGTGCTCGGCCATCTGGTCCACCGGCCCCCGACGTCAATGCCCTATCGGGCCCGCGGAAGGCGATTTCCATCTCTCACCCGACAGTGCGAGCCATCGACGCCCAAGACTACGACGCCCCAACAGACCTTTATCCCGGACTAGCCATGTTGGCCAGCGAGCGAAAGGAAATCGTCGACGCGATGACGATTCGGTCGCTGGACCACTCAAAGGACTCGGAGCCGTTCATTGTCGAAAACCTGATGCTCACCGCGTTGGGTGGTTACCTCAAAGGCAGTTGGAAACGGACTCAAGGTCCTCAGCTGGGAGTAGTCGGCTGGAAGCATACGGCCACACTAGGACGAGACCACTACGTCAAGATCGTTACCGCTGGTTTCATCTACCCGTTCATGCACCGCGCGGTCATGTTGGAGGTATCCGAGCGAAAATTCCAGCACACGATGTGGGGTCTGTTCTACGCTCCGCTGAGAAAGCGCATCTTTGTCGTTGTCACTCAACCGACCGTCGAGTACGACGCAGCCATCACCCAGGGCATGGGCTTCTCCAAGATCACGTGTCTCACCAGCACGACACCCGATCTCGACCCACCCAAATCACCCACTGAGTCTGCGAAATGCCTTTGGCTCCGATCAGGTGGACATCCCGTTCAACTAGCCGTTCGAGGAACGGACATGAATGGAAACCTGATCTCGTGGAATCAGGCAGTAGCCTTCGTGGATGGAAATCAGGCGGTTGCCCCCAACCCAGTCACCCTTGAAAAGGTAATCCCCTTCCCCGAATCCGTGGTTGGCGGACAAATGGTCGCCTTCGCACCGGACAATCCTGGCGGAGATAGGACCAAACCGGGTGGAACCCACTATCCCTGCACAGGGATGCTATTTGGCTCAGTTCCGGGAACTGCGAGCATCCCGACGATGACCCCGAGTTTCCGTCCAACGTTGGTGCGGGCATCGATCAAACTTCCTGCCATTCAGATGCTCCAGTCTGGAAGCACCGTCTCGGGCAGTGTCGCGGTCGCTTGGGCAGCGCCCTATAAGCAAGGTGGATTTGGTCCGGGCAACCCGTCCGAGGTGTTTCTCGAACTTATCGCCGTACATGCGGCAAAGTTCGGCGATACCAGCAAAGCTGGCGGTCTTGTTCAACCCAACATGAATGTCGGCGCCCTGAGCCGAAAGTTTGGAACACTTCCGGCTGTGCCAAGCGCGTCGAGTCCAGGAAGCATTAGTAACGACTCGTACCGAATCAAGAGCGGGTCGAGCGATATCACGTCCGACATGTATGCCTCGACCGAAGGAGTGGGGCCACCCTCTTCGCTTCTGCCGGATGCGGCAAAGCTTCTCGGCGCGGTGAGTCTGTGGGACATTCTGCCCCACACGTTCGACGTGGCAGGAAACGGGACAACCACGCCCCGCATTGTCACCCAAATCGTATTACAGGGAGAAGACCTCGACGCCTCGGACCCGAGCCGAACCGATACTCCAAGCACTCAGCACGGAGACACACCGGTCGGTGTGTCCGCTCTGCTCACCTGGGCGCCTCCGCTTAGCAACCTGAGCGTCTTCAAGGCTTCGAACAACGGCAAGGCAGCCAGTCTCAATATCTACGCTCGGGCTTCTCAGGTCTTCAAGTCGTACACGTCCACTTCAGGTACCGACTTCCCATCGGGCTCGAGCTATCGATGCGTCGGCATCATCAAGAACTTCACAATCGATCTCGACATCATCGCGGTCTATTTCGATCACATCAGCTTCACTGCTGGATCAGGGGACTCGGTCAAGTTCGAGCTAGACGCCAATGTGAAGTTCCAGGGGATGCTGAGCTTTGTCGGCAAACTTGAGAAGTTCATCGGCGGAAGCGACGACAACAAGATCAAGTACCCGACGAGCCTTATCCCCGGCGACGAGTATTTGCTTGCAAGCACCGGCGGCGGCCTACTCGCGGCTGACGACAGCTTCAGCATCGAACCGTTCCTGGATATAGACGGCTCTGGAATAACCGCCGGACTCACGATCACGATTCCCGAAATCGGAATCGGCGTCCTCGACATTCGAAACATCTCGTTCTTGGCACAGATCAAGCTGCCGTTCCTGGGCGAGAGCTTCGAAATCACGTTCCAGTTCTCCTCGAGAGACAACCCATTTGCTTTGTCGGTGTACTGCATCACCGGTGGCGGCTTCTTCGGGCTCACATTAGCCAGCTACGGCATGAAGATGCTGGAAGCCTCTCTCGAGTTCGGCGCGAGTATCTCGATCGATCTCGGGGTGGCAAGTGGCGGCGTGAGTATCATGGCTGGCATCTACTTCAAACTCGAAGTAGCTTCCGACGGATCGACTCAGGAGACACTGACCGGCTACGTTCGATTGAACGGAGAACTCAGTGTCCTCGGAATCATCACCATTTCGGTCTCGTTCTATCTGGGACTCACCTGGTGCAGCCCCAACAAGGTGGCGGGAGACGCCTCCCTCGAAGTCGAGATTTCGATTCTCTTCTTCCACATCGGAGTGACTGTCTCGGTCCACAAGGAATTTGCAGGTGGAGGAGGGTCGGCATTTATGCCCGACACTTATGCTTCGCTCACCGAGGGCGGCGCCCCCGAGGTATTGCCCACGCCATTTTCGCAATCCGTTCCGCAGAACCTATGGGCCCTGTATTGCGGCTGCTTTGGAGAAAACTGATGGCACAGGAAATTATCATTTGGACAGCGTTGCCAAACGGAAAGAACGGCAGCAAATTAAGACTGTCAGCCCATGTAAGCTTCCGCGTAACCGGATCTGGTCCCACCGACCAGGTCCAGCACTTTCCCACTCTGGTCAACTGGGACCCGACGAAGCTGCAGTTTTCGGTTTACATCGATGGACGCCTAGTCCCGTGCACGGTCGTCACACCGCCCGAACTTCAACCGGTACCGGGATTATTCCAAAAGTATTTCCCTGCCTCCGCGCCCGTAAAATCAGCCGATTACGTTCCCCAGAAAAATATTCCCGTCCAAACCTTCCATGCGGAAGGCGTCGGAAAATATCTCACCGAAGTGCATACCTGGTCCGTCACATCAGGATTTGAGGCGGCTCCCAAGGTGTCGGACCTCATGTCGCACGCGCTGATTTCACATGCGATGATGAATCCGAAGGCGGCTTCAAATACCGCTAACCGAATGGCCGTCACCTCGACGTCGACCAACAAGCGTCCGACATCCAGCAAGACGCAGATGGTCAAGGATCGCTTACCAGGTGACTCTCGATTTACGACCATCGCTACTGCTAGGGCTGCGAATACATTTCCTACCGACACCGGCGCGCAACTCGTCGAGGCGCACATGTTTTTCGAGCGCAATCCGGCCACGATTCCGGCAACTTTTGTCCCGCAAAAGCCGGTTATCGATTTTCACCAGGCATTCTCAACCCTTGGTACGCATTCGGACTTGATGCGCTGGGTCGGGGTGGTCTTTGATCTTGAAATCGACGCTGCTTCGGTTCCAGCGGCTGGGGCAATCACACTTCATGTGGGGGGCATGCCAGCCTCCGATCTAGCGAAGGTCACATTCCCTCACACCGCCTTCGTAAACGGGGCTGATTTCCGAACCGCTCCTCGACCGTTTACCGGATCCACAAGCGACGTAGTTGACGCTTTCATGGACATGTCCGACGATAAGGTAGCGCTCGGATCGATCGACGTCAATGGTGGCTTGTTCTCCATCACTGCTTTTGCCAACACCGTTTCCCTGCAGTTCGAGGAGATGTCCGCCCTCGCGGCCATGATGACCTCGACTACCCCCCAGCGCATCGCGATGATGTCCGTAGTCATCCCGGAAGAGGACATCAATCCGACCCCAGCTGTTATCGATAAGCCGGACCCCTCTGAGGCTCCTCCGGCAAACAGAACGGTTGGGCTCTCCCTGTATCGCGTAAACCGAGCCGCACGGTTAATCGAAATGCGCGCTGTTTCCGACGAGCACTTCGCCATGCTCATGGCGATGCCGACGAATAAATTAGCTGGGGTCGTTGGATCGCCGGCCGGGATTTCCACGCCTGGCAAGGGCGCCGTAGCCGGAAATGTAGCTGGCAAAGAAGCGGCTGCCCACACTGGTAGTGAAATCGTCAAAGCGGGAACGACTCGCGAGGTCGCGGGAGTCGGGGCGACTATGGCGCCAGACACCGCCCCGACGTTCTACGCTGACGATCTTCTCAAGGGTTGGCGTCCCGATATTCAATTCCGAGGCAAGTGGCACTCGCTTATGCGGCGATTGAATTCCCACCGAATCGGGTCTGATCCCAAAATCTACACCTCCAAAGATGAGGGCGTGCTGTCGAGCGGTGTCACGAAGGATAGTGCGACCGACGTGACTCAGAAATTGCACGAAAGCATCTTCACCTGGGATGGTTGGAGCATGATTGCCCGAAGACCGGGCTACGCGCTGCAGGATGACGGCACCGTCGACCGTAACTTCCCTCAGACACCGGACGCGTTTGCCTTATGGTCCGTCAATCAGAGCAATCTCGACGCAAACTACAAGAATGCTTCGTTCGCGATCCCCGAGCCAGCATCTCTCCCCCTGCTTCGGTATGGAGTCAACTACTCGATCCGCGCGAGGGCAGTCGACCTGGCCGGAAACAGTGTGCCTCTCGCGACAGAACACAGAGATGCCGCGGGGCAAAAAACGAGTCAGTCGTCATTGTTCCTTCGGCACGAGCCCATTTCATCGCCCGGTCTGCACGCCACCCAATCCCAAACAGAGCGGGGTGACTCTCATGCGGTGATCGTAATTAGGAAGCACGCGTCCGGACGTGAGGCAACTGCTGCCAGCACTCGCTGGATCGTACCGCCCGCTGGCTCCGTCGCCCTCGCCGAACTCCACGGAATGCTGGATAATGCTCTGGGCAATCCGGACCCCGGCAAATGGCAGATGCTGGCTGACTTCGATGATCCGGTGAAGCACCCTAGTTTCCCACCGTTCGTGCCTCTTGGCAAGAATCCGACGCTTCCCTACATTCCAGATCCGGCCGCAACCGGAGCCACTATCCACTGCTCATCGGGATACGTCCTTCCGATCTGCAAAACTGAGTTTTATGGTTCGGCAAGCTGGCCGAATCCTGCATGCCAGAATCTCATAGTAGCCGCCGCTACTTCTGCCCCGACAGCGGAGGTACAAAACGGTGCGATCAAGGTTTCGCTTCTGCCAGGACAACAGGTCACTCTGAGCTTGACCTCCCATACGACGGAAGCATTCCTACCTCAGTTCAATCAGACCTGGGCTCTGGAACAGACTCTGCAAAAAGAGCAGCAGTCGATGATTCCGGTCTTCCAAACTAGCCATCCCAAGGTAGCTTCGATGCTCCAAAATCACGTTGCGCATCGTCCCTTCAAAGCCGCTTACTCAGCGCCTCAAAAACTCATTGGCTCAAACCGCATGGCGAGACGAGGGGTGCCCGCTTCCGTCTTCAGCAGTACGGCTGCGCTGGTTCAAGCGTACATGGACGGCCTGAATACGGCATTGAGCCCTGGCAAGGACGTGCGAACCATCTATGCCACCCAGGTTCCCGAGCCTGGGTTCGACGTGAGCGTTACCGCACACCGTCTTGATCACGACACGAATGCTCGGACCGTCACGACCGGAAAGGTTCACGGTTGGAGCACCGGTGAGATCGAGCTGGACGCGGAGTATCAAGACGACTACGACGACATCGCCGAAGAGATTCGAACCACCACCAGCGTGGTTCATCGCCATCGAGTATTCACTCTCGCCGTTCCCTATCAAGAACTGGAAGCGATCAACGCACTTCGGAGAATCGACAGTGAAGAGTTCCACGACACCAAGTGTCACTTTGTCAAGTACACCGCCATCTTGAAGTCGCGCTACGCTGGATACTTCCCAGATCCAGATCCGAAGAATCCCAACACGCGGACTTCGGACACCTATCCGGTAAAAACTCGACAACCAAACGGTCTTGTGATCGTGCCTTCTAGCCGAAAGCCTGATGCCTTGGCGGTCGAGTACATCATGCCGGTGTTTGATTGGGGCGCAGAATCCACCTCGACGGCAAAATATAGCGCTCGCCGTGGCATGATGGTACGCGTCTATCTAAGGCGTCCTTGGTTTACCACCGGCAACGGGGAGCAACTTGGGGTTGTCATCGGTAACAACCTCGACGACACTCCGGCTGCGCAACTCTTGTCTCATTACTGCACCGTATGGGGCGCTGACCCTGCGTTCACTGAATTCGGACTCGGCGGCAGACCGACTTCGGACGCCTTCCCGAATAATGCCGGCGTTCACACAAGTCTTCCGCTTTCGGAAGTTCCCGGAGCGAATGTGGATGTCGTGACCTTTAACCCTCTGTTCGACGAAGATCGGCAGATGTGGTACGCGGACATTGAGGTGCGACCCGCTCAACGTAACTACATGCCGTTCCTTCGGCTGTCGCTCTGCCGGTTCCAGCAGAATTCCATCTCCCAGGACTATCAAATTGGGTCCGTCTCCGTTTGTGATATCACCCAATTGCAACCAGACCGAATGGCAACCGTGGAAACTCAAGTGCCACGGCAGCGAGTCAAGGTAACACTTACTGGCGTACCAGGAACTTCGATGATCGGCCAGAACCTGGTGCTTGGCACACTGGAGGAAAAGGCAGGGCCAGATCCTGACGCAGGATGGGTGTCAGCCCTCTCTCCGACCGGTCCGATCCAGAGGATGGTTCCCTTCGTTGACGGAACTCCGTCTATGCCGACCATCAAGATCTACCAAGGAGTTAGAGGTTACACGGAAGTACCGAAAACCCAGGCTGAATCGATGCCAGACAAATCCGTGGGGCAAGACAAGTCGATGACCGAAATATTTGCAGAAATTGCCGAGGAGTCTGGGCCAGGCGTATTCATCCTGCCAGACCCCAACAAGAGCTATCGAATCGTCTTGCGCGAATACGAACTCCACCCCTCCGTGGAAGGATTCCCAGGAAGGCTCGTCCACGTGGACGCCGTCGTCATCCAGTAATCGACTGTTCGTTAGTCGTAGCAACGGGTCACCCCAAACACTTGGGATGACCCGTTATTTCATGCAAGAAACCCCAAGACATTGAGGTTCGCCCTGAACAACCAACTTAAATCTCATTGCAACGAAGCAGTCGATGCCTTTACAATCGGATCGAGAAACAATGAAGTCCATCAGCTCCGCCCGCAGTCACGCTTTCAAAATCTCTAGCCAGTGGGGGCTTATTTGTCTCATGGCTCTTGCCCAGGGAACGAGCCTTCTTCCCGTCAAAGCCCATTATCAACCGGCAGATCCTAAAGCAACTCGGCAGGTGCGAGCGCTTCTGGATTTCCTCAAAGCCCAATCAGGTAACGGATTTATTAGCGGTCAAGTCGATCTGGGTGATGCCGAATGGGTGAAGACAAACACCGGGAAGTATCCGGCGATTCTTGGTCTCGATTTTATGCACGTCCCTAAGCGAATGGGATCGCAAACCCAAGACACTTCGATCGCGATCGACTGGTATCAGAAGAAGCATGGATTGGTCACCTACCAGTGGCACTGGTCTTCGCCCTCGGGAGCTTCTGATCCCGGCAGCGGCTTTTACACCGGCAAGACGACGTTTGATCTCCCGACCGCCCTGCGAGACCCTAAGTCTGCCGACTATCAAGGGCTTTTAGCCGATATTGACGACGTCGCCGGCCAAATCAAGGTGCTCTCCGATGCTCACGTGCCGATCATCTTTCGTCCCCTTCATGAAGCGCAGGGAGGCTGGTTCTGGTGGGGAGCGAAGGGGCCCGCGAGCTGCCTCAAACTCTACAAACTGATGTATCAACGGATGACTCATTTCCATCGGTTGCACAACATCGTGTGGGCCTGGACGGCATACCCAGCCTCAAGCGGAAAAGGCGATCCTTTAGCCTGGTACCCAGGTGACGACTGCGTCGATGTCGTGGTCAGTGACTATAACGAGAAGAAGCAGGATTTCGACGACTTAACTCGGCTTACGAACGGGCGGAAAATGGTGGCCCTCGCCGAGACGATGAACGCCCCCGATCCAAGCCGCGTTCTCACGGATACGCCCTGGGTCTACTGGGTCACTTGGGCCAGGCGAGATTGGCACAAGGAAAGCAACGATGACATGAAGAAAGCGATTGCAAACCCCTTGACGCTCACTCTAGATCGCCTTCCCGATGTCAGTAAGTGGTGAGACTCTCCCAACAAAATGCGCGTCCGTTCAGGAACCTCACGCTGCCCTCTACTCAATCTTAAGCCCGTATGACCGGGCGAAATGCATTGCGATGGCAAGGTCGACAGTGGCTCCCTTAAGAGCAACCGTGGTCAAATCGACTCCGGCGAACGACGCGCCTCGGAGATCAGCGTTCTTAAGCGAAGCGCCTTCCATGAGGGCTTGATCAAACACAGCCTCGCGAAGATCCGCTTTGACGAACCGCACGTGTCGGAGGTCGGCAGACACAAATCGAATGCCGACGAGTCGTGCTCCGTCCAACTCTTGCATGGAAAGATCGCAGTGCGAAAAGTCTCCCCCGGATATTTCCGCCATATTCAACTGTGCGCCGCGAAGATTGCACTCAATGAATCGGCAGTTGGTCAGGGTCGCACCCGACAAACGCAAATCGGTCAGATCGCATCGCACGAAGAGGCAACTCTTAAGAAGTCCACTCCCTAGGCGAGCACCGGTAAAGTCGCATTCGGTCAAGACACACTGCTCTAGACTCGAAGCCTCGAGTCGGGCCGATCGAAAGGAGCAATTCGTAAACTGACAGTTCGTATAGCGGTGCTCTTCGAGGTTCCCACGATCAAACGAACGAGTTTCAAATTCTGCGTCAGACGTTTGGTTTCCGTCGATCAGTTCCTGCCCGTCTGCGTCAACGTGAGACACTAATCCTTTGCCTTTGCTGACGTCTCTAGGCAAAGGCACGACGTGTTGATCGAGATGTCGGCATCCTTCCAGAGCTTCTTGAATTTTGACTGATACAGTGCCGCCTCCCGATTCTTTCCTTCGCCAGCATATGACTTAGCTAAACCAAGTGTCGCCCACCCATCGTTGGGAGTACGACGCAAGTTTTCTCGAAAAACAGGTTCGGCTTCTCGGTATCGACCAAGCAGCAACAGCGCCGCCCCAAGCGAATGGCGAGTCGGCATCAGCCACTCGGGCGGCTCCGAGTAGTGGAGTGCGTCTTCACATTCAACCGCCCGCCTAAGTTCAGCTAACCCATCGTCTTCGTGACCCGCTTCCCGAATCAATATCTCGCCTTCCATCAGATGATGCTCGACCGCTAGAATATCGTGTACGAGGTTCAGCCCGTCCGACTTAGACGCAGGAATTTTGGAAAGCGATTGTCCAAATCGATCTCGTTCGGTTTTCGCCTCCGCCAGATGACCGGTCGCCGCATAGGCCACGCATCGTGCGCCGAGCCGCATTGTTTCGGAAATGGGGAGCTTGGCGCCAAAAGAGGGGGTCGAGAGTATCTGGTCCCACTTTCCGAATTGTTGCTCGATCTCAAGCGGCATCGCCAGGTCGCCGTCGGCGTCCGCATAATCGGCCTCTAGGTCCTTAAGCGGGGTCCCCTTGAGGGTAACGGCATCGAGCGCCAACTGACTCATTCCACGCATCCCGGCAGCGAACGCAAGAGCCTCGCCATAGTGGTCTACCCTGGGCCCGCGGTTAGGGTCTATGCCCCTAGAGGCCATGTATTTGTCCACCTTTGCAATGGCGTCGAGGTTGGCGGTTATCGACCTTTCCCAGCGCCCAAGTCGTGCGTAAATGTGGCACGGCATATGCTGGAGATGGCCTAGTTCGGGCACGAGGTTAAACAGGGTGTCGGCAGCTCGGAGTGCACGCTCAGGTTGCGGTGAAGCTTCCAATGCATGGATGTACATGTGAAGTCCCATGGGATGCTTCGAATTCATTCTCAGTACCGATTCGAGGACAGAGATAGCTTCGAGGGTCCCGGGGTTAGCCTTACCATCGAGGGTCCATTGATTCCAGGGACGCTCATCGATCAGCGCTTCGGCATAGAGTGCGCCAACATCGGGGTCATTTGGGTGCGCCTTCCACAAAGCACCCATCTGCCCGGCATAGGCTTGATTGAGTTTTGTGCGGTCTGCGGGGCCGTCCGTCGAGAATCGAACTCGTTGCGCCCCGATGATCTGCCTTTCGAGGGGGAACGCTTCGGGCGCCGCATCCGCTTGATTGAGGGCATCCAACGCACGTTTTGATTGGGCGGGGTCCACATCCGGCGCATTGATAAACGGGCCGTAAGAGTAGGCAATCCCCCAATAGTTCATCGCACACTTGGGGTCAAGCGTGACGGCGACTTGAAACGAGCGTCGCGCTTGACCGTAGTGAAACGCATAGAGGCAAAGCAGCCCTTGATCGAAAAAGCGCTGTGCTTGAGGACTCTCCGTCGCGACTTTGCGATGGAATCCACCAAGGCTCGCCAATGCGGCCTCCGGCTTGGACGTTTGCGAGTTCACGGCTAAAGCAACGATGAGTCCAAGCAACATCTTCGCATCGTACCGCTGGCGACGACTAAAACGAAAGCCCTAGTTTAAACATGCTGGTCCTCGCCCATGTTGAACTCAATTGCACTCACGAGAAGTAGGCTAGTGGATCTCGTCGCAACGGACATAGATGTTGCCGGGAGGGCTCTCGAAATACTTGAGCAATGCAGGACACAACCACCCCTCCGCGCCTAACTCTTCACAGTAGTACACGTTTCCGCTCAACTCGGCTCTTCGCCAGTGGAGCGTGTACTTGTATCCAGGGAACCGATCCCCCGAAAACGTCATTCTGAATCCGGTATCGGGAGTCTGAAAACCTTCGACCCATGTATCGATGATCGAATCCGCGCCACCGACGAACGGCTCTTGATGGAGACCTGCGTTCGCGTCGTCGAACACCCACATTCCCAGGGCCTTATAAGGCTTCAGTACGTTGATCGCATTCATGACATCACCAAGATCGGTCACGAGCCCTCGGGGAAAGCACCGGACAAACAACCGTGAAGGATCCTACCTACGCAGTAATACGACACGCGATCGTCTAGGACCTTTGCGATACGAGTCGCCACTGGCTCTACCAAGTTTCAGTGCGCCACTGTCCCCAAACGTTGGGCTCTTCCCATTCTTCTGGCGGTTCTTGGCCATTAAGGCGAAGCCCAAGAAAGATCAAGCCGATATGCCAACCGTCATGCCAAACCATGTGCTGAAGGAAGAGAACCGGCGTGTCATAAACGACGTTGCCGCCTGCCATTGGCCCCCCTTTCTTCAGTCCATCGCGAACCGCTTCGCCGACGGCAGCTTCGCTGGCCTTCAGACAGTTCTTGATGGCGTCTAGGTCAGCGAGAGGCGTCCCCTGGTCATCCGCCGAGGCACTGGTCAAGCCAGCCGCATGCTCTGGAGAAACCTGCGAGAGGAAATACCGCCGAACGTTGTGCATGTGGGCCAGATGTCGGTCCAGACCCCAACCGTCTTCCGACGGCAGCGCATTTCGATTGCCTTCGTCGATGAGAGTGGCAACGGCGTCAACGATCCGACATTGTCTATTCCAAGAGTCCAGAAGGGCATCTACGACATCCATGGCGTGAGTATAGTCCTCAAATCACCAGAATGGAACCATTCAGGCGCACAATTGTCCACATAATTTAGCTCAGACTAACTCAAAGGTCAAGATCGCTCACAGCGTCGTCGTGGCCGTCGCGCACCGATCCGCCGATCCAAACCGATTCGACCCTTGGATCGGCTTGAATCGCCCCAACGATCATCGGAAGTGCCTTCCTCGCGCTCATCGCACACGAGTATGTTCAAGAACAGCATGGTCTCGTTTCTCATCTGGCCAGATGGCCGAATCGTGGATAGGGAATCCCAGGCTTGGCATCAGCCCACAAGATCCTATTCAACTTATCTGGGTCTGCTCGATCGTATGCCGTAAAGTCCAGCTTTGCAGACTCTGCCGCAAGCGAACCGTACTTGGGATTGCGCTCCTCAAGGTCGATACGCGCTTCCAAATGATCAAAAGGCGTCATGTATGGGTGGCTTGTGAAGCTAGCCACCATGGAAGTTGCGTGCCGATCGTGTTGCGACATCGGCGGCAAGCCAAGGATGAGCTCCATGGTTCGCACCATCGACGCGGTGCTGTACATCGTATGATCCGCCCCGCCCCGCGCGATATACGGCGAAGCGACATATCCCACTGTCCGGTGGCCATCGAGATGGTCTGGACCGTCTTGGGCATCGTCCTCAATCACGAAGATTGCCGTGTCAGCCCAGAACTTACTGTGGCTCACTGCCTCAATGAGTTTGCCGAGACCGACATCGTTGCTGGCGACTTTCGAGAACGGCGTATAGTCCCCGGGCGAGCGACCGGCGGTGTGATCTTCGCCAAGTGACATGACCATGAACGCGGGCCAATCCCCGTTCGATTCCGCATGCTTCATGTCCTGAATGAACACGCCGACCCGATCCTTGTCTCGGAGGTTCGACGTAGACCATTCTAGGCTCGCATGCCCAGCGAGACCACTGTCACCGTTAAACTTCGGCGCGCTTTCCTTGTTAGATTGAAACGAGGCAAACTCGCCATAACTCCGATAGCTAAGGCCGTGCTTTCGGCAATTGTCCCAGAGATACCCTCCTGGAGACACCGTCAAACTGTCATCCTGATCTGCCTGGCCGCGGTCAGCATAGCTACTCGGCCACGCCTTCTCGGTGAAGTCAGTGCAGTAGGAAGAGCAGCACCACTGATGTCCGTCTTGGCTCACTTCACCGTCGCAGTAAAGGTTGTCAAAGGTCTTGAAGGTTCGCGCCAGCTTGTGTCCGTTCGGAGTGATTTGTTCGCCATACATACACAGTTTCGGATCCGCGTTGACTCCCTTCAGATCGCCTAAAACCTGATCGAAAGATCGGTTTTCACGAATCACATAGACCACGTGCTTGATCTTTCGGAGGGTTGGGAGCAAAGCCTCTTCTCGTCGAACCTCGACCGAATTCATCTCTCGCTCGGCATTCGTTTCGCAGGTCTTCGTCCATTCGGCAAGTTGAGTTTCGCTAGGGAGGTCCCCGATCATAAGATCGCCGTCGAGGCGGTCCGGAAGGTAGTCGTAGTGAGTCTTGAGGTCATCAGAAACGGTCTGAGATGCTTTGATGCCCGGGTAGTTGGGCGCCGCCTTCATGCCCTTGGCCGTACCCACCAAGAATCGCTTTCCATCCGGAGCAATTTCAACCGTCGTCGGATAGCTCCCAGTCGGGACAAACCCTTTGACCTTGGGATGCGACTTGTCGGAAACGTCAACGACTCCAAGGTTATTTGAGCCTGAGTTCGCCACGAGCAAAGTTCTCTCGTCTGGCGAAAGCGATAACCCGGTAGGAGTCGAACCCACTAAATCGTTAGGGGTGAGGCTCGTAAACACCGTCGCAACGACGGTTCCGCCCTTAATGATAGACACCGAGTTTGACCCGGCATTTGAAACGAACAGTGTTGCGTCTCTGGCAAAGATCAGTTCGCTTGGGTGAATCCCCACTGCGACCGTTTTCGCGCCGGCGCCATCGGCCGAAAGGAGAGTCACACTCGATCCGCCCCAATTGGTCACGGCGATGATCGTCCCATCGGGTGAGACCGCGACTCGGTTCGGCTTGTGACCGGAGTCTGCCGACCAGACCGTGCCGAGTGACTTAGGGTCGAGACACAAAATCTTGTCGTGGTTCATGTCGCTCGCCACCAGCTTTCCATCTGGAAGCAATGCGAGCCCCTGGATCCAAGCGTGATCGGGCAACTTAAACCCAACCGGCGCCCATTCGTCCTTATTGGAACTGACCGAGAAACTGCGAATTCCGAGATCCCCGGCTGAGAAGAAACCGGAACCTGCCTCGGTCTCGACCAGACCGCCGGTGCACTTGGTCGTGCGAATATAGTTGCCCTGGGTCTGGTCTTCAAGATTCATCACGACAATGCCGTGGTCGTGATAGCCGCCAGTCACGATGTAAGAATTCAGATTGAACCGCGATGGCACGATGGCAAGCGGAAGATCGCCGGGCAATGGAATCCGAAGATTTCCAACCGGCTGAACTCTTTCTCCATTCGCCAGCCGACTAGACCCGTCAAGAGCAGTGAGACCTGGCCAATCGAGACGTGGCTTAGAAACGGAATACGTGGCAAAGGCGACTGCACCTGTGGCAAGTCCGAGCCTGATCAAAAGCGCCGATTTGGTTCGCACAGCGCAGATTCTAGCGATCAATTGTTAACGAAGCAAGGTCTGTCGTCCTGCTCGTCCAGCCCGGCGATCCGAAGGACCGACTGAGGTTTTAACGGAGCCGGTCGGCTCAACAAGAAAGGCGAGCCCCTCACCAACCGCTAATTGCTAACCTCCGCAATTTGGAAGGTTTCTTAACATCTCTCCCACCTTAACGATCCATTGACAATCGAATTCGACAATGGAGTGGTTTAGGCCACATGGAAGTTGCTAAGGAATTAATATGAAACGAAGTGCATTTACCCTGATTGAGCTATTGGTGGTCATCGCCATCATCGCGATCCTAGCCGCAATCCTTTTCCCTGTTTTTGCCCAAGCAAAGGCGGCTGCCAAGAAGACGGCCTGCCTCAGTGGCCTCAAGCAAACCGGCCTCAGCTACTACCTGTACGCGACTGACAATGACGACTACACAGTGCCCCAGAACATGGGACGCGTGGACCTTAACGGCGTCACCCAGTCGGGTGGCTACTGGTACAACCTCATCCAACCCTATGTAAAGAGCTACGCCCTCTTCACCTGTCCAGATCGAACGGGAACCACGACCAAGAACCATGAAATCGGGGCCAGCACAACCGCTAGCCAGCTAACAGTTGAACAACAGCGAGTTCTCGGATACGGGTTTAACGACGGTCTCACGAGCGACAGCGGATGGGGCATGAGCCTGCAGGACGTGAAGTCGGTTGAAGGCGACAGTTACCGCCCGGGCAAGAACAGTTCCGTGATCGCGACCCCAGCCCAGATGGTGGCGTTCGGCGATACCTACGATACGCCAGGCTATTCGGCAGCGATGGACAATGCGTTCAGTGGCGCCGACGCGCCAGCTGGCACCAAGACGATCCGACACAATGGCAAGCTGAACTACGCGTTCGCTGACGGCCATGCCAAGTCGATTTCGATGCAGATCGGAATCTACAACGGATACGGCGTAGTGGGCCGGGCGTCGAGCCAAAACGACATGCTGATGTGGTGCTACGATCCAAGCGCTATCGCTGATTATGCCGTGAACGGCACTTGGGGATCGGTGGGTGACTACCCGGTCCAAGCAGCGAACGAGACCTGCTCCCAGGCAGCAGCCGATTTCTACAATCCGGCTTACTTCACCATTCTCCCTTAATGGAGAAACTGGCCAGCGGAGACGACCTCTCCGCTGGTCCAGAGCCCTGAGTTGAAAGTTCGCGGCCAGCAGTTGGCAGTCGGAGCAAAATTTCATTCCCCGTCGTGAGCGTCGAGCTCACCTTTGCTTATATGAAGAAACCAGTTTCGCTATCATTTGTGTCGATCGTCCTCTTCACCGCTCTGGTGGCGGGCTGTGGACAACCGCCCCAGGTGGATCAGTCGCCAAACCAAGTCAAGCCAAACTTCTCCCCAGCCCACAAGGCGATGATTGAGGAGAGGAAGAAGCAAGACGGAGGCTAGACTCGTTTTACTATCGAGATCAGAAATCCCCACTGAGCGGACGCTCAGTGGGGATTTCTGCGTTATCATGTGCGATCGGTCCGCGCCGACCTGCTACCTCATTTCGAGATGCGAGAACCTATCGATTGCGGTTCCTCCGACTGCACGGCACGTCTAGCCGTGCAGACCACGGCGGCGTTAAGAGAAGTGGCTGGCTGTTAAGGCCATATGGCTAGTCCCCCTTGCAAGTTACTGGACCAAGCCGATGCAGCACTGCCAAGCGAGTTAACTCTATAGAATCGCAAATTCTTGGCCCGTTGGCGCCAACGCGACATCGTCTTTGACGCTCTAATCCACGTTTACAAACTGCAACTTTTGCCCGATCCGAGGCACTCTGAGGAGGATGCCCGAGTGGTATTCATCTCCGCGAAAACAAGAGTCGACAGATTTACCGTCCGAAGCGCACGCCTCGAGTGGGAGGTGCTATTTCCCAGTTTTGGATGTATTCATCCTTTAGTGAGGACGCGACCCCGGGTAAGGAACCCCAGGCTTTTCGCCGTCCCAGAGCAGTCGAGAGAAAGTCTCCGGATCAACACGATCGATATCCGTAAAATCGAGACGGGCAGTTCTCGCAGCAAGCGGCGTTTTCGGCTTGTTCATTTCCTTAATGTCCACTCCCGGCTCAACCGCCGAGAACGGTGTCAAGTCGCGTCCACCAAGGAACGGCCTCAACATCGGGGTCGCGTGCGCGTCGTAGCTCGACATAGGGGGCAAACCAAGAATCGTCTCCATCGTGAGCAGCATCGATGCTGTTGAGTAATGAGTGGAATCGACGGCGCCCTTTCGGGTGAACGGCGAGAGAACGAGCCCATAAGTTCGGTGAGAGTCAACATGGTCCAATCCACCTTGGGTGTCGTCTTGGATCACAAAAATCGCGGTGTCGGCCCAGAACTTAGAATGGCTAATGGCTTCTACGAGCCTTCCCACCGCCAGATCGTTACTCCCGATCATCGCCTTAGGAGTTGGCCATTTCGAGTCGTATCCATGAGTATGGTCGTCAGGCATCGCCATGACCATAAGCGCTGGCATGTGACCGGTCGACTCAAACCTCTTTAGTTCTGGCAGAAACGTGTCGAGCTTCTCGGTGTCCGACCCACCCCGGGCGAAGACTCTTTCCCACGGTTCGGAATATCCCCATCGCTCTGGATTGGCCTTGATATCGGGATCGTCAAGTGAGCCATGATCCTCTTGGACGTCGACGTACTCGCCGTACACCCTTGCCCAAAGACCTTTCTTCCTGGCGTTTGACCAGAGGTATTCGCCCGGCGATGACGTCAGCCGCTTATCGCTCTCAAGCTCGCCGTGCTCTCCGTAGTTGCTCGTCCATTGCGACTCGGTGTACTCACTCGCATACCCAGCGTCCGTCCACTGATGCCCTACCTGTGACGCCTCTCCATCGCAATAGAGGTTGTCAAATGTCATGAACTTGCGCGCAAGTTCATGGATGTTCGGAGTGACCTTCTCGCCGAACAGGGTGGTGGATGGATCGCCATTCGCGTAGCTCAAGTCGCCCAAAACCTGATCGTAAGTCTTGTTCTCCTTGATCACATAGATCACGTGCTTGATCTCTTTGAGGTGGCTGGTCGCCAAACGAACTTCGCCGGAGGTTAGGGCGGTGGCGTTGACGCCCACGGGGAAATCGCGGACGGCTTTGGAGGAATAGTCGCGCAGTTTGGCATCATCGGGGATATCCAGGATGGCTACGCGCGCCGTCATCTGCTGCTTGGACGACGAAGCACCATGGATCTCCTTCCCACCTGCCGAACTCGGCCCGTAGAGACCCTTCGCGGTCCCGATCAACAACTTCTTTCCATCCGGCGAAACTGCCACCAAGCTCGGATACCGCTCGGTAGGAATGTGGCCTTTCAGAGAGGGCCGGCCGCCATGAACGTCTATAACGGCGACCGCATTCTCACCACTAAGGGTAACAAAAAGCTGGTTGCCGTCTTTTGACAGGGCGAGCCCGTTTGGCGTCGGTCCCACCGGGTGGATCGTGTCCATCGAGGCGGTAATTCGCGTGACCTGGTGATTCTCGATTTGGATGATCGTGTTGGAGCCCGATTCAGAGACGAACAAGCGGCCGTCTGGGTGGTAAACAAGGCAAGTCGGGTGAGGCAGTGTGGCGAATCGCTCCTTAGTCGCCAGGGTTTGCGAGTCCAGCAGCACAACTCCCTGGTCTCCCCATTCGGTGACGGCAAGGGTGGACCGATCGGGAGAAAGAGCCATCATTCTCGGCCGGTATCCAACCTTCACGTGGCGAAGCACAGTACCCTGGTTGTCGATGAGGAGAATCTCGTCCGATTGGGCATTCGCGACGTACATGCCTTGATCAGCGGGCAAAAGCGCCGTCACGAATCGATCTTTTGCGGGAATTGAGTCGAGGGTGATTCTGCCCGCGTCCGAGAGCTTTCCATCCGAAAGGGTCCAAGTGTGGATGTCCGGGTATTCAGCCTTGCCACCGGATGCGCCGCCGCTGGTAAAGACCATGTTTCCGGCGACCGCGATGCCAAAAGAACTTCTGGCAACCTTTTGAGAATCCACCACTTTGCCTGTTTGCCAATCGACCACATTCAGAGTGTGGTCGTTGTAGCCACAGGTGTTGACGAGCGCATATTTCCCATCGTTGGAGAAGACGATCGAACCCGGCGTGTCTCCTGAGAGCGTCGTTCGGTCCCCGGCCGGAGACAAGAACCAACCGTTGTAGAGTTCGTACTGCGTCTTTTCCGCATCCCAGCCCAGGTCGTGGGCTCTGGCCTGATGCTGCCAATAGCCGTAGGCGGCCGAACCAAGAAGAACAAATGTGGCGAGGGCTATCTGACGGTTCATGCGATTTTTGCGAATCTGGACGGAGTAGACACCCGTCGATGCCGATTTTACTGGCGCCGTGTTAAGAGAGCGTTCAGAGTCCAATCGATATGCGCTCGGTACTACCCGCGCCTTGTCGCAACCAAAAATGGCGAGACCTCCGCGTGCCTTGGGGAAGTTGCCGGCGCGCTCTGAAAGGCCGACAAAATACGGCTGATCGTCGATTTGTCCTACCTTTCCCCGTTTTCGTCCATGGGTCATGACCCATGCGCCGGGTTATGGTAACTCTATCATGAAACGCAGCGGTTTCACGCTTATCGAACTCCTTGTAGTTATTGCCATCATCGCCATTCTCGCCGCCATCCTCTTCCCGGTTTTCGCTCAAGCGAAGAAAGCTGCGAAGAAGACCGCCGACCTGAGCAATATGAAGAATATTGGGTTGGCCCTCATGATGTACGCGGGGGACTATGACGATCACGCTCCCTTTATTCGAGACGTTCACGTGTTCTCGACCGACTTTACCGGTCCAAGCGAGATCACCTGGAAAGACCTGATCTACCCCTACGTCAAGAACGGCGGAGGCCGCGTCAACAGCGTGGGCCAGATCTTCACGACCCCCACCGACGGCGGCATTTACCAATCACCCCTGTCGTCAAACCCGTGGTCGAACGCGGGACCCGCCTCGGGACGAAATCCGGCGGGCGCCGGAGACGAATCGACCCGCTTCCCCCGCTCCTATGCTGTCAACAACGAGGCCGGAGCCAATGAACTCGGTGGACTTCAGATGTGGTGGCCAGCCAACTACACGGACAGCCCTCAGTTCAATCAGGGTACCGGCAACATGACATCGCTGAACACGCCAGCGAGTGTGATCATGTTCGCTCCTACGAAGACGTTCCTTCTGGACGTAGATCACTCCACGGCTCTGGAACGCCCTTACAGCGCCGACGGAGTTCAGTTGGACTGGAACGGCGGTCCTGGTCTCGGAGGAATGATGACCGACGGAAATGGCGGAGCTAACTTCGCTTACTTCGACGGTCACGCAAAGAACTCCAAGATCTCCCAAACCTTGGCCGCAGATGGTTGGGACTGCCTTCCGCACTACCTAGCGATCTGGTCGCCATGGCAAACCTACGAGTCGGGTCAAATCGCGGCGAAAACCGACTACAAGTAAGGCCCTTTCATCGCCGGACGCGCTCATCTCCGGTGAGTGCGTCCCATGATTTCCTTTCGGTATGAAACTCAGCACGCTTCCTTTTCTTGCCCTAATCACCGTGGCTGGTTGCTCAGCAGGCGAAGGTAACACCTCCGCTCAACCAAATGCGGACGCCCGCCTGACACCACAACAGAATCTTCAAAAGATCGAGGGCGATTCAAAGATGCCCGACGGTCTCAAGAGAATCCAAACTGAGACGTTACAGCGTCAGGCCGGAATTAAGCCATAACGGCATCCGCTTAACCCCTAAACCAACGCCACTCTCACCTATTAGGTGCGTCCGACACTTGACCCCGCCGGAACTCCGACGGGGTTATCCCGGTTTGCTGCCGAAAGAACCGGGTGAAGTAACCGGGGTCGTGAAAGCCAGTGCGCTCGGCAACGGAAGCAACCGTCAGGTCTGTTTCAAGCAAGAGACTCTTCGCCGCTTGAAGCCGAACCTGTCCCAAGTACTCTCGAGGAGAACACCCGACCTCAGACCGAAACACCTCAGAAAACCTTCCGATCGACAAGAAAGCTGAGGCGGCAAGATCGCCAATTTTCAAAGGCTCTGCGTAGCGCAAATCGATGAGGGACCGAGCTCGGAGTCCAACCCGTGAACCCGACCGATTGATATCCTGGTGGGAACGCGCTAAGAAAACGAGGAACCGCAAGAACATTGCTTGCACCATCAGCGCCCGATCAGGAGCCCCGATTCTCCACTCCTGACGCATCTCACGCAGCATCTCCACAGCCTGGACATGAGCGGCCTTACTCAAGCGAAGCCAACGGCTGGAACCCACGCCCTCGCAGCCCAGAAACATCGGTACCAATCCCTCCATGGCGGAGAGAGCTTCCTGAGTTTCCGGCGAGAACATCGTCGGCACAAAGTGGACCGCATCGAGGATCAACCCATCGGAGTTTTGAAATCGGTGCGACATGCCGTATCCCATCGCATAGACGTCACCCGCATGAACGTCAAATGACACCCCGTCGACGAGATGTTTCCCCTTTCCCTGTCGAGCCACAAACACCGACATAAAGTCGACATGGTGGTAACCACGGACGAGGTCCGGGTTCGAGGCAGGATCCTCAAAGCAGAGGATCGGCAGGCGATCGCTTACGGTTCCCGCGTTGAAAGTTCGTAGCGTGGAGAATTCGATTCGCAATGGCGTCGGAGTCAGTAAATCCAAGCTCGATTTCCCTCACTTCTTTGAGCAATGACCGAGGCTAACGTACCCGAACCTGACTCGTGACAGGTAGCGATCACCAACGATCTCACAATACGCTGGAAATTGTGAGATCGGGGGGCAAAAGTTGGAGAAGCAATTCGTGAAACTTGTGAGTTTGAAATAGGGCAGATCGTTAGACCTGCCCACCTTGCAAGGCCCTACCAGCCGTACTGTATCAGCGTCAATCCGCTAGAACTCTGGAGTGTCATCGTGGTTCCGCTCAACGTGTAAAGGCTGTACCAGTCACCCGTTTTCAGTCCTGCCCAGTAGGTGGAGCCCATACCGGTAGCGTGGCAGTAGTTACAGAACCCATTGAGAGAGGCGATCTGATAGTTGCCCTGATCACCCCCTTGGTAGTTCCAACCTTGATTCATGTCTCCGCCGAACTCAGTAAGGACAGTTCGCGATGCATACGATCCAACTTCAGTCGACAGACTGTTGTAAAACCAACTATTGGATGTCTGGCTCTGATTCCAGAAGCCGTAGTCGTGGCACGAGAAGAGGCAACCCGAAGTAATGCTAGAGCCAGCAACCGCCCCAATGTTCTGGTCGTAGCCGGTTCCGCCCACGAAGATGCGACCATGCGCCACTGTCGGATACCGTGCCTTCCAGGGACTATCGACATTTGTGTGGGCTGAGTTCAAGCTTTCCTAGAAAGAAGAGGATGGCTATTCTGAAGTTCTCGAATCTTCTGAAGCCTCTTGCCACGGTTTTAATCTCTTGAATGAGTGCGTTAACGGCTTCTGCGTAGG
>CAIVDU010000035.1 GCA_903904815.1 uncultured Armatimonadota bacterium
AACAGCTAGCTCGAGGCGATCTGGCCAATGATTGGCGGATCCGTTATGCCAGCCTCAGGTGTTTCGCATCCATCGCCGTCCTTCACCGGGACTTCCAAGCACTGGCGTCGTGGTCTGACGAGGCGGCAAGGATCGCTTCGGAACACTCTCAACACGAACTAAGCTACATCTTGAGCTGGCAGTCATTAGCCGCCCTCGAATGTGACGACTTTGCCGCCGCCCGCGACTGGGCGGCGAAGGCCCTCGCCGTCACTCGAAAGCGAAAAACCTATGATCGCGAAGCAAGGGCCATCCTTCTGTTTGCCTCGATCGCTGAGCGTGAGTCGGCCCTGGCCGAGGCCGACCGGCACGTCGCCCACGCAGGCCAGATTTACGAATCAATCAGCGAATATCGCCAGTTCTGCATCTGCCTCATCCGCCGAGCCGGATACGCCGAAAAACGAAATCGCAAAGACGACGTTTTCCGCCTAGCCCACTGGGCCAACGCCCTCCGCGAAACCCACGAGTTCACGCTCGAGCCAACCCACCAGACGACACTTGCCGCGCTACTCGCGAGCTCCGACTACGGAGCACAAACCCCGGTAGGCGGAGAATGATTTGTGTCTCCGCAGTCCATCACCTAACTCGGAATCACTCGAAGCCATCCGGAATGCAAACAGCAAACAACTCACTGCCAACTTCGAAAGAGTGATTCGGGTCTCCACACTCCGTCGCTCACCTGGTAAGTGTTCAACCGCGAAGCGGCTGCATTGATAAGCCCACGGTAGGACCGCTCGGTGCGGTCCTACCGTGGGAAGGACGTCGACCTCTAACCACCACGCTGGGTTAACTCTCTAAACAACGCAACCTCCGCCGGATCGAACGGCGTCCCATCCGCCCGGAACAAGTCGTGGAACCAAATTGCCGGCTCCGGGGTGCCTTCTTTCGAGCCCCAGGGATACATCGTCTCTGTCTTTCCCGCCACCAAACCCCAATTCATGCAGCCCACATGTCGATCCTTGAACACGTGCAGGTTGCCCTTGACCGTGCTACCCGCCGTACGCGCCATCCATTCCGAGCATACAATCGGACGTCCACCGACCGCTAATTTGTCCAGATAGGCGCTCAGCTCGTTGGCCGGGCCGTAGTTGTGGCACGTCGTCACGTCGGAAGACTCCAGTTGAAACGCGCTCACTGCCTCGTCGCCGCCAAACGGGGCCGAGGTCACCGGCTGTGATGGGGAAGCTGACCGAACCCATTGGAACGCCTCTTTGAGCAATGGGAGAGCTTCCTTGCGAGGCTCATTGTAGACGTCCCACATCAGAACTCGGGGGTCGCGCCGAAACGAATGAACCATGTCGTAGGCGTACTCTTTCAACTTGGGCCAAGTTGAGGGATCTTTCTCCGATTTCGCGCCCGGGCACTGCACCCAACCTCCGTTGTGAACGCCGACACGGGGTGCGCGCTGCTTCCCAACGTGGGGTTCCGGATCCCAACAGCTGTCGAAAAGCACGAACATGGTCTTGATCTTGTGCTTATCCGCCACCTTCAGGAACTCGGTGACGCGAGACTTAAACCCCTTCTGGTCCTGTTCCCAAGCAAGATCGTGCAGAAACACCCGAACCGAGTTCATTCCGATGCCTTGCGCATAGCCAAGCTCGCGATCGATCGTCGGTAAGTCAAAGGTGTCCCCTTGCCACATCTCCAACTGGTTAATGGCCGTGCTCGGAATAAAGTTGCACCCCACGATCCAAGGCTGCTTCTCATACCAACGGTTCGCCTTCTCGACCGACCATCGCGAATCGAGACGAGCATCCCCCACCGTCATCCCCAACACCGCCGCCAACCCAACCAAAATCAACGCCATTTCGTGCCGAGGTTACCTCCGTAGCCGCGCCTCCCTTCCGCCGCCAAGGGGGCGCCTCCAACACTCCGCGCCCAGGCCGCTCACCGCCGCCCCAGACCCCTGAGGGGTCTCATAGGGGGGCCGGTGCGTCGACTCCCGTCGACCACCGGAGCGGACCATCCGCTCCCATCAACCCCCGAAAGGCGGTCGCAGAAAAAGACAACACTGAACGCGAGGCCCCCTTCCGAACGCATGACCACCACTCCATTACTCCGCCGCCGCGGGCGGCACGACCGAAGACGGCCTCGCGCCGTCTTCGGTATGCTCCCCGCATGAAAGGCGCCGCTACGGCCATCTCTCTCGCGACCTGGGTCGCCACTACTCTCGCCATGGGACAGGCAGCGCCGCCGACACTCCATTTCGCCCCCGACCGCACCTACCACATGATCCATGTGGAGACGTTCTACGACATCGACGACGTCCACCAACGAGCGACCGCCGACGTCATCGACACGTTCTCGATGCTCCGCGACGGAACGACCCAAGTCGACTTCGATACCACCGCCGAGAAGGTCACCAGCGTGGAAATCGATGGCAATCCAGCCCCGTTCACTCACGCGGGTTCCATCCATATCCAGATTCCTCCCAGCCCGGCGGGCACCGTCCACAAACTGAAAACACACATCGAGGGGACCTTCTTCCACTGGTTCAAACCAAACAAAGAAGAGCCCGAGAAGATCGGCTTCTACACCGAGGGTCTAAGCGCGTCCCCCGTTGCCTGGTCCTACCCCAACGATTTCAGCACCACCGAACTGCACATCACCGTGCCGTCCGAATGGAGCGTCTTTAGCAACGGTCTGCTCCTTTCCGACAAGCCGGCTCCTAACCACCGTCACACGTTGGACTGGAAGATGGACCAGCCTCACGCCAACTATCTGAACAGTATCGTCGCCGGTCCCTTCGACGTGAAATACGATTCGTGGCATGGCATGCCGCTCATCCTTTCTTGCCCGAAGGGACTGAGTGACAAGCTGGTGTCCACCTTCATTCACACCAAGGACATCCTCGACTACTTCTCTGAAATCACTGGTGTGAAGTACCCGTGGGCCAAGTACGGTCAAAACTTGACCTACGATCACCCCTATGCCGAGGAGAACGTCAGCGCCACGATGTACCCGGTCTACTGGGGCCACAGCCCGTTCCTCACGGATGACCGAGACGGCATGCACCCCACCGAGGACATCGTCGCTCACGAAACCGCCCACCACTGGTTCGGCGACTACGTGACCTGCAAAAACTGGGGTGACACCTGGTTGAACGAAGGTTTCGCCACCTTCATGGAAATGATGTACACCCTCCACAGCCGAGGTCGCATCGAGTCAATGCGGCAAATGGAGTCGTACAGCCAGATCTACTTCCGTGACAGCCGCCGAGACTTCAGGCCGATCGCCACCAACAACTATTCCGACTCCACCGGCATGGGAGGCTGGACCACTTACAACAAGGGCGCCGGCGTCCTCATGTCTCTGCGCGCCCAGCTTGGCGACGCTGCCTTCTTCCGGGGAATTCGGCGCTACCTCGCTCATCGCGGACCGGGCAATGTCGAGTCGAATGACCTTATCGAGGACATGACCGACGCCACCGGAGTCAACCTTCACGCCTGGTTCGATCAGTGGGTCTTCAAACCGGGACACCCGGTCATCGACTGGTCGTGGTCGTACGATGCCGCAAAGGGAGTCGTCAACCTTCACGTCCAGCAACTGCAAAACACCAGCCTCGGGGTGCCCATCTACGACCTTCAGACCCTCGCCGATGTCGTGACCGGCAGCGGAGTCACCCGAACTTCGATCCACCTCAATGCCAAGGACCAGGTGATCTCGATTCCGGTCACCTCCACCCCTAAGACCGTCATCTTCGATCCTGAGCACGACTTCGTCCGCGAGATCCCTAAGGAGCCTTGGGCTCAAGAAGAACTCCTGTCGGTGTTCCAGTACGCCGTAAACCCGACCGATCAGGCCTACGCCATGAGCCACTTGCTCGACGGCGAACCCACCGATGCCACTCTTCAGGCAATCGTAAGGAAGCTCCAGCAAGATAGCGGTGACTTCCCGGCCCTGCCCGACACCTCGAAACTCGCCAGCCTCAAACGAGCCACCGTGCACGACTTCTGGGTCTCCGAACTCAAAAGCCCCAACTACTCGCGACGAGCGAACGCCGCCACTGGTCTTGCCGGAGTCTCTAATGGATCAGAGGACATCGCCCGCCTGAAGAAGATGCTCGGAGACGATCAACCCTACGTGGTGGTAGCCGCTGCTCTTAAAGGTTTGGCCAAGATCGACTACGCCCTGGTGCGTGACTTTGCCGCCAATGTCGCCCTCAAGACGCAAAGCCAAGACCTCCGCCGCGCCGCCCTCGACGTGATGACCGCCGCCAAAGCCCCCGGCTGGGACGCCGTTATCCTCGACACCTCATCCGAAGGCCACAGCACCTACATCCGCCAAATCGGCGTCGACGCCCTCACAAACATCCCTGCCGAAGATCCGCGCCTGCTCAATGCAGTCCGCTCCGCCCTGCATGCCGGCGAGACTCCCGTCATCTCCGCCGCCATCCACCAAGCCACTGCCCGCAACCTAAAGGCACTGATCCCCGATCTCCAAGACCTCAAGTCCCATGGAATCCAAGCTGCCGAAGCCGACGCCGCCATCAAGAAACTGTCGGAGTAGTGCCCTAATTCCCCGATCCCGAAGACATCTTCAAGCTCCATCACTTGAAGGCAATAATGAACCTATCAAGCTGGCTCCCTCTCCCTTTCGCAAAGGGAGAGAGGGTCTGCAAAAGTCCGCCTTTGAAACACGGGTCGAGACAGACCGAATGTGGGCTATCCCAACCGCAGAGCGGTTGTGTCTTTTAGCCCCGGGTTGTGACGCTCCGGCGACGCTACCCGGGGTAGGCATTCTCCCAGACCGTCTACCCCGGCAGGGGTTGTATCCAATTGGGAATTGCAAAAGTCCAATAGCCTCAAATCCGCCCGAAAGGCTCGTAGAAGCACCCTATTCCGTGGGATGATCATTCTGATGCCCACCGATAGCTCAAGGAGCCCGCAATGAAGCAGGGAAGGATCTTGCTTATTTCGATCCTGGCCGGATTCGGAATTGTGCTTGCGGACCTGTATATCACGCGTCCGCCAACGCCAAGCTCGGAGATAAAGCCCCTTTACGATCGGTTTTATGTGTCCGGACAGGTCCAACTGTCTGACTTCCGATCGACTCAATTCCGACACTTTCAAACTGTCATCGATCTTCGGCCTGACGGCGAAGCGGCCAACCAACCTTCGTCATCCCAAGTTGCCGCGGAGTGCCGAAGCCGAGAGCTTCGTTTCTTTTACGTACCGGTCCCGCATGGCAAAATCCCCGATTCTGCCGTCCATGCGCTGAAAAGTGCGATTGAGAACAGCCAAGGCGAGACCTTGCTCTACTGCCGAAGCGGCAAGCGGGCCGTCCGCACGTTCTGTCTCGCCCAAGCCTCCCTGCCCGGAGGTGGCTCTCTCGTAGACATCTTGAAGATCGCTACGGACGCTGGCCAATCGGCCGAGGACCTGACTCCTGACATAAAAGAGCGAATCGCCCACCGACTCCAACGACCCGAGAATAAAAAGTGATCGTTCAAAACCCTGATGAGGTCGTCGACAAATCTAGTCAGTCTGCTGCGACCCTTGGGAAAAAAATTGCAAGCGGTATCGCTCTGATCTTCATCATTGCAATCGGTCTCGTCATGGGAGCCTTCGCCGCGACATTCGTCGGAATTATGACCGGCTGGCTTCCCCTATGCTGATCGCGGTCATGAATCCCTCTGAACCCGAAGAAAAGTCTTACAGACCGGATCGCTCTATTTACGACCGAATGTTCATGGGCATCATTTGGACGCTCTTAATTGGGTTTGGACTCTTCGTAGGATGCGTGATCGCCCTCCTGTGTGCGTTCCAGTTCGGTTGGATTTCATGCTGAACCGACTTTACTCTCGCCGCTTCCTTAACAGTCCCCTGGGGCGAAATACGTTTTCCATGCTGCCTGTGGCAATTGTCCCTCGCACTCGTCGCCCTGGGGCGACTACCTCTTCCCGACCCCTACGTCGCGCATAGCCGTTTCACCCGCCACTGGCAGAGGAACATACTTGCTTCGCAACCCCATCACGACAGAAGTTCAAAAGCATAAAGGCTCTATTGCGGAGGTCTGTAAGTTCTCCACTGATTCCGTTTTTCGACCAGTCATGGGCGGCGATGGATCAAGTCGTTCCTCCAATTAGAAGCTGCGCCGGTATCTTCTTAGTGCGGGCTTTGCCGTCGTTCCCCGAGTTCATGCGCTCGTAAAGCATCTCAAGCGCGGCGCGTACCAACTCCTCGGGATCCGTCCGCACTGTAGTGAGTGGCTTGACCCGGAATTGCCCCTCTTCGATGCCGTCAAATCCGGCCACCGCGATTTCATTCGGAATCAAAACCCCGGCTCTCTCAAGACCGCACGCAACGCCGACTGCCAGAATGTCGTTGTGGCAAAGCAGCGCGTCCGGCCGATCATGCCCAAGCCTCGCCACATGGCTCCCCAACTCTGTTGCCGCTGACCTTGTCTCTTGTTCGCCCTCAGTGACGTACAGGCGGGGCTCCCAGGCGTAAAGGGCGCAAGCATCGCAATACGCGCGATACCGCGACTCCTGACTCGACTTTTCAATCTCGTAGGCCGAAACGAATCCGACCCGCCGATACCCTCGCTCCGCCAGGTGCTTGGCCAACTGCATCGTGCCCTCATACAGATCGAACGCAACCCAGTCCGACCCATCCTTGCGCTCAAACCCAAGGTAAACCGTGGGAATCGAACTTCCGTTTGCTCCGATGAAGGAGGTAATCGATTGATCCGGATTCGTCCACGCCAGCGCCGCGTCTACCGGCCAATCGGAAATCCGAGGGTGAGCGTTATAGGTGCCCTTGACGGAGGGACCCGAGTCAACCAGCACTTGATAGCCAGCTTCGATTGCCAGCCTCTGGGCTGCTTCAAGCACCTCCACGAAGAACGGGTTCTGGAGCCCCGAAACCAGCAGTCCGATCGTATCCGTCTTGCCTCGCCACAGGCTTCGGGCCAGTCGATTTGGCCGGTAGCCCAGGGCGATCGCAATCCCCCGAACCCGCTCCTGAGTCGCCACACTAATGCGAGCCTGGCCATTCCCATTCAGCACATGGGAAACCGTGCCGATGGAAACTCCTGCCTTTTCTGCGACGTCTCGAATAGATGCCATCTCTTTTTGCGCAAAGCGTTGTGCAAAACGCGTTGTGCTTTGTAATATACAGCAACCATGGCCCAATACCAAACCATCGAAAAGGGAAATCTCTAGAAAATGCTCCCTCTCTTTGCGACCCTGGCCCTCCTCGCCCAGTCGCCAACTACAGCCCACATTTCTGTCCACCCGGAGAAGGTCCTCGGTGTTACCACTCCGCTCAGTTTCG